>NZ_CP113950.1:5967500-5975000 GCF_026810205.1 Myxococcus sp. NMCA1 | reverse complement strand
GACGCGCACTGGCAGGTGGCAAACCCAATCAGCTCCACACAAGTTTTCTCTGAAGCTTAGAGAAGCGTTCTTTGACAAGTGCATACGAAGGGTAAGTTCAATTTCTGCTGAGAGAAGTTCTCGCAGAAGCCCTGACGAAAGTACCCAGCTGACGCCGTGAGGCGAAGGTGAGGGGAAGGAGTCAGGTGCTTTTAATCAAGCGTAAGTAAAAAGAAGTCTTCCAGGCTTGCTGCGAAGAGCAGGAGTCTGGGCCTTGGTTTCGAGTTTCGACAATCCGCCGGGAGGCGGGCGTGAAACAAGAGATTAGGGCAAGTAAGCTACTAAGGGCGTGCGGTGGATGCCTAGGTGCCAAGAGGCGATGAAGGACGCGGGTGGCTGCGAAAAGCCCCGGGGAGCTGTCAACCGAGCGTTGATCCGGGGATGTCCGAATGGGGAAACCCAGCGCTGCGAATAGCGGCGTTACCTCTCACTGAATACATAGGTGGGATGGAGCTAACCAGGGGAAGTGAAACATCTCAGTACCCTGAGGAAGAGAAAACAATGAGTGATTCCCAAAGTAGTGGCGAGCGAAATGGGAGAAGCCCAAACCGAAACCACGAAAGTGGCGTCGGGGTAGTGGGTCCACGGTAGGACTTTGACTTGCTAGCGGAAGCCTCTGGAAAGAGGCACCAAAGAGCGTGATAGTCGCGTACGCGAAAGCGAGTTGGAGCTGAGTGGGTTACCCAAGTAGGGCGGGACACGTGCAATCCTGCCTGAATCAGCCGGGACCATCCGGTAAGGCTAAATACTCCTTGGCGACCGATAGTGAACAAGTACCGCGAGGGAAAGGTGAAAAGAACCCCGGTAAGGGGAGTCAAAAGAACCTGAAACCGCATGTCTACAAGCAGTTCGAGCACTACGGGGCAACCCAGTGCGAGAGCGTACCTTTTGCATCATGATTCGGCGACTTAATATACGTAGCGAGGCTAAGCCGTTAGGTGGAGCCGGAGCGAAAGCGAGTCCGAATAGGGCGTTTAGTTGCGTGTATTATAACCCGAAGCGGGGTGATCTACACATGGCCAGGTTGAAGTGCGGGTAACACCGCATGGAGGACCGAACTCGTGAAAGTTGAAAATTTCTGAGATGAGCTGTGTGTAGGGGTGAAAGGCCAATCAAACTCCGTGATAGCTGGTTCTCCCCGAAAGATATTTAGGTATCGGCTCGGGCAATTCAATGCCGGAGGTAGAGCACTGGAACGGCTAGGGGTCTCACCAGATTACCAAACCGTACCAAACTCCGAATGCCGGCAATTGTTATCCCGGGACGCAGTCAGTGGGTGATAACGTCCATTGGCAAGAGGGGAATAACCCAGACCGACAGCTAAGGCCCCCAAATCTAGTCTAAGTGAACACTAGAAAGGATGTGGCAGGTCATTGACAACCAGGAGGTTGGCTTAGAAGCAGCCATCCTTTAAAGAAAGCGTAATAGCTCACTGGTCAAGACAGGCCGCGCCGAAAATGTAACGGGGCTCAAGACTAGTGCCGAAGCTTCGGGTCACACGTAAAACGTGTGGCGGTAGGGGAGCGTCCCAGTTGCAGCGAAGGTCGACTGAAAAGGCGGCTGGAGCGACTGGGAGTGCTGATGCCGAAATGAGTAGCGATAAAGGGGGTGAGAAACCCCCTCGCCGTAAGCCCAAGGTTTCCTGGGTCAAGTTAATCTTCCCAGGGTTAGTCGGAACCTAAGCCGAGGCCGAAAGGCGTAGGTGATGGAAAGCGGGTTAATATTCCTGCACCATCTTGTGAGCGTTGAACTAAGGGAGGACGGAGAAAGCTAGGCGAGCTGACCGGTGGTTGTGTCAGTCTAAAGGTGTAGGGGTGTCGCGTACGAATAAAGGCGCGGCAGTTATCCCCGAGACTCCATGGCGCCCCGTAAGGGGTAAGTCGCTGATGCTCTGCTTCCAAGAAAAGTCCCGTAGGGAGCTTGCAGGGTGTCCGTACCGTAAACCGACACAGGTGGGCGAGGAGAAAATCCTAAGGCGCTTGAGAGAACTCTCCTCCAAGGAACTAGGCAAATTTCCACCGTAACTTCGGAAGAAGGTGGGCCTCTGGTAGGTGAAGGCGTACAGCCGGAGCTGAGAGAGGTTGCAGAGAAATGGCGGTAGCGACTGTTTACCAAAAACACAGGACTCTGCGAAGGCGACAAGCCGACGTATAGGGTCTGACTCCTGCCCGGTGCTGGAAGGTTAAGGGGATTCGTCAGCCGCAAGGTGAAGCGATGATCCGAAGCCCCAGTAAACGGCGGCCGTAACTATAACGGTCCTAAGGTAGCGAAATTCCTTGTCGGGTAAGTTCCGACCTGCACGAATGGAGTAACGACTTCCGCGCTGTCTCGGAGAGGGACTCAGCGAAATTGAAATAGCTGTGCCGATGCAGTTTACCCGCAGCAAGACGGAAAGACCCCGTGAACCTTTACTATAACTTGACAGTGACACTAGGGATTGACTGTGTAGGATAGGTGGGAGCCTTTGAAGCCGGGCCGCTAGGTTCGGTGGAGGCAACGGTGAAATACCACCCTGTTGATTTCTGGTGTCTAACCATGTCCCGTCAGCCGGGATTGGGACACTGTCTGGTGGGTAGTTTGACTGGGGCGGTCGCCTCCCAAAAAGTAACGGAGGCGCGCGATGGTTCCCTCAGCCCGATTGGAAACCGGGCGTCGAGTGCAATGGCATAAGGGAGCTTGACTGCGAGACGGACACGTCGAGCAGGTGCGAAAGCAGGTCATAGTGATCCGGTGGTCCTGAATGGAAGGGCCATCGCTCAACGGATAAAAGGTACTCCGGGGATAACAGGCTTATCTCCCCCAAGAGTTCACATCGACGGGGAGGTTTGGCACCTCGATGTCGGCTCATCGCATCCTGGGGCTGGAGCAGGTCCCAAGGGTTTGGCTGTTCGCCAATTAAAGCGGTACGCGAGCTGGGTTCAAAACGTCGTGAGACAGTTTGGTCCCTATCTGCTGTGGGCGTAGGATACTTGAGAGGCTCTGACCTTAGTACGAGAGGACCGGGTTGGAGGCACCGCTGGTGTACCAGTTGTCTCGCCAGAGGCATCGCTGGGTAGCCATGTGCCGATTGGATAACCGCTGAAAGCATCTAAGCGGGAAACCGACCTCAAGACCAGGTATCCCGGGCGCAAGCCCCTGAAGACCCGTCGAAGACTACGACGTTGATAGGCCGGGTGTGTAAGCGTGGTAACACGTTCAGCTAACCGGTACTAATTGGTCGTGAGGCTTACTTTCCCCATTCTCTTGCATGCCCCCTCAAGGGGAGTAAGGGACTCGGGGCCAAGGCCGAGGCTCGAGTGCTTCACGCACTCGCCTGGAAGACTGAAATACGCACAGCGAGACTTTCGCTCAGCAATGAATTGAAACTTACCCTTTGTATGCACTGTCGCTTGTTTTCCGGTGGCTATGTCGGAGGGGTCCCACCCGTTCCCATCCCGAACACGGAAGTTAAGCCCTCCAGAGCCGATGGTACTTCGCGGGAAACCGCGCGGGAGAGTAGGTCGCTGCCGGATTCTTTTTGAGAAACCCCCGGTGTCCCTCGTGGACACCGGGGGTTTTCTGTTTTGGGCGTCTTGGGTTTTCCGCGCCTCACCGCGAGCGTTGGGCCAGGCGCCGCGTGCGCAGCCGGCGCACGCCCCCCACCGCCAGCAGGGCCGCCGTGGTGGCTAGCACCAACAGGTGCTCGGCCCGCGCGGCTCCTTTCGCCACCGCGTCCACGCTGTGTGAGAAGGCGTAGCCCAGCCCCACCACCACCGGGGCGCTGAGGAATAGCGCCAACCCGTCCCACAGCAGGCCGCCCATCCCTCTTATGCGTTCCACGGCGACTCGCCCGTCGAGTCGGAGACGCGGAGCGTTCCCTGGGCGGAGGCAGAGCTGAAGGAACAAGAGGCGAGCCCATCGCGTGAGTCAGGGAGCCATCGTCAGCGCTTGTCCGGCTGAGGGCGCTGTTGTTGAGATGGATGGATATGGTCGTCCTCTCCCTTCTTCCATGTCTTGCCCTGCTGGCGGCGCCGCCAGCGACTCCCGCGGTTGCATCCACATCCACTCCTTTCATGTCCTGGTTTCATGCTCGTGCGAAGCAGGAGGGCGCCTATCTCATCACGCACTTCCAACTGGAGCTCGACGGGGATGGCCAGGACGACGACGTGGTCTGCTACAGCTTCTTCAAACAGGGCGAGGGCACCACGGGCCCGGTGGTCCTCGTGGGACTTGCCAGCGGGGAGCGCTTTGCCCTCACCGGGGGAGGGATGGGTCCTGGAGCCATGGACCAATGCCCGAGCTCCAGTAGGGGTGGCGGTCCGGAGGTACTCACCCTCGGCCGCAGCGGACTCACTGGATGGTCCGACACTGTTTCCGTCCGCTTCGATCGGAAAGGGCCACTGCTGGTGGGAACCTCCTCGAGCGATCGCTATCACTCGGCGAGTCTGAGCCTGCTGGCGCAGCGTTTCAGCACGTTGAGCCATGAGGACTCGGAGTCCGGGGAGGAGGAGGACGGTTCCGAGGAGCGCCGTCAGTCCGAGCACGCGGTGGTGCTCGCCCCGGGAACAGGAATCCCCGCCGGCCATGCCCCGGTGTGGGTGAGCTGGGGACGGAAGCACTGGAGCGGAAAGGAAGACGCGGACCTGAAGGTACACGCGTTTCGGCGCGGCAACACTGTGACGGTGGTGGCGCAGTTCCATGACGACCACACGGTGGTGGCCACGGACACGAGTCCCAAAGCCATCCTCGGTGCAGACCACCTCGAGCTGTGGTGGAGCGAGCGAGGAGACGTCCACTCCCGCCCGGTGCAACTGGGGGTGGCCCGCACCCAAGAGGGTATCCCAGTGAGCACCTGGTTCCGCCGCCCCGGTCGGAGAGTACCACCGCCCACCGCGCGGTGGGTGACGCCCAACCACGTGGAGGTGGACCTGCCTGTGGCCTGGGTGTTGCCGAAGGCCAGGAGCGAGGAGGAGGACCCGGGCGCGTCCAAGGGGGGCCCATTCACCATCGTCTTCTCCGACAGCGACGGGAAAGGACAGGAGACTCTCGTGTCCACCAGTGACCGGACCCCTGGGCCCTATCTCTACGGACGGCTGGCCATCGCTCCGGAGGGGAGACCGTTCCCCGCGCTCTGGGGGGGAGACCTCCACTGGGAGCGTGTCGGCAAGCGCACCACGCTGCGGAGCCTCGTCTGGTAGGTATCACCACCGTCGGAACTTCGCTCGTCCTCCAACACGCGGCGGGTGGCGGAGCCGATACGCTCCCTGGGACGTATCGGCGGGATAGAAGCCATGTTGAGGGGGAGGGCTGGCGCGGAGGGGCCGAGGAGGGCCGCAGACAGGGGCAGCCCGAGCAGTGCGCCCGGCCGGTGGAGAGGTCGCGCAGCCCCTTGGGGTACACGCCGGCCCTGGCCAGGCTCCCATGCGGTGCGCGGCAGGGGGCTCGCTCTCTTGGCTGTGGCAGCTTGAGCCGCAACACCACGCGGCCTGCAGGGCTCTCGCGCCGGGGCCAGGCGCGCACCTGCCGTGGGCATGCCCAGGTGCTCCAGAAGCGCGCGCACCCCTCCCACTTCCTTCACGTACGCCAGCACCCGCCGCCTGCCTCCACAGCTCACGCACGCGAACACGTCGAAGTCGAACGTCCTCCTGAGCAAACCCGCCCAGTCCACCGTAACTGTTCGCCGAGCCTCGTCGTGACGGAATGCCGCCCCCCGTGAGACCTCCCGTGGCCACACATCTGGAGGCGGGCCGTGGAGATTGAGAAGGAGTTGGAGCAGTTCCGTCTGGAGGCGCAGCGGCTGAAGGCCGGGCGGCGGAGTGGTTCATTGCCGTTCCTCGAGGAGCTACGCGCCTTCGCGGTGCGCTATGCGGAGCATCTGGTAGCGGCAGTCGCGAGCATGGCGGCCGCACAGAAGCTGGGCGTGTCGGAGCTGACTCTGTGTAGGAGTTCGCCGTGCCCCGTCTGGACACAGCGCCGGACCAACCGGGAGCGCGGCGACGGCAGCGGTCGTCAGTCCTGGCGGTGCGGGAGCGTGATGGTGCCCGGGTTCTCGATGGCGGCGAGCACGGCGCGGCGCAGGTCGTGGCCAGGGGCCTCCCCGGGCAGGCGCGCCGTCTCGATGAGGGAGTAGAAGAGAGCGGCCACCTCGGTGCCTCGCTGGGACTTGCTGCCGTAGTGGTTCCTGCGACTCACCACCATGTCGCGAAGCTGCCGTACGACGTGGTTGTTATCGAGGGACACCTCGGGGGCGCGCAGGAAGACGGTGAGCCCGTCCCACAGCTTCAGTATGTACTCGAGGGTCGAGGGCCTTGCGTAAGGCCCTGCCGGGAGCGGCCCTCTGGGCCAGGGTCCACTGGCGGATGCGCTCCACCACGGGGGCGGAGTGTCTTTGACGCACGGCGAGCCGGTGCGCGAGCGCGGCCTGGCGCACCAGTTCCGTCAGGGCTGACCAGCCGGGCAAGGCAGGGCAGGTCCGCTTCAATGGCATACAGCTCGCCGATGAGCTCCAGCACCTCTTCGCATGCGGGCTCGAAGGGCTGCGCCCCGAGGAATTTGCGACGCACGTGGGCCCAACTCTCGTCTACCGCCGGCGGTGACCACTTCCACCAGCGCGCGACGCTCAAGCCCCTGCCTACGCGCCCCTACCAGCTGGCCTTCTGGAAGAAGGCGCGGATGAATATCGACTACCACGTCGAGTTGGAGGGCCACTGGTACAGCGTGCCGTACACACTGGTGGGCAATCCGGTGGAGGTGCGTCACACGGAGGGCTGCGTCGAAGCCTTCCTCGCGGGCCGCAGGGTGGCCAGCCATGTGCGCAGCGCGCAGCCGGGGCGCTTTTCAACCCAACCCGAGCACATGCCCGCCCCCACCGGCAGCACGCCGAGTGGACGCCCTTGCGTCTCACTCGCTGGGCCGAAGGCGTGGGCCCCTCGTGCGCGAAGCTGGTGGAGGAACTCATGACGAAGCGGCCCCACTCGCAGCAGGGCTTTCGCTCGTCGCTGGGCGTGCTGCGCCTGGCCGACGAGAAGAAGCACGGCAAGGCCCGCGTGGAGAATGCGTGCGCCCGGGCACTGCGCCACCGTGCCGTCAGCTACAAGTCCGTCGTCGTCATCCTCCAGCACCGCCTTGAGGACGCCGACGAGAAGCATGCCGACAAGGGCGCGGTGCCCGAGCACGAGAACGTGCGCGGCGCCCACTACTACCACCGACTGCACGCACGGCCTCGTGGCCGTGCGCGGACATTGCCCGTCGGTGCTGGCTTGCGTCTCCCAGACTCGACGGTGGTCTTCGCGCGCGTATGAGGGCGCGCGCAGACTGGACACCGAGACTGATGGAGAAGAAGGAATGCTCGTGGACCAGACGCTGGAGAAACTCAACGCGATGAAGCTGCACGGCATGGCCAACCACCCGACGAACTGGCCCTGGCCTGGGCAGACGGGACGCTCCCGCACGCGCTCAAGCGGCTGGCCAAGGCCCAGGTGC
>NZ_CP113950.1:0-347500 GCF_026810205.1 Myxococcus sp. NMCA1 | reverse complement strand
TGGCGAGTACATCACCATGCCCGCCGCGCCCTGCAGCACCGGCTCCAGGATGACGCCTGCAATCTCCTCGGGGTGAGCGCGCAAGGTGGACTGGACCTGCGCGAAGGCGCGTGCCCAGCCCCCCTCCTCCGCCGGAGAGGGGACGTGCACCACGTCAAAGAGCAGGGGGCCGAAAACCTCCCGGAACAGGGGAACGCCTCCCACGCTGGTGGCGCCCATCGTCTCGCCGTGGAACGCCCCCGACAGGGTGATGAAGCGGGTGCGGCGCGGCTGCCCATTCTGCGCCCAGTACTGGGCCGCCATCTTGATGGCCACCTCCACCGCCGTGCTGCCGTTGTCCGAATAGAAGACGCGGGACAGGCGCTCGGACGCGGGAAGGTCCGGGCGGTCCGAACCGGGGGCGATGGCCGCCAGCTCCGACGCTAGCAGCGCTGCTGGCTCGTGGGTGATGCCCGCCAGGGAGACGTGTGGGAGCGCGGCGGCCTGCTCGGCGAGCGCGCGCATCAGGCGCGGGTGACGGTGGCCCAGCGTGGACACCCACCAGGAACCGTTGGCGTCCAAGTAGCGCGTGCCGTCCGCGTCATGGAGGTACGCCCCTTCCGAGCGCACCACCACCAGTGGATCCGTCTCCGCGATGTAGGCCTCCATCGCCGTGTAGGGATGCCAGACGTGCGCCTTGTCCAATCCGACGATGTCCGCCCGCTTCACGCGTGTACTCCTCTCCTGGAGCTCCGTGCCCCCCTTCCGTACCGGAAGAGCGGGCCGCGCCGCCGCGCGTCATGTCATGCCACGGCGCGTTCTACTGATGGACTCCTGAAGCGAAGCGAGCGGGCCTGTCGCCCCGCGGGGCAGGGCCGCCGCTCTTCCATCCCGCGTGACGCTGCCATGACATGCCCGGTGTTACCCCGGTTCAGTCACTGACCAGGGAACTCGAATGGCCGTCCTCATCTTCTTCGTCTCGCACTGGCTGCTCTGCGTGTTCTTCCAGAGCTTCTTCCAGCACCGGTACGCGGCCCACCGCATGTACACCATGGGGCCGAAGACGGAGCGGGTGATGCACCTGCTCACCTACCTGGTGCAGGGCTCGTCGTACCTGTCGCCCAAGGCGTACGCCATCCTCCACCGTGAGCACCATGCCTTCTCCGACACCGAGAAGGACCCGCACTCGCCCCACTTCTTCAAGGATGTGGCGCGGATGATGTGGCACACCAAGGCGCGCTACGACGACTACGCGGCCGGCCGCGGTCAACCCGAGGCCCGCTTCCTGGGTGGCTACCCGGAGTGGCCGCTCGTGGACACCACGCTGCGCACCTCATGGTTCGCCACCCTGGGCTGGGTGGCCTTCTACTCCACCTTCTACGTGATGTTCGCCACCTCGCCCTGGCAGTTCCTGCTGCTGCCCCTGCACTTCCTCATGGGCCCGGTGCACGGCGCCATCGTCAACTGGTGCGGCCACAAGTACGGCTACCGGAATTTCGACAGCACCGACAAGTCGCGCAACTCCCTGCCCATGGACTTCCTCTGCATGGGGGAGCTCTTCCAGAACAACCACCACAAGTACGGCAGCAGCCCCAACTTCGCGGCGAGGAAGTTCGAGCTGGACCCCACGTGGCAGGTGATGCGCGTGCTGGCCCTGCTGCGCATCATCCGCATCGCCACCCCGCAGCGAGCCGTCTGGCCGGAGGCCCGCGAGGCCACACGGGCCGGGGGCGCCGCTCGGGCCGCCTGACGGACAGGCCAGCAACACACGGCGGGCACGTGCGGGGCGCGTTAAGAGTGCCCCCGTGCCCGCCGATACCCCGCTCCGCCTCCGCATCCTCGAAGCAGTGACTGATGCCCCGGCCGCAGGCTGGGACGCGCTCGTCGGCCCCGACGCCCCACCCTTCGTCCGGCACGCCTGGCTGGCGGCCATGGAGGAGAGCGGGAGCGCCACCGAGGAGACAGGCTGGGCGCCGCATCACCTCACGCTGTGGCGCGGCCCCAAGCTCGTGGCCGCCGCGCCCGCGTACCTCAAGTTCCACAGCATGGGCGAGTACATCTACGACTTCGGCTGGGCGGATGCCGCCGCCCGCCTCGGCGTCGAGTACTACCCGAAGCTCGTCGTGGGCGGGCCGCTGTCCCCCGCCACCGTGCCCCGCTTCCTCATCGCCCCGGGCGAGGACGTCCCCGCCCTGCGCCGGGCCCTGCTTGCCGCCGCCGCCGGGAGCGCCCAGGAGGCGGGCTGCTCCTCCGTCCACGTCCTGTATCCGACGGGGGACGAGGCGGACTTCCTGGAGGCCGAGGGGCTCGCCCGGCGCATCACCCTCCAGTTCCATTGGAAGAACCCGGGCTACGGCAGCTACGACGATTACCTGGCGCGCTTCGACTCCAAGCGCCGCAACCAGCTCAAGCGCGAGCGCGGGGCCGCGGCCACCCAGGGCATCACCCTGCGCACGGTGCGCGGCGACGAGCTCTCCCAGGTGCACGCCCAGCGCGCCTACGGATTCTACACCTCCACCTGCGAGCGCCACGCCTGGGGGCAGATTCAGCTCACCCCCGACTTCTTCGCGCGGGTCTTCCGCACGATGCCCGGTTCGGTGGAGCTGGTGGAGGCGGTGCGCGGCCAGCAGGTCATCGCCGGCGCCTTCAACCTGGCCACCCCGGAGCGCCTCTATGGCCGCTACTGGGGCGCCTTCGAGGAGCACCCCTTCCTCCACTTCCACGTCTGCCTGTACCACTCCGTGGAGGACTGCATCCGGACCGGCCGCAAGGTGTTCGAGCCGGGCGCCGGGGGTGAGCACAAGGTGTCTCGAGGCTTCGAGCCCACCGCCGTGCACAGCGCCCACCTCATTTTCGACAGAACGCTGGACGGGGCGGTGCGGGGCTTCCTTCGCCGGGAGCACGCGCGGCTGGCGCCCGCCGTGGAGGAGGCCGAGCGAATCTGCGGGCTGAAACCCTGGCCCCTGGCCGCCTCCCCGGGCACCCAAGGGGCCACCGGCACCTGAACGCCCCCCGGACTGTCAGCCTGAAGAGGCCTCTCCGCGACTTGAAGTTGTGAAACCGGGGTGAGCCTCTAGAGTGTCATCGCCATGAAAGCCCCGGAGACGGACGAAGACTTCATCCAGTGGTACGAGGACTGCTGGGCGGACCGCGATGAAGTCGAGTATCCGAAGATGTTCGGCGCCATTGACGAAGGCGTCTTCACGCTCGACCAGACGGATGCCATCCAAGCGTGGATGGAGAGTGAGCTCGCCCAGGTCCAGGAAGCGGACCCCAACTGGGGTCCCATGGGCGTGCGCGTCTCACCGCCCAGCGAGAGCTACCCCTACTGGACCTATGTCACCAGTGGACTGTCCAACCCCTTCACCGCGGCACCCGGCGAGGACATCCCCGACGACGCGCCCAGCGGGCTGGGCTACGAGATGGTCATCCACACGCCCGAAGAGGCGAAGTGGCCGGTGTTCCGGCTGCTGGACATGATGGCCTACAACCTCGTGTCCCTGCGCGCCTTCGCCATGGGCCACCGCTACCCGGTGGAAGGCTCCCTGGACGGTGGCGAGTCCAAGCTGAGCGGCTTCGTGTTCGTCCGGGACCCGTCCCGGCCCGACCACTTCGTGCTCCCCAGCGGCAAGGTGCAGTTGCTCACCTTGGTGGGCGCCACCCGCAACGAGATGGCCTTCGCCCGCTCCAACGGCATGGACAAGCTGATGGCCAAGCTGGTGGCTGCGGGCTCCGGCTACATCACCCAGCCCGATCGGGAAGAAGTGAAGCTGTAGTCACACCGCTTCCGATGCGCGCGCCGGCCGCCCTTCTCAAGTACCGGCGCGCGGCGGGGCGTCCTCCACCAGCGCGTGCAGGACGCCCAGCTCGAACGGCTTTTCGATGCGCGGCACCGGAACCGACTGAAGGAAGGTCCGTGCCCGCTCGGAGAAGCCTCCGCCCGTCATGAAGACGAAGCGCGCGAGCAGCTCCGGCTGACGCGAGGACAGCGTGTCGTACACGTCCATCCCCGTCAGGTCCCCCATCATCAAGTCACAGAAGATGCGGTCGAAGTCCGCGTCGCGCGCCAGCGTGTCCAACGCCTCGCGCCCGCTGTGGACCACCACCACCTCGTGACGCGCGCCGAGGATGCGGCCCAATACCGAGGCGAGCAGCGGCTCGTCATCCACCACCAGCACCCGCTTCCGCCCGGGAAGCGCCTTGTCCTCCGCCACCCGCACGGATGCCGCGTCCGCGTCGGTGGTGGGCAGCCGCACCTGGAAGACACTGCCCAGCCCCGGCGCGCTCGACGCCGACAGCTCGCCGCCCATGCCCCGCACCAGGCCCAGGCTGGTGGACAGGCCGAGTCCAGCGCCCTCCCCCAGGGGACGGGTGGTGAAGAAGGGCTCAAAGGCGCGCTCCAGGACCTCGGGCGCCATGCCGTGGCCGTTGTCCGCCACCTCCACCACCACCGTCGCGCCGTCCCTCCAGGTGGAGAGCGTCACCTGGTAGCGCGCCACGTCCCCTTCCGGAATGGCCTGCGCGGCGTTGACGAGCAGTTGGAGGAACACCTGCCCCAGCCGCGTCTCGTGCGCCATCACCGTGGGCACCGGGCCCAGGCGCTTCTCGACGCGGGCCCGGTGGCGAAGGTGCGGCATCGCCATGGAGAGGCCGAACTCCAGCGCCGCGTGCACGTCCACGGGTGACAGTTGCGGCTCCTCCGCGCGGGCGAAGGTCTGCAAGTCACGGACGGTGGTGCGGATGCGCTCGGCGCCTTCCTTCGCCTCGCGCAGGGCCTCCATCGCCTCGCCCAGCGCGCGGGCCAGGGCTTCACGCACTTCGCCCCGCGCCGCGAGGGGCTCGAGTTGATCCAGCGCGAACTGCAGGTTGCCCACGACATAGGAGAGCGGGTTGTTGATTTCGTGCCCCACGCCCGCCGCCAGCTGTCCCGCCATGGCCAGCTTCTCCGACTGCACCAGTCGCTCGCGCGCTGCCATGAGTTCGCGGGTGCGCTCGTGGACCAGGGCCTCGGCTTCCAGGCGGCCCGAGTGCTCGCGCGACAGGAGCACATCCCGCTCCGCCTCCGCCTGCTTCCTGGCGGTGACGTCCCGCCCGAAGATGGACACGTTGCCGTTGGCGCCCCAGGCGTGCACCTCATGCCAGCGGCCAGGCGTGGCGCGCCATTCGAAGATGGTGTGGCCCGCGCCGCTCGCGACTCGGCGCAGCTCCCGCTCCATCCGCGTGCCCAGCAACTCCGGGCACGCCTGCCACAGAATCTGCCGGAAGAGCTGCTCCTGCGAACGCCCGCTGAGGGCCGCGGCCTCGTGGTTCACATAGGTGACCCGCCAGTCCGCATCCACCGTGAAGAACGCGTCGGGCGTGGCCTCCAGCATGCTCCGCACCCAGTCCAGGGTTTCGCGGACGCCCTCCTCCAACCGCAGTGCGCTGGTGATGTCACGCAGGCGCAGCAATACACCGTCCCGGAGCGGCACCGCCGTTCCCTGAAGCCACGCATCCCCTTCCTGGAAGCTGTCGGCGGCCGGCCGCCCCGCTTCCACCACGTCCCGAAGCAGGTCCACCCGGGCGGCCAATCCCGAGCCCGGCATCAGCTCACACAGCCGCCGGCCTCGCAGCGACTCCGGGGCGGCGTGCCCCAGGACGCGCGCACCCGCGGGATTCGCCCAGGCCCACTGGAAGTCGACGAGCGCTCCGGCCGCGTCCCGCACGGCGTGCAACACCATGCAGCCCTCGGGCTGGTGCCGCTCCGCTTCCTCGAGCGCCACGAGCAGCACATCCATGTCGGGCGCCGGAGCCGCCTGGAATCGGTCGTTCAGAATGGCTCCATGTCGACACGAATGCGTGGCCGTCACAAGTACACGGGGCAGACATGTATCAGTATCAGTTCCCATGTGTCTGTCGGCCAACCGCCGCTTGGCGTGGCGCGCGCACGAGAGGCCCGGGCGGTTAGGCTCCTCGGCCGCCCATGACGCCCACCCTCATCACCGCCGTCCACTTCGAGCCACTGCACCTCCCGCTCACCGAGCCCTTCGCCATCGCCACCGGCGCGCAGTACGCCGCGGAGAACGTCCTGGTGCGGCTCACCCTGGCGGACGGCACCGAGGGCCTGGGCGAGGCCGCCCCCTTCCCCGCCGTCAGTGGAGAGACACAGGCCAGTACGCTGGCCGCCCTGGAACAGGTGCGCGCGGGGCTGGTGGGACGAGACGCTCGCGCGTGGCGGCCCGCGTCCGAGGCGCTGGGGGATTCACTCGCGCTGGCGCCCTCCGCCCGGTGCGCCGTGGAGACGGCGCTGCTCGATGCGCTGGCTCGGCACTACCGCGTTCCGCTGTACGTGATGCTGGGCGGCGCGCAGGCCGCGCTGGACATCGACATGACGGTCACCGCGGGAGACGTGGCCCATGCGCGAAAGTCCGCGCAGGCCATCCTGGCGCGGGGCATCACCACGCTGAAGGTGAAGGTCGGGGCGCTACCGCCCGTTGAGGACGCGGCACGATTGATGGCCATCCATGAAGTGGCGCCCCAGGCCCGGCTCTTCGCGGATGCCAACGGCGGCTATGACGTGGCCGAGGCGCTCGCCTTCCTGAAGGAACTGGCACGCGCGGACGTCCCCCTGGCCCTCTTCGAACAACCCGTGCCCGCGCATGATGTGGCCGGCATGGCGGAGCTCACGCGCCGCTCGCGCGTGCCGGTGTGCGCGGATGAGTCGGCGCGCTCGGCGAAGGACGTGCTGCGACTCATCCGGGAAGGCGCCGCGCATGCCATCAACATCAAGACGATGAAGTGCGGCGTCGTCGAGGCACTGACGATGTGGAGCCTCGCTCGCGCGGCGGGCCTGGAGCTCATGGTGGGCGGCATGGTGGAGAGCGTGCTGGCCATGTCCGCCTCGGCGCACCTGGCCGCCGGATTGGGGGGATTCACCTACGCCGACCTGGATACGCCGCTGTTCATCGCGAGCCACCCCTTCCAGGGCGGAGCCCGGTACGCGGGCGCACGGCTGGAGTTGCCAACGGATGCGCCCGGGCACGGCGTCACGCTGGCCTGAGCCGGGCCGCGATGACCACGTCCGTAGTGCGCATCCGCCAGCACATGAGCAACCTGGCCCCCTGACGTGACGCCCGCGAGCGGCCCGTGAGGGATGGCGGGCCGCGCCTCGTGGGGCATTCGCGCTAGGGTAGGCGCATGACCCTGGCTGTCTGCGTGCGGTGTGGCAACTCGAAGGTGGGCGCGTTCACCCCCTGCACGGGTTGCGGACTGGACCCCGCCGCCCACGGCACCGAACGCGAGCTCCAGGCGCGCAGCCTGCTGCTCACGGAGCGCTACCTGCCTGGGGGTGAGCTGGAGGCGATGGGCCGGAAGATTCGCAAGGGCGAGCCCGTGTCCTACGACGCAGGGCTGCTCGCGCAGATTACCGAGGACCTCCGGACACAGAAGTTGCCCATCGTCTCGAAGCCATCCCCTGGGTGCTCCGTCGCCTTGTGGGCCGTGGTGGGCGTGCTCCTCGCGCTCGCCGTGGGCTTCCTGCTCATGTCGCGGCTGCGAGGGCCCTGAGCGCACTGGGACAGCGTCGGCCGCAGGGGCCGGTTAGTGAAGCAGTCCCGTGCTGGCCGCATCCACCTCACCGCTCCGGTTGTCCCTCGTCTCAGAGGACCCGCTCGCCCGGGGGGCGCTCTCCCGGGCGCTGAGCGACCAGACAGGCGTGCACTTCGAGGTGGCGGCCGGGACGCAGGTGGACCTGGAATCCCAACCCGGCGAGCCACCCGACGTGGTGCTGTGGGACACCGGCCTGCGCCCGTCCAACGTGGAGGGTCCCGACCTGGGCGCACCGGTGCTCGCGCTGGTGGTGGATGAAGCCGCGGGCGAGGCGGCGCTGGGCGCGGGCGCGCGGGGCCTGCTGTTCCGGGACGCGGAGCCCTCCGCCCTGGTCGCCGCGCTGCTCTCCGTGGCACGGGGGCTGGCCGTGTTCGACCCCGCGCTCGCGGAGCTGCGCGCCACGCCGCGTGCCTCGCTACCGGCCCAGGCCACCACGCCGGACGCGCTCACGCCGCGGGAGCGCGAGGTGCTCGGGCTGCTCGCGGAGGGGCTGTCCAACAAGTCCATCGCGGACCGGCTGGACATCAGCGAGCACACCGCCAAGTTCCATGTGAATGCCGTGCTCGCCAAGCTGGGCGTCCAGCGGCGCACGGAGGCCGTGGTCCGCGCGGCGAAGCTGGGCCTGGTCACCCTGTAGGCATCGGGCCGCCACGCGGCGGCGCTACGTCCCATCCACCCCGGGTGATAGGCTCCGGCGCGCATGGCCAACCAGGACTGGGTGACGCGCCTGCTCACCGGGCGCGCGACGGCGGACAAGCAGCTCAACGTCCACCTCTCCGAGCGCGACGGCGGCAGCCTCCACGACAAGATGCGGCAGGCGTATTGGTGGATCACCAACAACGCCGTCATCTGTCCCTACTACGACTTGGAGTTCGGCTCGTCCGCGTCCCTCAAGACGCCCGCGGGTGACGAGCTCCATCTCCCCGAGGACACCAGCTACAGCTCGTTCGTCCTCATCCCCCTGCTCACCCTCTTCACCTGCCGGCGCGCGCTGCTGGTGGGCGGACCGGGACGCGGGAAGACGACGTCCGCCATCCTCATGGCCCTGCTGTCCGGTATGGGCCGCGACGAGGTCCACCGCGGCATCCAGCGCGGCCATCCGCAGCTCTCCATCGCGGACCTGCTGGGCGCGCCGCTGCCCTCCGACATGCTCAAGGCGGAGGACCTGTCCGCGGTGAAGGTGAGCTGGCGCAAGTGGATTGGCCAGCGCGTCAAAATCATCGACGAGTACAACCGCATCCCCACCAAGACGCAGTCCGCGCTCCTGTCCCTCATGGCGGAGGGCTACGCGGAGATGATGGACCAGTACGTCTACGCGGGCCGCTCGTCCTGGTTCCTCACCGCCAACGACGACCAGGGCGGCGGCACCTTCCAGGTCATCGAGGCGCTGAAGGACCGCATCGACGTGGTGGTGCGCGCGGTGCCGTTCAACTCGGGGTTCATGGACCAGCTCCTCCAGCGCCTGGAGGCGGACAAGTCCCCAGAGGAGCTGCTGCCCAAGGAAGTCGTCTTCACGCAGGGCGAGCTGGAGCGTGCCTACGCCTCCATCCTGGAAGTGGAGGTGCCCAAGGACGTGCTGGAGCGCATCGCCTTCTTCCTGGGGCAGCTCGACTTCTGCCGCATGGCCTCGCCGCGCTTCGAGTTCAAGCACAAGGACACGCTCAAGCTGGCCGGGCAGACGGTGGCCGCGGTGTGCAACGAGCAGTGCCCGCTGGACAAGAAGGTCCACCTCTGCTCGCAGACGGAGAACGGCGTCAGCGTGCGCGCGTACCAGACCATCCTCCACTTCGCGAAGGCCATGGCCTTCTTCCGCGGCCACGCCGCCGTGGAGCTGGAGGACTTCCGGCAGATTGCCCCCTGGGTGCTGCACGAGAAGCTGGTGCCCAACCCGCGCAGCGCCTTCTTCGAGGTGAAGGGCCACCGCATGCTCCTCCAGGACCGCGTGGCCTGGCTGCGGAACATGTTCGACATGGCCATGAGCCACTACGACACGCACGAGCCCATCCGGCGCAAGGTGACGGCGCTGCGCCAGGAGCTGGACAAGGGCCTGTCCGGCGTGGACCTGCCCACCACCGAGAAGCGCATGAACCAGGTGACGGTGCTGATGAAGGTGCTGCTCGCGCAGCGCGAGCTGTCCGGCCCCGTCTACGAGGACGTCATCCACCTCAAGTCCCTGTACAGCCGCTACCGGAACTACGCGACGTGGCTGAAGGAGAACCCGGGCGGTCGCCCATGAGCACCTTCACCGACGAGTTGGAAGCCAATGCCCGCGCCCGGTTCGTGCGCTGGGACTCCGCCCTGTGGCACGAGCTCACCAGCGGCGCCGCGCAGCGGCTGGGGCAGTCCCTGCTCGAGGCGGGGACACCGGCCGCGGAGGGCGAGGAGCTGCTGCGCGCCTACCTCCAGTTGGGCGCGGAGGCCATTGGCCTGGGCTACCTGTATCCCGCGAGCGCGGGCCGGCAGAACTTCTTCACCCTGGCGTGGTCGGACCTGATTCCCCGCCTGCTGGCCGCCGTGCCCGCGAAGGAGCGCTCACAGGTGTTCGCCCAGTTGTGGAACCTGGGGGAGAACCTGGAGTCCGCGCCGCCGTGGGTCCAGCGCATCTTCTGGCGCGTGGGCCGGGAGCTGACGTCACTGGAGGGAATCGAGGCGCGGCTGCGTGAGACCACCTCCGTGGCCCTGGCGCCGCCCGACGCGCCGCTGGCCGCGCGGGCCCAGGCGCACTGGGTGGACCTGTCGAAAGAGGACAGCCGCTTCCTCCCCGGCCCGATGCACTTCCTGTCCCCCACCGTGGTGTGCGTGCATGACCGGCACCGTCAGGCCGTGGCGGGCCGCGACGCGGCCACGCAGGGCATCTGGCTGGCGGAGACGCCCGTCAGCCTGGGCGCCATGGGCTGCCGCGAGGTGCCCGAGCAGACGAGCGTGGAGAGTCCCCACCTGGACGAGGCGCTGCGGGAAGACCCGCGCGCGGACGCGTGGTTCGCCACCGTGTCCAATGACTGGCGGGTGGCGGCCACGCTGCACACCTCCCAGCACGTGCTGGTGTTCGTCCCGGAATGAGTCCGCCGCGGCCGCGCATCACCCACGAGGACGTGGCCACGGGCTGGCGCGACGCGCTGGCGCTGTGGGACGTGCGCGTGCAGCTCAGCCCTCCCGAGCCCCATGTGGGCTTCCACCCCGACGACAGCCACGCCCAGGAGCCGCTCGCGTATATCGATTTGGCGAAGCGCCAGGTCTTCGTCAATTTCAAGCTCCTGGAGGCCATGGAGGCCACTGGCAGCCTCACGGCGGTGCTGGCGCATGAAATCGGCCACCACGCGCGCTTCCCGCACACGCTGGGCTGGGACGCGGAGCTGCGCGTGCAGGAGCAGCGGCTGGTTCCCGGCCTGAAGCAGTCCCTCACCAACCTCTTCTATGACTTGCAGGTGAACGAGGTGGTGGGCCGCACGCACGCGGAGGCGCTGTGCGCGGTTTACCGGGGCTTCCAGCGCGTGCAGGGCGGCGAGATGTCGCCGCTGTTCTTCTTCTACCTGGCCATCTACGAGGAGTTGTGGGGCCTGCCCCCTGGGAACCTGGTGCCCGCCGCGCAGCTCGAGCCGATGGAGCAGCGATACCCCGGCGTGCGCGCCGAGGCGCGCATGTTCGCGCAGACCTTCTACGCGCTTCCCAACGGCAAGCTCCAGTTCCTCTACTTCTGCGCCACCTTCATCCGCTACATCGAGAAGCCCGCGGACCTGGAGTTCAGCCTGCCGCTGGGCGGAGACGTCTCCGTGCCGGACGTGGACGACCTGGATGCCGCCATCCACGGCAGCAGCCGCTGGGACGACGCACTGGATGAAGCGGAGGAGAGGGGCTGGCTGGAGCCCTTGAGCACGCGCGCGAAGGAGAAGGACGAACTGGACACCATCCACCGCGTCACCGAGCACCTGCCCGGCAAGCAGGGCGGGAAGCTGCGGCGAGCCCTGGTGGCGAAGCACTACCGGCGGCTGGTGGACCAGCACATCCTGAAGCTCCCCTCGACGCCATCCCAGCCGGAGCCCTACCTGCGCACCACGCCCCAGGCGTGGGAGTACGGCGATGACCCGTCCAGCATCGACTGGACCTTGACGGTGCTGTCGCAGGGCCACCTGGCCGCGGTGTCCCCGCTGCGCCGCGAGCTGGAGGCGGACCTGCCGCCCCCGTCCGAGCTGGGCGTGCCGTCCGTGGAAATCTATCTGGACACCAGCGCCTCCATGCCCAACCCGGAGCTGAGCCTCAACGCGATGACGCTGGCGGCCCAGGTGCTGTCCGCCTCCGCGCTGCGGAAGAAGGCCACGGTGCGCGGCATCGTGTACTCGCACGGCAACCCGCAGGTATCGCCGTGGATGTACGACGAGGAGAAGGCGCGCGACTTCCTGCTGACCTACATTGGCGGAGGCACGCAGTTCCCCTTCGACGTGATGGACACGCTGTCACGCGAGCGGCCCGATGCGCTGCGCATCATCATCTCCGACAGCGACTTCCTGGCGAACGTCACCGCGGAGAAGCCCCTGGCGCCGGTGCTGGAGTCCATCCGGCGCTCGCGCCTCGTGGTGGCCATCCTCGCCGTTCCCGACGAACTACGCGCCCGGCAGGCGCTGGCGCCGCTGCTGCGCGAGCGCCGTTTCCGGCTGGTGGTGGTGCGCTGGCCCTCCGACTTCGCGAAGGCTGCCGCCGACCTCGCCCAGGCATTGCTGGAGAATTGAGTCCCATGGCTTTCGACATCCGCGAGATTCAGACGCAGCTCGAGGCAGCCCCCATCGTGTCGCCGTATTCGCATGACCTGGCTCTCGCCATCATCTGCGACACCTTCCGGCTCGCGAAGGTCCGCCCCCCGTCCCGCGCGGACTGGGGCGCCCTGGAGGACCGGGCCCGCTCCCCGCTGTGGCGGGAGCAGGTGGTGATGCTCGCGCACGTGCTGGTGTCCTCGGCGCTGCGGCAGGAGACGGTGCAGACACTGAACGAGAACGACGACGCGACGACGCTCCTGCAGCGCTTCTTCCAGGACGTGGCCCCGCTGACGGCGGAGATGATTCGCTCCAACACCTTCCGCCGCGAGGAGTTCATTCGCAAGTGGGTGCGCGTCGTTGGCGGCGAGTGCAAGGGCGAGTCCCCGAAGGGCTTCGTCGCGCGAATCGAGCAACTGGACTACCGCAAGGCGGAAGCGGAGATGCGGCGCGCGGAGGAGGCCCGGAAGAAGGAGGCGGACAAACGCCAGCAGGCCCTCCGCGAGGCGGAGCAGCGCGCCACGGAGGCGCGTGGGTGGCGGGAGTGACGGAAGCCCTGTCCGCGGACCTGCGCGTCGCGCCTCGCGCGAACATCCGCCGGGACACCTCCTCGCAGCGCCCCCACATCCCCTGGGCCGAATCCATCGCCGAGGGCCTGGCCCGCTTCGCATCCCTGGCTGACGAGGACGCTGCCCGTGCGGACCTGGACGCTCGGTTGTCCTTCCTGCGAGACGCGCTGCGGGACTCGCCGTACCACGCCCGGAGGCTCCACGCGGCGGGCATCCACCCGGGTGACCTCCAGACGCTGGACGACCTGCGCCACCTGCCCTTCCTGGACCGTGAGGCCCTGGCCGCGAACTGGGACGCGGTGCCCACGCTGCCGGCGGACGCCGATGATTGTGTGGTGGTGAAGAGCTCCGGGTCCACCGGAGCGCCGGTGAACGTGGTGAGAGACCGGCGCGACTGCCTGCACATGTGGGCCGTGCTGCGGTTCCTCGTGGCACGCGCGGGAGCGGCGCTGCCCTCGCATCCCCGGGTGGTGCTGCTGGACGCGCTGCCGGGCGGGCTGGAGTACTCGGTGCGCCTGCCCATCCTCCACGACGGCGCGCTGCACCGAATCTCCGTCCTTCGCGAGGACGCGCTCCAGCGCCTGCGCCGCGTGCGTCCCGCCGTGCTCTTCTCCGACCCGGAAGGCCTGCGGTGGCTGGCGGCCCAGCGCGACGTGCCCACGCCCCAGTGGGTGCTCACCTCCGCGCAGCACCTGCCTGCCGGCCTGCGCGCAGAGCTGGCGAACGCGGTGCCCACGCCTGTCCTCAACTATTATGCGACGACGGAGACGGGGCCGCTGGCCTGGGAGTGCCTGCGGCCCGAGGCTCCAGGCCGCTTCCACGTCCTGGCCCCGGATGTCTGGCTGGAGCCCGGACTGGACGAGGTGGTGGTGACACGGCTGCGTCCCAGCGTGCTGCCGCTCTTGCGCTACCTCCCGGGCGATACGGGCAGCGTCAGGCGTGACGCCTGCGCTTGTGGGTTTCATGGATGGACGCTGGAGCACTTCGGCGGACGAGGGGCCTGCCACTTCGTCACGCCTTCGGGCCGGGAGGTGGACGCCTGGGCGCTGGCCTGGGTGTTCAAGCACCATGCGCTGCGTGTCTTCCGCCTGACACAGGTGGACGTCTCGAGCTTCCAGCTGGAGCTGGCGGGCGCGAGCCATGCGGCCGTGGCGCCACTGCGCGAGCGGCTTGGCAGCGCCTTGCGGAACCTGGGTTGGACGCAGCCCAGCCTGGACGTATGTCACGTGGAGGCATCGGCGCTGGCCGTGGGCACCAAGCCACAACCGTTCCGCAGGCTGCGCTGAGCAGCCTTGCATGACAGAGCGGCGAGCAAGATGTCATGCAGTGGGTTCCGGTGCTTACCTGAGAAGTGCGCGGTTCCTCCCCAACGGGATGCACGTAGCCGGCCGGGAGCCCGCCCCTGACCATGCACGCTCGTCCAGAACGACATCACCCACTCTGGGCTTCACGCGCCGGACGTTATGGCGTCGCGCTCCTCGCGTTCGTCACGGCGTGGCTCATCCAGGCGGGCGTGGCGTCGTTCATCCCAGCCACCCCGTTCCTGTTCTTCTTCGGCGCGGTGATGGTGTCCGGCTGGTGGGGCGGCTGGGGCCCCGCCCTGGTGACGACGTTCCTGTCGGTGGTGGTGGTGGACTTCTACTTCCTGGAGCCACTGCTCAACCTCGTGCCGGGCACGGGAGGGGCCGTCTCGCTGGCGGTCTTCTTCGCGCTCGCGCTGCTGATGACGAAGCTGAACGTCATGCTGCGCAAGGCCAACGCGGAGCGGGCGCGGCTGCTGGAGCGGGAGCGAGCAGCCCGAAGCGAGGCCGAGGCGGGGCAGGAACGGCTCCACGTGCTCTTCCGGGACGCGCCCGCCGCCATCATCTTCTTGCGAGGCCCCCAGCACGTCTATTCCTTCTCCAACTCGATGAACAACGCGCTGATGGGGACGGACTCACTGGTGGGCCAGGAGGCGACCAAGGCCCTGCCGTGGGCGGCAGCGCGAGGCTTCATCACCCTGCTGGACGAGGTCTACCGCACCGGCGTCCCTTTCGCGGGCAATGCGGTGCCGTTCCCTCGCAAGCCCCCCAATGGCGAGATGCAGGAGACGTATCTCAACATCGTGTATCAACCCACGCGGAACGAGCAGGGTGAGGTCGACGGCATCGTCGGCTTCGGGTTCGACGTGACGGACCAGGTCCGGGCCCGACAGCGCGCCGAGGCCCTGACGCACGAGCTCCAGCTGGCCGAGGCACGTGACTGGCTCCTCGCGGAGTCGGGCGCGGTGCTGACGTCGTCGCTCGACGACGAGACGACGCTGCGGAACATGGCGAAGCTGGTGGTGCCCACGTTCGCGGACTGGTGCCTCGTCGACGTGGCGGAGCCAGACGGGGCGTTCCGGCGGCTGGAGGTGGCGCACTTCCGGCTTGAGGATGACGCGCTGGCGGAGGACATCCTCCGCTTCGGAATGCAGCCCAGCGGCAATCCGGGGCATCCCCTCACGGGCGCCTTGCTGAAGGCGGAGACGGTTCACATCGAGCGGTTGACCCGGGAACGCATTCACGAGCTCGCGCACAACGCGGAACACGCCCGGGTGATGGAAGCGATGGGGCCCGTCTCCTTCATCGCCGTGCCTTTGATTGCGCGCGGACAGGTGTTGGGGGTGCTCAGCTTCATCCACGCCTACTCCGGCCGGCACTACTCGACGTCAGACCTGGCGTTCGCCAAGGAACTGGCACACCGGGCCGCGCTCTCCCTGGAGAATGCCCGGCTCTATGCGGAGGCCCGGGAGGCCATCCGCCTGCGCGATGAGTTCATGTCCATTGCCAGCCACGAGCTGAAGACGCCGCTCACCCCGCTGAGCCTGAAGCTCCAGGCGCTCACGCGGGAGCTGGCCCGCCACCCGGGCCCGGTTCCTCGCAACCTGGTGGAGAGCTACGTGGCGGTGGGCGCACGGCAGGTGCAGAAGCTGGCGGAGCTGGTGGGCGACCTGCTCGACGTGTCGCGCATCTCCGCGGGGCGGCTCTCGCTGGAGCTGGAGGAACTGGAGCTGGGGTCGCTCGTCCGGGACGTCGTCACCCGGTATGAACCCCAGGCCGCGCGCACCGGCTCCTCCTTGCAGTTGGAGGCGGGAGACTTCGACATCGTGGGCCGGTGGGACCGGCTGCGCCTGGAGCAGGTCATCACCAACCTGGTGGACAACGCCGTGAAGTACGGCAACGGCAGGCCCATCCACGTCCGCCTGGAGCCGCATGACGGCGGAGCGCGGCTGACGGTGCGGGACGAGGGCATCGGCATCGCGCCCCAGCATCTGCCCCGCCTCTTCGGCCGCTTCGAACGCGCCGTGTCCGAGCGCAACTACGGTGGCCTGGGCCTGGGCCTGTACATCACCCGCACGCTGGTGGAGGCCATGGGCGGCCGGGTCCACGTGGAGAGCAGGCTGGGGCGAGGCTCCACCTTCACCGTGGAGCTGCCCAGCAACCCGGGCGCGGAGCAGGCCCTCCATGCCCCCTGACGGACGATTCCGGACGCGAAGGTCATGCGAGGCCGGGAGTCTCCAGTTAGAGGGGCGTCACCACGAGGAAGGAGCGAGGGACATGGAGACTCGGAAGCTGGGAAGGCAGGGCCCCACCGTTTCGGCGCTGGGCCTGGGCTGCATGGGGATGTCCGACTTCTACGCGGGCAGGGATGACGCGGAGTCGGAGGCCACGCTGCTGCACGCGCTGGAGCGGGGCATCACCTTCTTCGACACCGCCGACATGTATGGCTCGGGCGCCAATGAGACGTTGGTGGGCCGGGTGCTCAAGCCGCACCGGGCGAACATCGTGCTGGCGACGAAGTTCGGCATCGTCCGCGACCCCACGGACCCGCAGAAGCGCGGCATCAACGGGCGGCCGGAGTACGTGAAGCAGGCGTGCGAGGCCAGCCTGCGCCGGCTGGGCGTGGATGTCATCGACCTGTACTACCTGCACCGGCTGGATGCACAGACGCCCATCGAGGACACGGTGGGCGCCATGGCGGAGCTGGTCCGCGAGGGCAAGGTGCGATTCCTCGGCCTGTCGGAGGTGGACGCGGACACGCTGCGCCGGGCCTCGAAGGTGCATCCCATCACCGCGCTCCAGAGCGAGTACTCCCTGTGGAGCCGTGAGCCGGAGGACGGCGTGCTCCAGGCGTGCCGCGAGCTGGGCGTGGGCTTCGTTCCCTACAGCCCGCTGGGACGCGGCTTCCTCACCGGGCAAATCAAGCGCTTCGAGGACCTGGCGCAGGACGACTACCGCCGCTTCTCGCCCCGCTTCCAGGGGGAGAACTTCACGCGCAACCTGGAGCTCGTCGGCCACATCGAGCGGCTGGCGAAGGAGAAGGGATGCTCTCCGGCGCAGCTCGCGCTCGCGTGGGTGCTGGCACAGGGGAAGGACCTGGTGCCCATCCCCGGCACCAAGCGCCGCAAATACCTGGACGAGAACCTCGGCGCGCTGGAGGTGACGCTCACTGAGCAGGACGTGGCCGCCATCAACGCCGTCGCGCCTCCGGGCGTCGCCGCGGGCGGGCGCTATCCGCCGTCCATGCAGTCCGCGCTGCCCAAGGCGTCCCAGCCACGCGGCCAATGAGATGAAGCGAGGCTGGGGGTGCCCCTTCAGCTTCGAAGACGAGGGAGCTGGGCGTGCGGCTGCCATGCGCCGTCGCCGCCCAGGCAGTAACGGCAGGTGGCCAATGGCGTCTCCCGTTCGAGGTAGCCGAGCATCTGGCCCAGCAGGTCCGGCGTGTCGAGCGGCACGCCGTCGACCTCGCCCAGCGCGGGCATCTCCGGGTACGTGCCGCCGAGCACCGTCGCCACGTGCGGCGGACGCGTGCAGGCGTAGAAGCGGCCCGCGTGGACCAGGTGACAGCGGACCTTCAGCCAGCAGCGCGCATGGATGCCTCGCACGGCGTCCTCGGAGTCGTGCGGCGCATCCGGCGTGAGTTGCTGGAAGGCGTCGATTCGCTTCACCGTGAGGAAGACGCCGTGCTGCTCGCAGCGCTCGGTGATGCGGGCGATGGAGCGCTCCGGCAACGGCGCGGAGGTGTAGACAGACAGTGTCATCCGGTCCAGGCGCTCGTAGGCGGCGTCGGGGGCGCTCTGGGCGAGGAAGCCGTTGGTGGTGACGGACACCTGCGGGGAGATGCCCGAGGCGCGCACGGCGTCCAGCACCGCTGGCAGGTCGGGGTGGAGGAAGGGCTCGCCGCCGGTGAGCTTGAAGACGTTGGGCCGGAGGGCTCGGGCCAGCTGGCGCAAGTCCTTGCCCAGGGCGGTGGGGTCCACGGACCAGGCAGGCAGGTGCGGCGACAGCGGGCAGCACTGCACGCAGCGCAGGTTGCAGTGCGTGGCGACATGCGTCTCCAGGGACCAGGTGAGGATGCGTCCGTCTTGGAGCTCGTAGCGCACGGCGGGACTATACGAGGTTGCCCGGGGCCCCTGGGGCTTGTCACAGTACCCGCGTGCCTCACGCTTCCGGCGGAATGCTCGCCACCCTGCCCCGCTACCAATCATTGGCGCGCCTGGCACCGTCTGTCTGGCGGCTGAATCCCTCGGGTCTGGCACCGGAGGCCGTCGCTGCATTCCTGCGCCATGCGCTGCCTCCCGACGGAAGCGTGTTCCAGGGCGTGCGCCGGATTCCGGGCGTCTTGCCTCGAGTGCGTCGGAGCGCGGGGACTCCGGAGACTCGCGAGGATGCAGACAGGCTGGCGGAACGGCTCGTGGCCGCGCTGGCGGACAGCGTGGGCAAACACCTGGCGGCGGGCGCGGTGGACGTGAGCTTGAGCGGCGGCGTGGACAGCGCCGCATTGTGCGCCCTGGCCGCGCGGCAGGCGCCCGGGCGCGTGCGCGCCTGGACCATGGATGTCCACTTCGCGGATGCCACGGAGCGGCGGAATGCCCGAACGGTGGCGAACACGGCCGGAGTCGAGTTGGTCGACGTGTCCGTTCCGGACGCAGTGTTGCCAGAGCTGTTCGAGCCCGCCGTCCTGAGCCAGGAGACGGCCATCCTCAACGCCCGCGCCGTGGCCAGCCATGCCTTCTACGCGGAGGCCCGAAGGCAGGGCGCCTCCACGTTGCTGAGCGGCGCTGGCGCGGATGAGGTGCTCATGGGCAACCCGGCGGCGCTCGCGGGTGCGGCGGCCCGTGTGACGGAGGACCGGCACCTCGCGCACGAGGTGCTGCGCCCAGGGCCTGTGGACAACTTGGGGGTGGATCAGCGGGCACTCCGCCTTCCCTGGGACGCGGAGCTGGCTTCCGGTGACGAGGATCACGCCGAAGAGGTCCGCTACGCGGCCTGGGTGCTGTGGGAGCTGGTGCTGCCTCCCGAGCTCCGGAGCGCGAACGCACATGGCGTGAACGTGTGCACGCCCTACCTGGACGCGGACTTCGCGGACGTGGCGCTGGCACTTCCCTTGGATGTGCTGGCGCGGCATGGGGCCGGCAAGTGGCTCTTCCGGCATGCGGTGCGCACGCTGGTGCCGGACGAGGTCCGGTTGGCCCGGAAGACGCCGCGCTATGCGCACACCGCGCTCTCCAGCCCCGTCCGCGCGCGCTGGCTGGAGCTCTACCGGGAATGGCTCACGCCGGCCCGGCTGGCGCCGTTGGAGTGCGTCGACGCGGGCGCGACCCGGGCGCTGCTGGAGCGCTACGCACGTCTGGCCGCCGACGCTCCCGAGGCGGGTGTCATGGACCGGCTGTTGATGCGGTTGTGCTCCCTCGTCATGCTCCACGCCCACGCCAGCGCCCGCCCCCCATGTCCCGAATCCTGATTGCCACCTCCCCCGAGAAGGGCCACATCAACCCCATGGCCGGTGTCGCGCAGTGGCTGCGCCGCATGGGCCACCACGTGGGCTGGCTGTGCATCCCCGAGCCCGCGCCGCAGCTCGAACGGCTGGGCGTGGAGGTGCTGGCGCTGCCCCACGCCGAGGCGCCCGTGCCCGCCATCGAGACGGGAGGGGAGGCGCTCGCGCGGTTGGTGCTCGATGAAGCGGCGCTGGGACAGTGGATTCGCGGCCTGTTGATTGACGCCGTGCCCTCGTTGCTGGCGCCGGTGCGCGAGGCCGTCGAGCGCTTCCGTCCGGATGTCATGGCCCTGGACGGCATGCAGTACGCCGCCGTGCTGGCCGCCCATGCGTTGCGAATCCCCTGGGCGGGCGTGTCCTCCGCGCTGTCATTGCTGGAGCCGCCCATCGATTACGGCCTGCGCCGCAACGTGCGCGCGCTGGCCGATGAGCGACAGGCCCTGTTCGCCCGCCACGGCTTCGATGCCCGCTTCCGCAACTGTGAGTGCCTGTCGCCGGACCTCAACGTCATCTTCGCCACCGAGGCCTTCCTGGGCTCCGACGCAGGACTGCCTCCCGCCACACACCTGGTCGGGCCGTCACAGCCTCCGGAGGCGCGTGGTGACGAAGTGGCCTTCCCGTGGGAGCGGCTGGGCTCCAAGCCCGTGGTGTACGTGTCTTTCGGCAGCCAGATTTCGTGGCAACCGGATTTGTTTCAGACGATGACCGAGGCCGCCGCGCCCCTGGGCGTCACCGTGGTGCTCAGCGCGGGTGAGCTGGCTGATACAGCTTTTGTTCACAGCCTTCCCGGGGACGTGGTCGCCGTCTCATACACACCTCAGCGACAACTGTTATCACGAGTCTCCGTGCTCGTGTCTCACGGCGGCGCCAACTCCGTCATGGAGGCGCTGACCGAAGGCGTTCCGATGCTGCTCCTGCCCGTCTGCAACGACCAGCCCATCCAGGCGCACTTCCTGGCGAAGTCGGGCGCGGGACTCGTGCGGGCGCCGCGCTCGCTCTCCGTGGAGGACTGCCGCGAAGCGCTGCGACAACTGCTGGAGCCGGGCACGGTGCTGCGACAGCGAGTGGCCGGCATCGCCGCGTCCTACCAGGCGCGTGACGGCGCGAAGGACGCCGCTGAACGCATCCTCCGACTCATGGCGTGAGTGATTGCATGCGTGATTGGGACGTGTGGCGGCTGGTGCTGCCGGGTGTGTCGCCGCTGGAGGTGTGGAACCTGCCCGTGATGGGGCGCGAACTGTGGGAGTTGCTCGGGGCGCCTCGCGTGGACGCGGACCGTCGCGCGGGGGTTCCCGAGCCGGCGCTCGCGGGCCGGCTGGGCCCGGCGCTCGCGGTGGCGCTGTCCACGCTGGTGAAGCGGCACGCGGTGGATGCCGTGTGGCTCAGCGGCGGATTGGTGTGCCTGGAGGGCTTCGATGCCATGCTCT
This sequence comes from Myxococcus sp. NMCA1, assembly GCF_026810205.1. Classification (NCBI taxonomy): domain Bacteria; kingdom Pseudomonadati; phylum Myxococcota; class Myxococcia; order Myxococcales; family Myxococcaceae; genus Myxococcus; species Myxococcus sp. NMCA1. The sequence goes on along the minus strand of NZ_CP113950.1, from coordinate 326,395 downwards.
CGAGTGTTTCCACCGCGCTTCCCTGCCCTGTGTACGTGGCGGAGCGTCCACTCTTCGCTCCGGCCCAGGCGGGACTGCGTCTGCTGGCGCCGTTCGCGCCCGCGCATCCGGTGGCGCTCGACGTGGGGCAGACGGGCATCAAGTGCGTAAGTCACACTGCGGACCCGCGCATCTTCGAGCGCGATACCGCGCTGTTGCCTCGGTACTTCATCGGCATGGCGCGGCCTCCGGACAGGCGGCATGTGAAGGCGGCGGTGGCGTTCATCGCCAGTGCCCTGCGCGTGTTCTCGGCACGGCTGCCCGATGCCTTGTGCCTCGCACTGCCGTGTCCGCTGGACGCGTCGCTGGTCCCCGGGGGCTGCACCTACGGCTGGGAAGGCCACGAGTCGCTGATGGCGGACATCCTCCAGGCGGCCATGGGGAACGAGGGCCGCGGGACGGCGCTGGTGATCAATGACGCGGAGCTGGCCACGGAGGCCGCGCGGGGTGATTCGCGGCTGGCGAACCACTCGCGCGTGTTGTGTCTCACACTGGGATTCGGGCCGGGTGGCGCGTTGTTGGAACGGCGGTAACCGGGCGCTCGCCCAGGCTCAGTGCAGGTCCAACTCCTTCTTGGGCGCGATGTCGGGGCGCTGCTTCGTCACCAACGCCTTCGCGGTGCTGAAGAGCACCTTGAGCTTTCCGCCTGCCGGGTGGACGTATTCGGCGTGCTCGGGCGTGAAGCGCAGCAGGGCGATGTCACCCTCATCCGGGCCCTGTGGAAACCAGGGCTTCCAGCCGGGCTCCCACAAGTCATGAATGGCCCTCCGGTCGCGGACGATTTCCACCACGCCCGACACGGAAAGATACGTGGCGCTGTCCTCCGACGCGTGGAAGGCGAGCGAGCAGTGAGGGTCCGACTCCAGGTCCTGCACCTTCTGCGTGTCCGTCCAGGTGGCGAACCAGAGCACCGTGCCGGACTTGTGCTTCTTCGCCACCGCCATGGGCCGCGTGTGGAAGTGTCCGTCCGCACCCCGGGTGGTGAGGAGCGCGGTGTCGTAGTCCTTCAACAGTTCCTCGAACTCCCTGCGGTCTCCCTGGATGACACCCTGCGGCTGTTTCATCATGCGCTCGCCTGACTGTTCCATGGGGCTGACCTTTCGTTCGCCATCGTGAAGTTCCTGGAGAACGTAGGGACGCGCGGGCCGTGGGGAAGCAACAGGGCTGGAGTCGCGTGGACCGCTCCCTTGATGGGTTGGCTGCCGCAGAGCAGACAGCCACCCGCATCCAGGCAGAAGACGAGCGAATCAGGGGCGGTCTCAATGGCCTCGCCTCCGGCCTGGACCTGGTAGCCTGGCGGGGTTGACGAACCAGGACATCGACTGGCCCATCCGGTACCAGGGCGAGACGCTGAACTTCGCCAACCGCGCACGCGGCATCTTCTGGCCTCGCCACATGCGCGAGACGGCGCTGTCCATCAAGACGACCGTTCCTCGCCAGGGCCGTGAGGCGCGCTACGACGACCTCCGCTCGAACGAGGGATTCCAGTACCGGTTCCAGGGAACGGACGTTGCGTCTCGCGACAACCGGCGCCTCGCGCGGGGCGCGGCGCACATCCTCCCGGACCGGGACGAGCGCGGCAGGCCGGAGGTCTCCAATGGCCTCTCGCTCTGCAAACTCCACCACGGGGCCTTCGACACGGACCTGCTGGGCATCCGTCCTGACGGCATCATCGAAATCGCGCCCCGGCTGCTCGCCGAGCGCGACGGCCCCACGCTGGAGTACGGGCTCAAGGGCTTCGCTGGAAAGGCGCTGGGCATCCTGCCGGAGGCACCTGCCCACCGGCCGCGCCGTGAGTACCTGGAAGCGCGCTACGAGCGTTTCCGAGAGGCAGGCTGAACCAAAGACGAGGTGACCTCCCCGAATGGGTAGGTTCCCGACCTGGCCGGTCCGCCGATGTGGCGCCTTTTCGAGGCCGTTACCTTGTGCCTCGAAAGGAACACACCATGTCCACCGGCCTCCTCCAGTCGCTGTCCCAGTCCCTCGCCTCCGTCGTCGAGCGCACCGCGCCCAGCATCGTCCGCGTGGAGACGCGGCGCAGGCGCGGCGCCACCGGCATCGTCTGGGATGCCGAGGGCCACATCCTCACCACCAGCCAGGCCGTGGAGCACGAGGACCGGCTCCCCATCGGCTTGCCGGATGGCCGCACCGTCTTTGCCGAGTTCGTCGGCCGCGACGCCAGCACCGACCTGGCCCTGCTCAAGGCCGAAGCCACCGGCCTCGCGCCGCTGACCTCCGCGCCGTTGGATGACGTGAAGGTCGGTCACCTCGTCATCGCCGTGGGCCGCCCTGGCCGCACGGCTCGCGCGACGCTCGGCATGGTCAGCACCCACGGCGAGGGCTGGCGCACCCATGCCGGAGGCCGCGTGGAGCGCTACCTGGAGACGGACGCCGACCTCCCGCCCGGCTTCTCCGGCGGCGCGCTGGTGGACACCGAGGGACGCCTTGTCGGTCTGCTCACCGCCGCCTTCTCTCGCACCGCCGCCGTCGTCATCGCCACGGACACGCTCACGCGCGTGATTGCATCGCTGAAGGAACACGGGGGCATCCGGCGTGGCTACCTGGGCGTGGGCGCCTACCCCGTGCGTCTGCCCCAACACCTGGGCACGGGGAACGAGCACGGCCTCATCTGCCTCTCCGTGGACCCGAACGGCCCGGCGCATGACGCGGGCCTGTTGCTCGGAGACGTCCTGGTGAGCCTGGGAGGTCAACCCCTCCACGGCGTGGAGGACCTGCTCGGCGCCCTGAGCGACGAGAAGGTGGGCACCACCCTCCAGGTCCGCGTGCTGCGCGCTGGCGAGGTTCGCGAGGTGCCCATCACCGTGGGCAAGCGCGCGTGAAAGGAGGCCGCCATGAAACTGCTGCAACACTTCTCGGATGACCTGGAGTCGCTGGTGGCGCGGGCCTCGCCCGCCGTCGTGGGCGTGGAGCACGCACGCGGCCACGGCACCGGCCTCTTCCTCACACCGGACGGCTACGTCCTCACCAACCGCCACGTGGTGGTGCGCGGCTCACGCAAGCTCACCGTCCAGCTCTCCAACGGCGAGGAACTGCGCGGAACCCTGGTGGGTAGCGACGCCCCCACCGACCTGGCCGTGGTCCGAGCGGAGGGCGGCGACTTCCCCACCCTGCCGCTCGCCGAGCCCGAATCGGTGCGCGTGGGCCAGCTCGTCATGGCCATTGGCAACCCGTTCCACCTGGAGCAGTCCGTGTCACTGGGCGTGGTGAGCGCCATCAACCGCAGCATCAGCCTGCCTGACGGCGTCATGCTGGAGGGCATGCTCCAGACGGATGCCGCCATCAATCCGGGCAACTCTGGTGGGCCGCTGCTCAACATGCGAGGACAGGTGGTGGGCCTCAACACGCTGGTGTTGCCCTATGCGCAAGGCATCGGCTTCGCGGTGAGCGCCACCACGGCCGCGTGGATTGCCAGCCTGCTCATCCAGCGCGGCAAGGTGGACCGGCGCTTCCTGGGCATCGCCGCGACGGCGGTGAGCCTGGACGCACGACTCACCCGGGAGAACGGCCAGTCCCGCGCGGTGAAGGTGCTCCGCGTGCAGGACGGGACACCGGCCCACGAGGCCGGACTCCAGGTGGATGACTTGCTGCTGGCCATCAATCAGCGGGCGGTGAACAGCGTGGACGACCTCCAGCGGCTCATGGCGCTGGCCACGGAGGACGAGGTGACGCTGGACCTGCTGCGCAAGGGCGGTGGCCGCAAGACGGCCCGGGCACGGACGCGACCTCGCATCGAGCCCGTGGCCGCCTGACTCAGGCCACGCGACCGCCCGGCGTCCGGCCCTGCGCGTCCGGCATCTTCCCCTGGAGCAGCAGGTTGTCGCCCCGACAGAGGCTCTTGTAGGACCACACCCAGAACGAGTCTCCAGGACGTGACTCCTGGAGATACTCGTCCAGCACGTCGGCATCGTCACAGATGAAGCGGTGCGGGGCGCGCGTCTCCCGGTAGAAGCGGTGCTCGATGATGAGCGGGCTTTCGTTCGCCAGCATCTCGTGCAGGCGACTCAACGTGTCCGGGTCGGTGATGCGCGAGCCTTCGAGAGTCCACGCGTCCATGGTGCGGTGCCGCGCCTTTCTTCCCACGAGCTGAATCGGGCCCGGGAATGATAGCGGATGACTGCCCACGTCATAGTCGCGCGTCTTGCGATGGCGCTGGACGGTGTTCGGTGAAGAGTTCGTCCTCGTAGCACCACTCCCACTCCTCGCCCGGCTCGAAGGACTGGACGACGGGATGCGCCGACTGCTGGAAGTGCTTCGTCGCATGCCGGTTGGGCGAGGAATCACAACATCCCACATGGCCGCAGTTCAGGCAGCGACGCAGGTGCACCCAGCTCGCGCCCATGGCCAGGCATTCCTCACAGCCCCGCGAGCGCGGAGGCGGGTCCCCGGCCTGTTGGATGTGCTCGCAAATCGGCTCCATGTGATACCTCCCTGGAAATGGGGCGACCAGTGCCCTCCACAGCGTAGGCACTGGATGCGGGGACCTTCAGGGGCCACCAGCCGGGACGGCGAGCCACCGGAGGCACGTCCCCTTCCCGCTACGGCGGATGGCATGCGCGGAACCCCGGGCGCACGGTAGAGCCACATGGCCACCACCGCCCCCGACACCACCGTCGCCTACGACAGTCCTCGCGGCCGGGGCGTGCTGCTCGCCAGCGTGCTGGGCAGCGGCATGGCGTTTCTGGACTCCACCGCTGTCAACGTCGCCCTGCCCGCCATGGGCCGTGAGCTGCACACGGGCCTGTCCGGCCTCCAATGGGCCGTGGACGCGTACCTGCTCACGCTCGGTTCCCTGGTGCTCACGGGGGGCGCGCTCGGCGACGCGAAGGGCCAGCGCCGCGTCTTCCTGCTGGGCATGCTCGCCTTCACCGTCACGTCGGTGCTGTGCGGGCTGGCGCCCAACACCTGGACGCTGGCAGCCTTCCGCGCGGCGCAGGGCGTGGGAGCCGCGCTGCTGGTGCCCGCGAGCCTCGCCTTGCTGCGCACGTCGTTCCCGCCTCAGGACCGGCAGCGCGCCGTGTCCGCCTGGGCCGGACTGTCCGGCGTCACCACGGCCGTGGGGCCGCTGTTGGGTGGGTGGCTCGTGGACGCGGGCTCATGGCGCTTCGTCTTCTTCCTCAACGTGCCCCTGGCCGCGCTCACCGCGTGGGCGGCGCTTCGGCACGTGCCGGACATCGCGCCGAAGACAGGGGCACGCGGGTTGGACGTCGCGGGCTCGGTGACGGCGGCGCTCGGGCTGGGTGGCCTCATCTACGCGCTCATCGAGGGCCCCGCCCACGGCTGGCCCCTGGCGGCCATCGTCGCCGCGGCCGGAGGCGCCGTCCTGCTGGCCGCGTTCTTCGTCCTGGAGGCGCGGCAGCGGGAGCCGATGCTTCCGCTCACCCTCTTCCACTCACGCACCTTCTCCGGCGCGAACCTCACCACGCTCGTCGTGTACTTCGCGCTTGGAGGTGCCACCTTCCTGGTGGTGCTCGCCCTCCAGCAGCAGCTCGGCTATTCGGCGCTCGGCGCGGGGGCCGCGCTGCTCCCCATCACGCTGATGCTGCTTCTGTTCTCACCTTCGGTGGGGCGGCTCGCGGGGCACATCGGCGCACGTCCGTTGATGACGGCGGGGCCGCTGCTCGCGGGCGTGGGGCTGGCGCTCCTGACGCGCATCCAGCGCGGAGGTGACTACGTCACCACCGTGCTGCCTGGCATCCTGGTGCTGGGACTGGGACTGGCGCTCACCGTGGGTCCCCTCACGGCGGTGGTGCTCGGCGCCGTCGAGGACCGCTACGCGGGCATCGCCTCCGGCGTGAACAACGCCGTGGCCCGCATCGCCGGCCTGCTCGCAGTGGCGCTGCTGCCGCTGCTGGGCGGGCTGGCCGGCGACACCGGCGTGGACTTCCTGGTGGGCACACGGCGCGCGCTCTGGGTGTCCGCGGGCCTGTGCGCCGTGGGAGCGCTGTGCTCGCTGCTCACGATTCCGCGCGAGGCCGGGCGCACGACCTCCGCGCAACAGGAGCACGGGACCTAGCGCACCGCGCGGGTCCAACAAGCGCCCATGACGTCGTCGCGGGATGGCGCCTCGGCCCCCGACTGGCTCTTTCGCGGCCATGCCGGCATGCGGCCTGTCCCCTCGCTCGCCGCTCAATGGCGTCCGTGGTCGTCACTCAGCGGAGGTGCCTCGCGCGCCGGCTCGGTGCCCTTCTGAGCGCCGTAGCCGCCGATCCCCTTCTGGAGGATGCGGTCTTCGCCCACGTCCTCGTCCGTCACGTCGCCTCGCACCGGGCCTTTCTGATGCCGCGCCTCGCGCTCCAGTTCTTCCGGGCGCGTCGTGTCCATCCGCTCGTCGCCCCGTACCGGACTGCCCTTGTTATCGGCCATGGTCGTTTCCCCTTTCAGAGGGAAAGGTCCGAACCGCCCTCGCAGCGGGCAAGGCTCCTGCCATGGCGCCGTCGCCTGCCGCTCAAGCAGAAGGCCCCCGTCCCCAGCAGGGACGAGGGCCTTCGGGAATCAGCACAGCCGAGCCAGCGCTAGCTCTTGTACTTCACCGAGCAGCCGTAGGGCGTGGTCGTGCTGGCCGGGACCTGCTGGCCACCCACCACCGCGTCCACCGCCGTCTTCACATGGTTGGCCGGCTTGGCGTTCTTGCCGCGCGGGTCATCGTCGATGGCGCCCGCGTAGCGCACGACGCCCTGCTCATCGATGACGTACATGTGCGGCGTCGTCTTCGCGCCGTAGGACTTGCCCACCGTGCCGCTCGCGTCCTGAAGGACCGGGTAGGGGAAGCCCTCATCCTTCTTCCACGCCGCGGACTTCTCCGGGGTGTTGTGCGCGGTGGAGTCCACCGCCAGCCACACCACCTTCTTCGCGTCGAAGCCCTTCAGCGTGGTGACCATCGTGTCGTTCTTGTAGTGCCGCTGAACGAAGGGGCACTCGGGGTTGGTCCACTCCAGGACCACGACCTTGCCCTTGTACTGCGCCAGCGTGTGCTCCTTGCCAGACTCGTCCTTCAGCGTGAAGGTCGGCGCGGGCTTGCCAACTTCCGCGTCGGCGAGGGCGGGCGCCCCCACGAACAACGTGCCCAGCGCGAGTGCGGTGAAGACCTGCTTCATGGCGTTCCTCCAGCGTTTTGGAGACTGCGGGGAAGACAGCGCGACTTCAGTGACTTGGGAAACCCGCGGCGCAGAGGACATTCGCGCCGTTGCCCAGTTTCGAGGGTGCGCACTCCGCCGCGCGCTTCACGGCGTCCGCCACGACGCCCGGCGTGAGCAACTCCGGCAGCACCTCCGGCTTGTCGGGGGCACCCGGGCTCAGCACCAGGTACATGGGCACACCGGCCCGGCCGTGCTCGGCCAGCTTGGCGGTGATGCTCGCGTCCCGGCGCGTCCAGTCCGCGATGAAGAAGGCCACCTGGTGCTTCGTGAAGGCGTCACGCACCTCGTCGGTGGACAGCACGGTGCGCTCGTTGAACTTGCAGGTGAGGCACCAGTCCGCCGTGAAGTCGATGAACACCGGCTGGCCCGCCGCCAGCGCCGCGTTCACCGCGTCCGCGCTCCACGGCTGCGCCTGCGCCACCGTGGACCCGAGGCGAGGCGCCGCCACGGGGTCCTGGTCATCGAAACGCAACGTCAGCAGCCCGGACGCCACCAGCACGCCCGCGGCCACCGCCACGGTGGCCAGCTTGCGCATGCCGTCCTGCGCCTGCCCCTGGCCGTACAGCCACGTGACGAGCCCCACCGCGACCAGGAACGCCAGCAGCCGCGCCATGCCGTCCACGCCGGCCAGCCCGCCCATCACCCACACCAGCCAGACGGTGGTGGCCAGCAACGCGAAGCCCAGCACCTGCTTGAAGCGCTCCATCCACGCGCCCGGCTTGGGCAGCTTCTTCGCCAGCCCGGGCACCAGGACCAGCACGCAGAAGGGCAGCGCGAGCCCCAGGCCCAGCGCGGTGAAGACGGCCAGCACCGTCAGGGGTCCCGCCGCGAAGGCGAAGCCCACCGCGGTGCCCAGCAGCGGCGCCGAGCACGGCGTGGCCAGCACCACCGCCAGCACGCCCTCGCCAGCGCTGTGCATCAGGCCGTGGCTCTGGTCCACCTTGCCCGCCAGCGCCGTGCCGTCCAGGCCCACGTTGAAGACACCGAAGAGGTTGAGCGCGAAGGCGACCAACACCGCGCACACACCCGCGACGAAGAGCGGCTCCTGGAACTGGAAGCCCCAGCCCACGCTCGCGCCACCCGCGCGCACCGCCAGCACGACGCTGGCCAGCAGCAGCATGGTGCCGATGATGCCCGCCGCATAAGCCGCCGCATGCGCGCCGACGCGGCCCCGCTCCTGCTGCACCATGCGCGTGAAGCCGTAGGCCTTGAGCGCCAACACGGGGAACACGCACGGCATCAGGTTGAGCAGCGCGCCGCCGAAGAAGGCGAACACCAGCGCCAGCCCCAGGCCCATGGACGACTCGGCCGCGGGCGGCGTGGCGATGGCGGCGCCCACCGGCTTCACCGCCGCGATGCTGTCCTTCACCGACGGCGGCTTCACCGCGGCCGGCGTCCCAGCCGCGCCACCGGCCGCCACCATGGGGGCCAGCGGCGCCGTCACCTCGAGGTACTGGTAGCCCGTGGCCGCCGTGCCCAGGCGCAGCACGCCCGTCAGGTCCGGCGCCGACGCCTGCGCGTCCGGCTCCGCCTTGCCCTTGAGCTTGAAGCGGCCCGGACCGTCCGAGGCCAACCCCACGCGCACGACGCCGGCGATGCGGTCGGCGACGAAGAAGTCACCTTCCACCGCGGGCACCGCCGCGCCGCCCGGGGCCGTCAGGGTGAGGGTGCCGGTGAAATCCTGGCCCGCGGTGAGCTGCGGCGCATCCAGCGCCAGCGTCGCCGCGTGGCCGCTGTCCTTGGCGGGACGGGGCACCTTGGCCAGCTCGGTGTCGAAGACAGCCGCCGTCTCGGCGTCGCGCACCGTCTGGGGCCCCAGGGGAATGGAGCGCGTCAGCATCAGCTCCGCGGGAATGCAGTGCACCTCGCACACCAGCGCTTCCACGGCGGCGGACACCGTCAGCATGCCCGTGGAGGACCCTTCCTCCGCCTTCGCGTCGGCGATGAGGATGGCCTCACCGTCATAGCCATGGGTGGTGATGAAGCCGTCGGGCGTGCGGAACGTCTGCGGGAAGGGCCACTGCAGCGGCCCCACGGTGACGCCGGGCGTGTCCCACGCCACTTCCGTCTCCAGGCCGGAGTCGCCCGGGTTCTTCCAGTAGACGTGCCAGCCCGGATCCAACCGGAAGCGCACACCCACGCGGAAGGTGTCTCCCGGCTTCACCTGGGTGGCGTCCACCAGGAGGGCGCCCTCGATGCGAGGGTCGCCTTCGTCCGGCGCGCTCGATGCCACCGCCGACGCGGGCAGGTCCGCCCACGCGACCGCTGCCACCAGCAGCAGTCCGATTCCGCCAACAAAGCCGAGCCTCTTGGACTGCCGATGCGTCATGCGACTCCCGTTAACCCAGAGGAGGCCGGCCCGCCAGCGACAGACGCGCGCCTCCAAGCACAGTGAACCATCCGGGCAGGCGGGCATTCCCCTCGCATGACGCGCCACACCCATTCCCAGGCGGACGGCCCTGGCAGGAGGGGTTACAGCGTCACAGAGGTAACGTCATGAACCCACAGGGGGCAGCCGAGCAGTCGGCGTCAGTCCTCGGTCTTCCAGGGCAGCAGCGCGGGCGCCGCGGGGCCCACGCGGCTCATGGTGATGCGGGAGACCTCGGAGTGCGCGCGGCGCATCACCAGCGCGGGGAGCTTGTTGGCCCGGCGCTCCATCACCCGGCGCAGGTCCGCCAGCCGCTCCACGTGGCGCTGCGCGGGCACCTCCGCCGAGCCGAGCCGCGCGAGCTTGTAGAGGGCCACGTCAGCGGCCTCCAGCGCCCGCTCCGCGGCGTCCTGGTGACGGCGGCCGAGGGCCTTCCACGCGGCGGCTTCTCCGGCGACCAGGTCCAGTTCGGCGGACACGGCGCGCACGAAGCGACCCGAGTCGCTGTCGGGCAGCACCCGCGTCACCGGCACGCTGATGCGCCGCGTGTCGCCGCGCTCGGAGTAGGACGTGGACACGCCCAGGTTCCACTCCGCATCCCCCAGCATGCCCGAGAAGAGGACACGGCGCGGGAAGGCCTGGGAGATGGCGCCCAGGGTGGCGCTCATGGCGTCGCCTTCCACGCGCGAGGGATAGCGGTGGCGGCAGCGGACGTCGGCGAAGCCCGTGGGCAGCACATGCACGCGCGCGTCGGCGACGACTTCACCGAAGAGCTCGGCGCCCAGCTGGCCCACGGCCATGGGCAAACCTTCCGGGTCATCCACGTGCACGAAGCCGGTGCCGGAGGGGCTGGTGAGGGCCTCCAGGACGTCGGGCAGGTAGTGGCGGCCCAGCCCCAGCGCGTGGAGCATGACGCCGGACTCGGCGATGCGGGCGCCCTGGGTCTTGAACTCGGCGAGCTGCGACGGGCCCACGGAGGGCTCGCCGTCGGTGAGCATCAGCACCTGGGGCCGGGCGCCGGGCACGAGCACGCGGCGGGCGGACTCCGAGGCGCGCTCCACGGCCTCGTGCAGCGCGGTCCCCTCGCCGGACTCCAGGCGCGCGAGCACCTTGAGGAGCTGCGCCCGGGCGTTGGGGTCCATGGCGCGCATGGGGAGGACCTGCTCGGGCTCGGCGTCGAAGGTGAGCAGGCCCAGGTAGTCGCGAGGGCTGGCGCGCTCCACGAGCGCCTGGGCGGCCTGCACCGCGGCGAGCAGCGGCACGCCACGCATGGAGGCGCTGCGATCCAAGGCCAGGTTGATGGCCACGGGCGCGCGGGGGGCGTCGGCGTCGGCTTCCAGGGTGACGAGGAGGAGCACCTCGCGGCCATGTTCGGCGTCACGCTCCACTGCCCAGGCCGTCTGCTTCATACGTACTCCCCCGTGGTCGCACGAGGCATTGTGCCGCGAATCAATCTGCGGGAGCGGGCCGCCCCCGATGCCGGAAGTCTCATGGGCCACAACGCACGGGAGCGGGGGACGCTCACGGGCAGGCTGCGGGGTCTGAGAATGTCGGGAGTCGTGCTTTGGAGCAAGGGGGCCGGCCAGGATGCGGCACACCCACACGGACAGCCCCTCAGGAAGGGGCCGGCTGCCGCAACGCACCGCAGGCCGCACAGTACCGGGCCTGGGGGGTCCGCAGCGGCTTGCCACAGGTGGTGCACGGCGGGCCGAAGAGAATCAGCCGGTGGTGCAGGACGGCGTTGATGTTCGTCTCGCGGAAGCCGGTCAGCCGCTCGTACTCCCGAAGTGCAGGCATGAAAGCGTGCTTGACGGACGAGATGCCTGCCTCGTTACCCTCGAACCACGGCCGCCCATGGCCGCTGGGGATGTTGACGAAGGGATGAAGGAGAGATGACGGGCAGGCAGGCCGCCCATCTTGATGCTGGGCCCGAAGGGCTCACCCCAGGGGAGCCACCACAAGGGCATCCATTGCCCCGGTTACCGCTAGTGCCCCCGCGCGTCCACCGGCCGCGGGGGCCGCGAATCACTCGGCCGCAGCCCAGCCGCCCCACGACTCCTCGGCGTAGCCCCAGCGCCGGCCGGGCGCGCCCTCGTCGGCCCCAGAAGACTCCGCGTCACCGTCCTGCCGCGGATCCACATAAGGCAAACCTTCATCATCCATGTACGTGGTGTCGTCGTGAACCATCGCCGGCTCCTCTGGAGGCCACCCGGGTGAAGGTGGGCATCCCGCTTCGGTCGACCCGGGCTCGCCCCATGCGAGGCCCGCTCCATCATTCGTTGACCGATTTACCGACCATGTTGGGGATGTCGCCTTGCGTTGTAAAGCCCTTGGAGTCTCAAAGTTCTGAGGGCCGTGTAGCCTGTCTGCCTACCTGCCTGCTCTCCAGCGAGGAGTGTTCGTATTTACAGCCAGTTACGAACAGTCAGGCGTCAGACAATGCCCGTGACAATCGCACAAGGTAAGCCCTGGGTCCGAGGAAGGGAACCCCACAGCGGTTTACGCTCAGGTATTTTCAAAGGACGCCTGGACGCCGTCCGCCACTGGTAAATCCGTGCGATGGCCGCTCACTCCCCGGCGGACCCGGGCCGCGTTCTCCAGTGAAGGACACCTGGGGCAGCAGGGTGCTTGATTCGCGAATCACCCCTGTTAGGGTTGAAGTGTACTCAAGAATTGCCGCGACGCGGCAGCCCGGGCCCATCCGCCGCGCCCTAGAGGTCCTCAGAGTCCCATGAGTCCCATCATCACCGGCCTGTTGCTAGCCCTCGCCATTCCCATCTTCGTGATGACCATGTCCGGTCGCGTGGGCGTCCTGCTCGCGATGAAGAAGGAGAACCGGCTCGACAACATTCCCTTCCGCGTGGCGCAGCTGGTGCGCTTCGGCCTTGGCCAGAAGCGACTGGTGGATCCGGAGGAGTTCACGCCGGGCCTGTTCCACGTGCTCATCTACGCGGCCTTCATGGTGCTGGCCGTGCGTACCGTCATGCTCTTCGCCATGGGGTTTTCGACCACGGCGCTGGACGTGCTGACGGACCTGAGCCACCCGTTCTGGGCGGATCAATCCGCGCTGCTCTTCGTCTACAAGGTCTACCTGCTGGCCAAGGACGTGGTCGCCGCGCTGGCCCTGCTGGGCGTGGCCTACTACATCTGGGTCCGCTGGAAGGTGAAGCCGGACCGCCTGACGCCGTCGTGGGAGGCGTACCTCATCCTGTGCTTCATCGGCGGGCTGATGGTCTCCGAGTTCCTGTTCGGCGGCAGCCACATGGTGGCCGCGCACGCCGCGCAGGCGCAGGTGGGCGCCACGCAGGTGCCCCAGTCCCTCGCCGCGCTGGTGTGGTGGGAGCCGTTCACCAGCCTGACGGGCCTGGCGATGATGCCGCTGGGCGCCACCGCGGCGCACGTAGTGGGCGTGGCCGGCTTCTGGGTTCACCTGGTCATCATCCTGGCGTTCCTGAACTTCCTGCCCATCGGCAAGCACTTCCACATCATCACCGGCCTGCCCACCGTCTTCTTCCAGCGCACGCACTCCACCGGCAAGCTGCCCACGCCGGACCTGGAGAAGGAAGAGTTCGGCACCGCCACGGTGAAGGACCTGACGTGGAAGCAGGGCCTGGACCTCTACTCCTGTACGGAGTGTGGCCGCTGCCAGACGCACTGTCCGACGTACATCACCGGCAAGCCGCTCACCCACAAGGGCGTCAACCAGGACCTGAAGCACTGGCTCTGGGACAACGAGCAGTGGGTGGAGGAGGGCTACGGCCCCAATGGCATCAAGGAGCCGCTGCCTGAAATCGTCGGCAGCGCGCTGTCGGCGGAGACGGTGTGGGCGTGCACGAGCTGCGGCTGGTGCGAGCAGGCCTGCCCGGTGTTCATCGAGAACGTGCCGCGCCTCATCGACATGCGCCGCTACCAGGTGCAGGTGAAGGCGGAGTTCCCGCCCGAAATCCAGCGCGTGTTCGAGGGCATCGAGCGCCAGGGCAACCCCTGGGGCCTGGGCCAGGACCGGCGCGACGAGTGGGCGGAGGACCTGGCGCTCCCCACGTGGGGTGACGACGGCGGTCCCTACGAGTACCTCTTCTTCGTGGGCTGCGCGGGCAGCTACGACGACAAGCAGAAGAAGGTCAGCCGCGCGCTGGTGAAGATTCTGCGAGAGGCGGGCGTGAGCTTCGCCACGCTGTCGAAGCAGGAGATGTGCAACGGCGACTCCGCGCGCCGCATGGGCAACGAGTATCTGTTCCAGACGATGGCGAAGACGAACGTCGAGTCGTGGAACTCGATGGGCGTGAAGGCCGTCATCACCCAGTGCCCGCACTGCTTCAACACCATCAAGAACGAGTACCCGGAGTTCGGCGGCGAGTACCGCGTCATCAACCACACGCAGCTCATCAACGAGCTGCTGAAGGAGAAGCGCATCCGGCTCTCCGCGGTGATGAACAGCAAGCTCACCTACCATGACCCCTGCTACCTGGGCCGCCACAACGGCGTCTACGACGCCCCCCGCGAGGTGCTCAACAGCATCCCCGGGCTCGAGGTGGTGGAGATGCAGCGCAGCAAGCGCGAGGGCTTCTGCTGCGGCGCCGGCGGCGGCCGCATGTGGATGGAGGAGCACATTGGCACGCGCATCAACCACAACCGGTTGAACGAGGCCGCGCTGACGCTGAAGCACGCCGAGGACCCGAACACGCCCTACCCCAACGCCGCGGACAAGAAGAAGCCGGGCCAGGTAGGTGACTACAAGGAGAAGGGCGGCAGCGGCATCGTCGCGGTGGCGTGCCCGTTCTGCTCCACGATGCTCTCCGACGCGGTGAACGACACCGGCCGCGAGGAGAACATCAAGATCAAGGACATCACCGAGCTGGTCGCCGACGCGCTGGAGACCAAGAGCGGCGCGGTGGGCACCGTGGCCCCCAGCGCCACGGTGAGCGCCAAGCCGGAATAGTACCAGTGGTGCGGCGGGCCCGCTGAAGGGCCCGCCCGCTTCACTTCACGCAAGGGCCCGGAGGCTTCCACCGTGAAGCCCCGGGCCTTCGCCGTTTCAGGGCTTGCGCTGCTTCTCCGAGCGCAGGACACGCTCCAGCCGCTTGGTGGCGCCGTCGTCTCCCAGCTTGCCGGAGACGTAGGCCCCCGCGGAGGCGAGCTTGCGGCGGAAGCTGTTGTCCGGCGGAGGCGGCGCGTCCAGGCGCAAGTCGGTGATGCCCAGGCCGGAGAGCAGCGTGCGGGCCAGGTCCTGGTCATCCGCGCGCGCGTGAGGCATCAGCCACTGGCAGACCTCGGTGTGCCCGTGCGCGGCGGCCATGATGAGCGCGGACTCGCCGATGCTGTCCGTCAGCTCAGGGTCCGCTCCCGCATCCAGGAGGAGCTGCACCAGGTCCGCTCGCCCCGCGCGGGCCGCGGCCATCAATGGTGTGCGGCCCTCCTCGTCGAAGGGGTTCGGGTCCGCTCCGGCGGACAGGTGGGACTCCACGGCGTCACGGTCGCCCGCCAGCACGGCATCGAAGAGGGACATCGTCAGACCTCCGCGCGGCAGCATCGCGCCTCGCGCTCTGGGACGCCAGTTGCCCCAGGACACATGCCGCCTTACGCCCGGAGCGTCAGTTGATTTCGACCGTGCCGCCCTTGATGCGGTGGGTGCCGGAGGCGCGCGAATCAAGCCCGAATCGCCTCCCCTCGGATGCCCGGCGGGCGGCGCTGGCGCCACCCCACCGGGCCCGAGGTCAGCGGCTCCAGGTCAAATCGGCCCGTAGGACGGTTCCGTGGCGCTGGGCACCGCCAGCGACACCGAGCCCGTGCTCAGGTTCGCGCGGTAGATGCCCGTGTCGCTCCCGCCAGAGCTGATGAGGAAGCCCAGCTGGCTGGCGCCCGTCCAGCTCGGCCACGACTCCTCCGAGCCCGCCCCGCCGCTGGTGACGCGCTGGAGCGCCCCCACGTTCGAGCCCGACAGCTGTCCCACGAAGATGCGCGTGCCACCGGAGGACAGGCGCCCATCCAGTGCCACCTGGGAGCCGTTCGGAGACACCGCCACGCGGTTCTCCACGAACTGCACGCCAGCGCTCAGAAAGGAGTAGGTGATGGTGCCACCGTTGAGCGGCACGTGCGCTAGCTGGTCGAGCTGATTCAGCCCGCTGCCCGCGCCCGCCAGCACTGCGCTCCCGTTGGGCACGAAGGACGGCGCGCCGTAGGCGATGACGTTGTTGGGCGTGAGCTCCTGGAAGCCACTGCCGTCCGTGTTGATGCGCGCCAGCGCCGTCTGGGAGCTGTTGCCAGGCGAGAAGACGAAGACGACGCTGCGCCCGTCCGGGCTGAAGGTGGGCGTGCGGAAGTTGGAGCAGCCGCGCGCGCACGTCGAATCATTCGCCCGGAACAGCGTGGACGGCGTGCCGCCCGAGGTGGGCACCGTCAGCAGCGAGGTGGTGCCGCCGCTGCGCTGGACGAACACCACGCTGCGGCCGTCACGCGACACCGAAGGCCAGTAGGCGCCGCCCACGCTGGTCAGCCGCTGCGGGCTGTTGGCGTCGCCGCCGTCGTCCACCACGTAGACGTTGCGGTCGTCCTCGCGCACGAAGGCGAAGCCGCGGGTGAAGAGGACGCCCCCGATGCCGCCGCCGCCACCGTCGTCCAGGGGCTCGCAGCCCCCCAACATCCCCACCGCCAATACCGCTCCGAGGAACCTCCGCTTGCCCGTCATCGTCGTCACTCCGCTTCCCGGCCGATAGAGAGCCCCGTACTACAGAGCGCACCGGGACTGACGTCAACGCGCCACGGGTGATTCAACGCACGGTCGAGGTCAGCGGTTGAGCTTCTGGAGCTCGTTGCGGCAGAGGTTGCAGAGCGACAGCTGCTTGCGGTCACAGTCCTGCGGCGTCTGCGCGAAGAACATCACGCACCGCGGGTCCTCGCAGTAGGACAACCCGAGCAGGTGTCCCGCCTGGTGCACCACCTCCACCTGCGCGCGGCGCCGCAACGTATCGCTGGCGGCGCCCTGGGCCAGGCGATGGAGGCTCATCACCGCCGTCTTCGATTCGCGGTCCGCTTCCCCAAAGACGAAGGGCGAGTCCGGGACGAAGAGGTCCACGTCGGAGATGCCCAACACGGCGAACTGGCCGGGCTCCAGCATGGGCGTCAGCCGCCGCATGATGGCGTTGCAGTGGTACTGGCCACGGTCCTTGTTGAAGGCGTAGGCGGGCGTCGGCAATACCGTCTTCGACACCACGGCCGCGACACCCATTTGCGCCGCCAGCGGGTCCTGCCAGTCCCTCAAGAGAGAGGCTGGCGGGCTACCCACGGAGACCAGAAGGAGTGTCTTCTGCGGCATCGGCCCACCGTCCTTCATGCACGGGACGGACGCTTGGCTACCGCGTCCCCC
Organism: Myxococcus sp. NMCA1; assembly: GCF_026810205.1. Lineage (NCBI taxonomy): Bacteria > Pseudomonadati > Myxococcota > Myxococcia > Myxococcales > Myxococcaceae > Myxococcus > Myxococcus sp. NMCA1. The sequence continues at coordinate 309,468 of NZ_CP113950.1, read as the reverse complement.
CGGAGCGGAGTGGCTGGGGCGCAAGGATTCGAACCTTGATACTCAGAGTCAAAGTCTGATGTCCTGCCATTAGACGACGCCCCAGCAGGTTCTCTCGTGTACTTCTGGTGTCCGAGTGTACGGCATCCCGACGGGTGCGGGGAACTCCCCTGACGCGGTTCCCTGCAATGTCAGCCACTGGACCCCTCGCCCGAGCCTCGATAACGGCTGGAGCCGGGCGCATTGTCGCTCTCCCTTTACACCTGGAGTAAAGCCGCCCCCGGATTTTCGCCAGGGGCGGCCTTCCCGGTCAGCCCTTGAGGACGGCGAGCGGCGTGAGGCGCAGGAGCGGCCGGACGAGGTCGGCCTCGTCCTCCAGCACCTCGGTGATGTCGCGGTAGGCGGCGGGCGCCTCCTCCACCAGGGCGGCGGTGCGCCCCTTGTCGTACACCACGCGGCGCAGCACGTGCTCCAGCGCCGCCGGGCGGATGCGCGCCCGCGCCTCTGAACGGGTGAGGACACGGCCCGCCCCGTGTGAGCAGGAGCGGAAGGCACGCGGCTCGCCCCGGCCCTCCACGACGTAGGATGCCGTGCCCATGGAACCCGGGATGAGCCCGCGCTGGCCGGCCTGGAGTCCCACCGCGCCCTTGCGGTGGACCCACAGCAGGCGGCCCCCGTGCTCCTCTTGAGCGACGTGGTTGTGGTGCACATCCACGACCGACGTGGTGTCAGCGGCCACGCCCAGGGCTTCCTCCAGGACGTCCAGCGCGCGAGCGGCGATGGCCTCCCGGTTGGCGAGCGCGAAGCGGCAGGCCCACTGCGTGTCGGCGAGGCAGGCGGCGCCCTCGGCGGTGTGGATGCTCAGGGCCGGCAAGCCGCCCTCCCCGAGCGCCCGGGCCACCCGTCCGTGGTGGTCCGCGATGGCCGCGCCGACGCCCCGGGAGCCGGTGTGCAGCAGCAGCCAGAGGGCCCCGTCCGCATCCCGGTCCAGTTCGAGGAAGTGGTTGCCGCCCCCGAGCGTCCCCAGGTGTCTGGGCGCCAGCCGCTCCCAGGCATGGCGCAGCTTCTGGGTGGACAGGGGCGGTGACTCCAGCGCCGGGGGCAATGACAGCCCCCGGCCCCGGTGGACGGCGTCACCCACGGGGATGCGGTCGGCCAACTGAGACAGCACGAGCTCCAGCACGTCCCGTCCGGGAAGGCCCGAGGTGAGTGGGAAACGCCAGGCGCCCACGCCGCAGCCCAGGTCTCCGCCCAGCGCCCCCGGTACGACGTGGTGCTCGGTGGCGAAGACGGTGCCCACTGCGATGCCGGAAGCGACGTGGAGGTCCGGCATGGCGGCCACGTGCTCCACGACATAGGGCTGGGAGGCGATGTGACGCAGCTGCTTCTCCGCGCCGGGAGGCAGCGCTCGAGCCCAGACGAGGATGGGCCTGCAGCCCGGTGCGGGCGGAAGGAGACGGGGCATCATGACTCGCCCTCCTCCGCCGCTCCGGGCGTGTGCTCCGAGACGCCGATGTAGATGAAACGAAGCTGCGGCACGCGCTTGAGGTCGAGATGCTCCGCGAGCTGCGAGCGCAGGTAGCCGCTGGCGCCTTCGAGCGCCGCCTGCAGGGGACGAAGGCCGGCAGCCGCGGCTTCGGGCGTGACGGTGTAGCCGATGCGAACGAGGCGGCCGTCCGGCGACAGCTCGAAGGACGTCAGCGCGACGCCTTCGAGCCTCGGGTCGGACAGCTCCCCCCGGAAGGTGCGGGAGACTTCCTGGGACAGATGGGACTGCACGCGCAGATGGCGCGATGACGAGGTACGGCGATTCCTGGAAGAGGACATGAGAGGACGAACGGTTCCCAGAAGGCCGCGCGTGCCCCTCGTGCGCTCCCGGCTTCAAGCCGTGAGCGACGCACGAGACACACGCCGGCCCATTGCGCGGAGGCAAAGGCTCCGCGCACATGCCGAATCCAAGGCCCTGGAAGCGCGCTCCGTCCCGCTCAGCGAGGGAGGCGACCCACCCGGTTCAGCACATTCAGCGCGAAGCGACCCGAGACTCCATTCAAGACACGTCCCATGGCACACCTCCCGCCGCGTGCGTGACTCCCGCGCGGACCGTGATGCTGCGCAGGCAAGGTGTGACCGCCACCCTACCCACGTCAAGCGACAGCCCCGGACGGCGGGACGCGGGCAGACCTGACAGCCAGCCACCCCTCGGGCCCGTGCCCTGTGTCCGGTGTCGGCGGGTGACCACCCTCACTTTCCAGCAGCGGACGTGCGTCTCAACGCGGCCGTGGGCATGGCCCGCCGTCGCGCTACGCAGCGAGCACGAGGTGAAGGCACATGGCGGAAGCGTTCGACGTGGTGGTGATTGGGGCGGGCCCCGCGGGTGAAGTCGCCGGTGCGCGCGCCGCGGAGGCCGGGCTGTCGGTGGCGCTGGTGGAGCATGAGCTGCTCGGAGGTGAGTGCTCGTACTGGGCCTGCATCCCCAGCAAGGCCTTGCTGCGTCCGGGAGAAGTCAGGTGGCTGGCGGAGCATGCCGCCGGCGTGCGCGAGAAGCTCCAGGAGGGCATCGACGCGCGCGCGGTGCTGGACCACCGGAATTCGATGGTCAGCAACTACCAGGACGACTCCCAGGTGAAGTGGGCCGAGGACGCGAAGCTGAAGGTGGTGCGGGGCACCGGCAAGCTCACGGGCCCGCGCAAGGTGCGCGTGGAGAACAAGGACGGCGCCGTGCGGGAGCTGGAGGCCCGCAAGGCCGTGGTGCTGGCCACTGGCAGCCGGCCGCGCATCCCGGACATCCCGGGGCTGAAAGACGCCCAGCCCTGGGACAACCGCCAGGGCACTGCGGCCAGGCAGGCGCCCAAGCGGCTGGTGGTGCTGGGCGGCGGCGCCGTCGCGGTGGAGCTGGCCCAGGCGTGGCGCTCGCTGGGCTCCGAGGTGACGCTGGTGCAGCGCGGAAAGGGATTGCTGTCCCGGGCGGAGCCCTTCGCCGGAGAGCAGGTGGCCCAGGCGCTGCGGGACGCCGGCGTGCGCGTGCTGCTGGGAATGAACGTGTCGCGCGTCCAGCGGCCCGGCGGCAAGGGCGAGGTGACGGTGACGCTGTCCAATGGAGAGCAGGTCGTCGCGGACGAAGTCCTGGTGGCCATGGGCCGCGTGCCCCGCACGGAGGGACTCGGGCTGGAGACGGTGGGGCTCGTGGGCGGCAAGCCCGTGGAGGTGGATGACCAGCTCCGCGCGAAGGGCGTGGACGGCGGCTGGCTCTACGCGTGCGGCGACACCAACGGCCGCAACCTCCTCACCCACATGGGCAAGTACCAGGCCCGCATGGTGGGCGACGTCATCGCGGGCAAGCAGGCAAGGGCCTGGGCGGACGCGAAGGCCACCCCGCAAGTCGTCTTCACCCACCCGCAGGTGGCCAGCGTGGGCCTCACCGAGGCCAAGGCGCGCGAGGCCGGGCTGCCGGTGCGCACGGTGGAGAAGCAGCTCCAGGACGTGCCCGGCACGTCGCTGGTGGGCAAGGGCCTCACTGGCACCGTGAAGTGGGTGGTGGACGAGAAGCGCCGGGTGCTCGTGGGCGCCACGTTCACCGGGCCGGAGGTGGGTGAGATGCTCCACGCGGCCACCATCGCCGTGGCAGGGGAGGTGCCGCTCGACACGCTGTGGCACTCGGTGCCGTCGTTCCCCACCATGAGCGAGGTGTGGTTGAAGCTGCTGGAGGCGTACGGCCTCTAGCCCGCCGCCCCTCCGTTGCGTGCGCGGGGGTGGGCGTGGAATGGTGCCGCTGCCCACCCCACCCCTCCCTACTGATGACCGCCGTCGCCCCGGGGCCCTCCCGCTCCGAATCCCCCCCACCGGCCGCGGGTGAGGGGACATCCCTTGAAGTGCGTGCGCCCTGGGCGCGCTGGGCCTGGTGGCTCGTGCTGGCCGTCCTCGCCGTGGCCGCTGTCGCCGTGGGTCAGCATCCCCGCAGGGGCGTGGACTTCCGCGTCTACCTCATGGCGGCGGAGCGGTTCTGGGAAGCCACGGACATCTACCGCCTGTCCGACGGCACCATGCCGTTCAAGTACGCGCCCATCACCGCGCCCCTCTTCCTTCCCTTCACCCTGCTCCCCGCGCGCGCCGCCGTGGCCCTGTGGAACCTGGGCTCCATCGCCGCGCTCGCCGCAGTGGCCCGCCTCACCATGCGCGCCACGCCTTCGTCGGGGGAAGCCACGCCCTGGGCCTGGGCGCCCGCGCTGACGACGCTGGCCCTGCTGCCGTCCTTCACCTTCGAGCTGTTCTACGGCCAGGTGGACGCCGTCATCCTGCTGCTCATCCTCCTGTCCACGCTCGGCGCCGAACGCGGACAGGTGTGGCGCCCCGGCGCCGCCTTCGCCGTCGCCTTCCTGCTCAAGCCGCCCGCCGCCCTCGTCGGCCTCTTCTTCCTGTGGCGCCGGCATTGGCGCGTCATCGGCGCCACCGCGGTGGTGGGACTGGTGCTCACCCTGCCTACGCTCGCCCGCTACGGCTGGGACGGCACGCTGGTCCAGTTCCAGCTCTGGAGCGACACGCTGGCGCGCACCACGCCGCCCTGGGCGCTCCAGTCTAACACCCAGGGCCTGCCCACCGTGCTGCTGGCGCTGGTGTACCCGCCCGACACCGTGGTGCCCCCCGGTGACATGTCCCTGGCGCAGGCCGTGGCCATGGTCCTGTTCGTCGCCGCCGTCGTGTGGGCAAGACCCGGGCCAGCGGACCTCATCGCCGTGTGTTGCCTGGGTGTCACCCTGCTGTCACCGCTGGCGTGGCGCGCGAACTACGTGCTGGCCTGGCCGTTGATCCGTGCCGCGGTGGAGAGCCGCCACCGGCCCAACCTGGTGCTGGTGGCGCTCATCGCCCTCACGGGTGTCCTCGTCTCCGACTCGGGACTGGGCGCGGAATGGAGCCGCCACGTCCTCCTGTGGCGCCCCTTCGCGCTCGTCTACACGGCGCTGCTGATCGCCCTGCTGTCGCAGATGCGCCGCATGGGCGCACCGCGAGCGGTGGTGGACGCCGACGCCGTGTCACGCCTGCCACGTTGCTTTGGTGGCGGGCTCGCGCCGTGACGCTTCCGACAAGTTGATGGAAGCAAAGTGTCACGGGCCCCGGACAGGCCCGACACATGGCGTCGCTATATGCGCGTCCAGTCATGTTCGAGACCTTCGACAGCGGCCCGGACGTCCAATCGGCGCGGCGGTTCGCGCTCTCCACTACGGCGTCCGTCGCCGTGTTCGCGCTGATGGGCATCGCCGCCATCACCGCGGCCGGCAAGGTGACGGAAGTCATCAAAGAGAAGAAGGGCACGGACGTGGTGTTCCGTCCGCCGCCCCCTCCTCCGCCACCACCCGTGGTCGAGGCGAAGCCGCCGCCTCCGCCCTCTCCTCCTCCCAAGCCGAAGCTGGCGCCCAAGGCCGCGCCGCCCGCCGCCGCGAAGGCGCCGCCTCCGGCCGCGCCCACCGTGGCCCCCGCGCCCATCGTCGTTCCCAAGGAAGTGCCGCTGGAGAAGCCGCCCGAGGCCGCGACGGAGACGGTGGCCGCCGCGCCCATCGCCGTGGGTGGCACCGGCGCGCTCGTTCCCGGTGGCGTGGTGGGCGGCGTCCCCGGCGGTGACACGCTCGCCGGCGGTGGCGGCCGCGTCGCGCCCATCAACCTTCCGGAGTCCGGCACGCCGCCAGAGCCCCTCTCCTCCAACCTCACGCCGGAATACCCCTCCGAGGCCCGCTCCAAGGGCCTGGAAGGCATGGTCATCCTCAAGGGCGTGGTGGGCGTGGATGGCCGCGTCACCCAGCTGAAGGTGATGCGCGGCGACGAGCCCTTCGCCAGCGCGGCCATGGCCGCCGCGAAGACGTGGCGCTTCAAGCCCGCAGTCGTCGGCGGTCAGCCCACGGCGGTGTTCCGCATCTTCAAGGTTCCGTTCCGTCTCAAGTCGTAAGCCGAAAAGGCCTCACCCGCACCTGCCCCCCAGGAGCAACCCGTCATGAATTTCAATCTCAGGGACATCTACAACCACATGGGTGTGTTCGCGCTGGGCATCGCGTGGACCCTCATCCTCTTCGCCGTCGCGTCCCTCGCGGTGTTCTTCGAACGCCTCTTCGTCTTCTTCCGCTCGCGCTCCATCTCCAAGCGCTTCGCGTCCCGCGCCGGTCCGCTCCTCACCCAGCACCAGCACGAAGCGCTGGTGAAGGAGGCGGAGGCCACCAAGGGCAGCCACCTGGCCATGCTGCTGGGCGGAGGCATGAAGCACTTCCTGGCCAGGTCCCGCGTGCCAGCCGGCAAGCTGGGCCCGGTGGAGCTCACGCGCCGTGAGCTGGTGCGCATCAACGAGCGCGTCAGCGCGGACGTGCGCCGCGGCATGTCCGTGCTCGCCACCGTCGGCTCGGTGGCGCCCTTCGTCGGTCTGCTCGGCACGGTGGTGGGCATCATCGAGGCCTTCGCCGGCATCGCCAAGGAAGGCTCCGGCGGCCTGGGCGCGGTGTCCGCCGGTATCGCCGAGGCGCTCGTCGTCACGGCCCTGGGTCTGCTCGTCGCCATCCCCGCGGTGCTGATGTTCAACTTCCTCTCCACCCGCGCCGACTCGCTCCAGCTCTCCCTGGACGCCGCGCGGAGCGAGTTCATGGACTACCTGGAGGACCTGGGGCCGCAGAAGCCCGCCGCCGTCAACGGCGCGGCGGTGGCCACGGGCCCGGAGCTGGCTGCTCGCAAGGAGTCCCGCGATGTCCACCCCGCGTAGGAGCCTGACGCCGGAGATGAACGTGACGCCCCTGGTGGACGTGGTGCTCGTCCTCCTCATCATCTTCATGGTCGTCACGCCCCAGATTGAGTCCGGCGCCGCGGTGGAGCTGCCCACCGCGACGAACCCGGACAAGGAGAACAAGGAGCTGACGCCCACCACGGTGAGCCTGTCCGCGACCGGGGCCTTCTTCCTGGACCGCAAGGAGCTCAAGCGCGACGCGCTCATGGCCGAGCTGAAGGCCGTGCGCGCGAAGGACCCGGACTCGCCCGTGGTGCTCAAGGCCGACCGGGGCGTGCGCTACTCCGAGGTGCGCGGCCTCTTCAAGGCGATGCAGGAGCTGGGCTTCCCCGGCATCAACCTGCAGGTCGTCGACAAACAGAAGAAATAGGAGCGCACGCCATGGCATTCGACCTTGGAGGCGGAAAGGGCGGCATCCGCCCGGCGATGAACGTGACGCCCCTGGTGGACGTGGTGCTCGTCCTCCTCATCATCTTCATGGTCGTCACCCCGCTGATGACCAAGCAGATGTGGATGACGGTGCCCGCCAAGGGCGATGACCAGGAGGCCCCTCCGCCTCCTCCCGATGCACGGCCACCGGTGGTCCTCACGGTGGACAAGTCCGGCGTGCTGCGAATCAACCGGGAAGAAGTGCCCCGCGACCAGGTCGTGGCCCGGCTCCAGCGCATGCTCAACGCGCGCCCGGACAAGATTGTGTTCTTCGACGCCAGTGATGATGTGCCGTACGGCGCCGCCATGGACGTGCTGGACCTCGCGCGAGGCGGGGACATCACTGTCGGTGTGCTGCCGGACAAGCTCGCGGATTGATGCAGTGCCGCGGCGGACCGTGACACCAAGTTTGCGGTCCGCCGCCTGAATCGTCACAGCCCCTTCATCCAGATGCCATGCGTGTCGCGTTCTCTACGCGCACCTCGGCAAGGAGTGTCGTGTTGTCTCGCACTGCCCCCTTGCGCGCCATTTTGGCTGCGCTTGTCATGACAGCTACGCCCGTGTTCGCACAGGCGCCCGGCGTTCCGGGCTCGGCTCCCGCTCCCGCGGTCGACCCCGTCACGCAACCTCTTCCCCCATCCGAGGAAACCCAACCGTCGCAGCCGAAGGACACCGCGACGCATCCGTCTGGGATTGCCGCTCCGCCCACCGCGGCTGATCCTTCCGTGCAGCAGCCGGGCACCGTGACGCCGCCGACGGCCGCGCCCCCCGGCACCGAGACCGCGCCGACCGCGCAGCAGCCGCGCGTCACGCCATCGCCCACCGCACAGCAGCCGGGCACCGAGGCGTTGCCGACGGCGCAGCAGCCCGGCACCGAAGCCGACCCCACCGCGCAGCAGCCCGCGGCGCCGGTCGATGAGTCCATGGAGGGCATGAGCGACGACGAGGCGATGCTGGCCGAGTCCTCCGTGCCGCCCCCGGGCTTCACTGGCATCCACGGCCGCGTGACGGACGAAGCCAACGGCGAGGGCCTCATCGAGGCCACCGTGAAGGTCGTGACGGGCGCCCAGAAGCAGGTGCTCACCGACCTGGACGGCTTCTACCGGGTCGCGCTGCCGCCCGGAAAGTACGACCTGCGCGTCTTCTATGACGTGTACCAGGGCCGCCGCATCACCGGCGTCGTGGTGACGAAGGGCAAGGCGACGAAGCTGGACATCGCGCTCGGCGCGGACGAAGGCGCGGTGCAGGAAGTCGTCGTCGAGGCCCGCGCGGACCGCCGGGCCGAGGGCGCGCTGCTCCAGGAGCGCAAGAAGGCCGCCGCCGTGTCGGACGCCATCAGCGCGCAGGAAATCGCGCGAACGCCGGACTCCAGCGCCTCCGACGCGGTGAAGCGCGTGGTGAGCGCCACGGTGGTGGACGGCCGCTACGTGCTGCTGCGCGGCCTGGGTGGCCGCTACAGCACCACGCTGCTCAACGGCGCGCTGCTGCCCAGCACCGAGCCGGACGAGCCCAGCGTCCCGCTGGACATCTTCCCCACCAGCCTGCTCGCCAACCTCAACGTGGTGAAGAGCTACACACCGGACCTCCCCGGCACCTTCGCCGGCGGCACGCTGCTCATCGAAACCAACTCCTACCCGAGCGAGTTCGAGCTCAAGCCGCGCATCAGCCTGGGCGGCGACTCCGAGACGACGTTCCGCGAGCGCAACAGCCAGGCCCAGGGCGGCTTCGGTGAGAACCTGGGCTTCCCCGGCGGGAGCCGCCAGCTCCCCAACGCGATTCCGCGCGACAGCGGCCTGGGGATGTCGGGCGAGTCCAGCGACGTGCTGGAGCAGCAGTACCGCAGCTTCCCCAACATCTGGCAGGCGCGCCGCACCACCGCGCTGCCCAACATGGGCCTGGGCGTGTCCATGGGCGACACCCTGCGCTTCGGCAACAGCCGGCTGGGCTACCTGGCCAGCGCCAACTACGGTCACCGCGACGGCGTGCAGGAGGGCACCTTCGCCCGTACCGACCGCGACGAGACGGGCGCGCTCAACGCCCGCGACGCGGCCCGCAGCACGCAGGGCTTCGAGACGGCCAGCCTCAGCGGCCTGGGCAGCGTCGGCTTCCAGTTGGACCGCGACAACGAGCTGACCTGGTTCGGCCTCTACACCCGCGGCACCGACACCCGCACGTTCACCGCGCGCGGAAGCAACATCGTCCGCGGTGAGAGCTACGAGAGCACGCGCCTGCAGTTCGTCAGCCGGCAGCTCTTCTTCAACCAGCTCCGAGGCTTCCACCGCCTGGGTCTGCTGGGGGACGCGGAGCTGGATTGGCAGGCCAACCTGTCCCGCGTGGACCGCGACGAGCCCGACACCCGCGACACCCTCTACAGCGACAACCTCTCCGCGCCGTCGGGCACGCCCACCTTCCCCAACCAGCCCAACAGCGGCGAGCGCTTCTTCGCCGAGCTGGGCGAGACGTCCACGGGCGGCAGCGTCAACGTCACCGTCCCCCTCTCTGCCATCCGGCTGAAGGTGGGCGGGCTCACCCAGGTGTCCTTCCGTGACTTCGGTGCCCGCCGCTTCCGCTACCTGCTGGGCAGCACGCCGGTGGACCGCACGCTCCCTCCCGAGCAGCTCTTCGCCCCGGAGAACCTGGGCACCGGAATCCGCGTGCGTGAGAACACCCGGCCGGATGATGCCTATGACGCGTACCTCGGCATCTTCGCCGGCTATGCGTCCGCAGACGTCCAGCCGACGGCCGCCCTCCGCCTGGTGGGCGGCCTGCGCGTGGAGTCCTCCACCCAGCAGCTCACGCTGAAGGACCCGTTCACCGGCGCCTCCGGCACGGAGAACCGCTCCGAGTACATGAACCTGCTGCCGGCCTTCAACGCCATCTACGCGCTGACGCCCACCGTGAACGTGCGCGCCGGCTACAGCTACACGCTGGCGCGGCCCACCTTCCGCGAGCTGGCGCCGTTCATCTACTTCGACTTCGTGCGCCGCCGGAACGTGTCCGGCAACCCGGACCTGCTCCAGACGCGCATCCACAACATCGACGCGCGCGTCGAGTGGTTCGCGGGTGAGAACGAAGTCCTGGCCGCCAGCGCCTTCTACAAGCGCTTCCAGGACCCCATCGAACGCGTCATCCGCAACCCCGAGTCGGGGGACCTCAGCTTCGAGAACGCCGCGGGTGCCAACACCTACGGCCTGGAGCTGGAGGCGCGTGCGTCGCTGGCCCGCCTCACGGAGACGCTGAAGGCCGTGCGCGTGGGCGCCAACCTCACGCTCATCCAGTCCGACGTAGACCTGGGTGACCCCAACGTGGTGGGCGCGCAGACGAACCGGAACCGTCCCCTCCAGGGCCAGTCCCCGTACGTCATCAACCTCAACGTCGGCTACTCGCGCCCCGAAAGCGGCACCGAGCTGACCGTCCTCTACAACGTGTACGGCCGCCGCATCAGCGAAGTGGGCGTCCAGGGCCTGCCGGACATCTACGAAGTGCCCTTCCACCGCGTGGACATCTCGCTGACCCAGCAGCTCGGCTCGGCGCAACTCAAGCTCACCGCGGCCAACCTCCTCAACTCGAGCGTCACCCTCCGCCAGGAGTCGGTGGACGTGCAGACGTACAAACCCGGCGTCGCCTTCAGCGCGTCGCTGGGCTGGTCCCTCTAACCCGCAGAAGGAAGCACACCCATGAAGCGCCTCTTTGCCTCCCTCCTGACGCTCTCCGCCCTCTCCCTGACGCCTGCCTGCGGCGACGACAACACGCCCAACAACCCCAACCCGCCGCCGACGGACACCACCGAGAACGTGTCCGCCAACATCACCCAGGACACCACCTGGAAGGCGGGCGTCACGTACACGCTGAAGAACTACGTCTTCGTGGAGAGCGGCACGCTCACCATCGAGCCGGGGACCCGCATCCTCGGTGAACAGGGCAGCGCGCTCATCGTCACCCGCAACGCGAAGATTCACGCGGTGGGCACCGCGCAGGCGCCCATCGTCTTCACCAGCTCGCGGCCCGAGGGCAGCCGCGCGCCCGGTGACTGGGGCGGCGTGGTGCTGCTCGGCAAGGGCCGCATCAACGTGGCGGGCGGCGAGAACACGGTGGAGGGCTTCTTCGCCTCCGGCAACAACCCGCTGACCAAGTACGGTGGCGGCGCCACCCCGAACGACGCGCACGACTGCGGCAAGCTGAACTACGCGCGCATCGAGTTCGCCGGCTTCGAGCTGTCCGAGGACAACGAGCTCAACGGCCTCACCGTGGCCGGCTGCGGCTCGGACACCGACCTGGACTACATCCAGGTCCACCTGGGCGCGGATGATGGCGTGGAGTTCTTCGGCGGCTCGGCCAACCTGAGGCACGCCGTCGTCACCCAGACGGACGATGACTCGCTGGACTACGACCTGGGCTACAATGGGAAGATCCAGTTCTTCATCGCGCAGCAGAACGCGGTGGTGGGCAACTTCGGCATCGAGGCCTCCGGCAACAAGAACGACAACGCGGCCACGCCGCGGTCCGCGCCGGAAATCTGGAACGCGACCTTCATCGGCTCCGGCCGTCCGGCGGGCACCAGCCCCGCGCAGTCGGGCATGGTGTTCAACACCGGCGCGGGCGGGAAGCTGAACAACGTCATCGTGGCCAACTTCGCCGACCTGGCGGTGGACGTGAGCGGCACGGCCTCCGCGGCCCTGTGGAACGCGGCCACGCCGGAGCTGTACCTGCGCAACACGTTCTTCTGGAACAACCGCGGCAACAACGTCTCCATCCCCGCGGCGCCGAACCCGACCGTGGACGCTGGCGGCAACGTCACCAACCCGGACTCGTCCAACTTCAACGAGCCGGAGAAGGTGCTCGCCTCCGGCCTGAACAACCGCGTGGTGGATCCGCAGCTCACCGACGCGACCCACCTGACGGCGCCGAACTTCATGCCCGTGGCCGGCTCGCCCGCGCTCAACCCGGACTCCGCCGCCACGCCGCCTGCGGGCTTCGACACCTCCGCGCGCTTCGTCGGCGCGGTGGGCACCACCAACTGGCTGGCCGGCTGGACGGCCTTCCCGCAGAACTGACGTTCCCACGCTGAGCTGAGCCGGGCCCCTCCTCCGAACGCGGGTGGGGGGCCCGGCCCCATGGCCCGGTCGAGTGCAGCGCTCGGAGGGGGGCTCCGGCGACGGCACCCGGCCGGGCTGTGGCCTTTGAAGGGCCCGGAGCCTGCTGGCGGCCCTGGGCCCCTCACCCCGCGCGGCACGCGCCCACGGGGTTGTCATCCCAGGTGGCTCCCCCAACGTTTCCGGTGGCGGGCTCGACTCCTGCCTGCCCAGGAGGAGCCACCGCCATGCGTGACACGATTCAGCAGCCAGGAGCCCGCCTTCCCGCTGCGTCTCCACGTGGCGGACGCCTCGGAAGCCAGCGGTGGGGATGGCCTGACCGCGGCATCCAGCGCACCTCGGAGGAGCGCCTTCCGCAGCTCGTCTCCGCGCTCGCGGGCGGCGCCCTGCTCACGCTGGGCCTCCGGCGAGGCAGGCTGGGCGGCGTGGCCATGGCCCTGGCCGGTGGCGGCCTGCTCTTCCGCGGCACCCGGACCGAGCAGGAACCCCACGTCCGCAAGCACGGCGTCATCGTCCGGAAGCTCCGCCGTCAACGTGGCCGGGACGCCACCGTCGAGCTGACGGTGCTCCAGCGCTCCATCACCATCCAAGGCACGCCGGAGGCGCTGTATCGCCGCTGGTGCGACGCGGAGACGCTCAACCAGGTGATGGGACACTTCGCCGACGTCACGTCCTCCGGCGAGGGATTGCAGCACTGGAAGGTGCCGGGCGTGCTCGGCCAGGACCTCGAATGGGACGCGGAGGTGGTGGAGGAGCACCCCGGCGAGCTGCTGCGCTGGCAATCCGTGGGGGACACGGCCCTGCCCAACGAAGGCTGGGTGCGTTTCCGCCCCGCGCCTCGGGACTGGGGCACGGCGGTGACGCTCCGCTTCGTCTTCGACCCGCCGGGCGGCGTCGTGGGTGAGAAGGCCGTGCAGCTGCTCGGCGCCGTGCCCGCCGCGCTCGCGCTCAAGGCCCTCAAGCGATTCAAGAGCCTCGTCGAGTCGGGCGAGATTCCCACCACCCGGCCCAACCCCGCCGCTCGCGAGGGCGGCTACTCCTTCTGAGGAACCTGCCCATGCGCGCACTCTGCTGGAACGGCATCAACGACCTGGGCGTGGAGACGGTGGGGGACCCTCGCATCGTCAACCCGCACGACGTCATCCTCCAGGTGAGGATGTCCACCACCTGCGGCTCCGACCTCCACTTCATCGACGGCTACATCCCGACGATGCGCAAGGGAGACGTCATCGGCCACGAGTTCATGGGCACCGTCGTGGAGAAGGGCCCCGCGGTGAAGAAGGTCCAGGTGGGTGACCGCGTCGTCGTCCCGTCTTTCATCGGCTGCGGCAGCTGCTGGTACTGCCAGCACGACCTCTGGTCCCTCTGCGACAACACCAATCCCAAGGGCGAATTGCAGGAACCCCTGTTCGGCTCCCAGACGGCCGGCATCTACGGCTACACCCACGCCTTCGGCGGCTACGCGGGCGCGCATGCGCAGTTCGTCCGCGTCCCTCACGCGGACAACGACTGCTTCCGGGTGCCCGAAGGCGTGACGGATGAACAGGCGCTGTTCCTCTCCGACGCCGTGCCCACCGGCTACATGGGCGCGGACTTCTGCGACATCCAACCCGGCCAGACGGTGGCCGTGTGGGGCTGCGGCGGCGTGGGGCTGATGGCGCAGAAGGCCGCGTTCCTCCTCGGCGCCGAGCGGGTGATTGGCATCGACCGCTTCCCCGAAAGACTGAAGCTGGCGCGGGAGAAGGTGGGCGCGGAGACCATCAGCTACGAAGAGGTGGACAGCGTCCTCGACGTGCTGAAGGAACTCACCGGCGGCCGAGGCCCCGACGCCTGCATCGACGCGGTGGGCATGGAGGCCCACGGCACGGGCGTGGGCGCCGCGTATGACCGCGCGAAACAGGCGATGCGCCTCCAAACGGACCGGGGGCAGGCGCTGCGGCAGGCCATCCTCGCGTGCCGCAAGGGCGGCATCCTGTCCGTGGTGGGTGTCTACGGCTTCATGGACGCGTTCCCCATGGGCGCCATCATGAACAAGGACCTCACGGTCCGCTCCGCCCAGCAGCACGGACAGAAGTACCTGCCGCGCCTGCTGGAGCACGTGGTGAAGGGCGAGCTGGACCCGTCCTTCCTCGCCACCCACCGGTTCTCCCTGGAGGACGCGCCGAAGGGGTACGAGCTCTTCAAGAAGAAGCAGGACGGCTGCGTCCGGGCGGTGTTCCTGCCCAACTGACGCGCCAGTCCTCGCGATGCCGTCCGGTGGCCGCGACACACCGGGCGGCTTCGTTTATCCGCGGCCCGCTCAGGCCTCGGACAACATGCCGTTGCCGGTGTGGTGCGCCGCGGCGGCGAGCGCCTCCGGCGAGGACCCATCCGCGAACAGGGACGCACCCGCCGCGGGACGGGCCTTGGGAGGACGGCCCCGGCGGCGGGGCGCGTTCTCATCGTTGCCCTGCGCCGCGCTCGCGGTGTCCGCCGCCGCGCCGTCAGCCCGGGCGCCCTTGCGCGCCGCTCGCGGCAGATGGATGCCGTCCAGCCGCGCGCTCAGCTCCACGCTCTCCTCGGAGAAGACTCGCGCGTACGCCAGCGCCCGCTGGCCCTTCTGGAGCAGCGCCTCCTGGCTTTCGTGCAGCGCCTGCCGCGCGGACTCCAGCGCCGCCTGCGCGCGCGCCACGGCCTCCGCCTGCTCCCGCACCTGTTCGGCCGCGGCGTCCAGCACCTCGCCGTTCATGTCCGGGAAGCGGACCTCCGCCAGCTCCGTGGTGAACAGCTCGAGCAGCGCACGCAGCGCCGGGGAAATGGGGTCGTTCTCGTTCGAGTCGAACATGGGCGGGCCTCCTGGCTCCTTGCGGGAAGGTGGCCCTATCTGCCCAGATGTTCAGTGTCAGATCAAGAGGGTAGGCTAAAACAGCACCCCTGCGGATCAATCCACGCGCACCAGCGCCGCCTGCTGCAAGCCGTCGTCCGCGCTCACATCCACGGACAGGTAGTGCCGCCCCACCCCGTCGAACGTCTCCGGAATGGCGCCGCCGCCGCCGGAGATGAAGGCGGGGATGCCCGCGTTGGTGAACGAATAATAGGAGTGGATGTGCCCGTAGAGCGTGAGGTCCACGCCCGCGCGCGCCATCTTCCCCACCAGGCCCGCGGCCTCGCCCCGGTTGGCGAAGCCGCCGCCGCGCAGGCCCACCGGGTCCTGCGGCGGCACGTGCATGGCCACCACGTGCGTGCCACCCCGCGAGGCCGCCAGCCACCCTTCCAATTGCTCCTCCACGCCGGGGTCCAACGTGCCGTTGCTGGAGTCCACCACCGAGAAGCGCACGCCCTTGAAGACGAAGCTCTGGCTGCCGCGCCCCACCAGCGCGTGGTACTCGGCCGCGTCGCGGGTGAACGTCTCGTGGTTGCCCAGGGTGGCGTACAGCGGAATGCGCGAGCCCGCCTCCAGCCGCTCCTGGAACTCCGTCAACTCATCGCGCGTGCCTGACTCCGTGAGGTCGCCCGCGAAGAGGATGAAGCGTGCCGCGTCGTCCCGCCGCATGCGCGCGTAGATATCTCCGACGCGCGGCAGGGCTTCCTGCACGTCCGCCAGCGCGAGGAAGCGGAAGGGCTCGCGCGATTCGAAATCCGGCGGCGCCACGGACAGCCGCACCGTCGTCCCCGCGCGCAGCGCCACGCGCCACACCTTCACGGTGGGCAACGCCTGCGGAAGCGCTTCCTGCACCAACGGCGCGCCCCCTTCCTCCTCGGCCACCAGCACCGCGTCCGGCATCGCGTTGCGCACCGTCACCAGCCAGTCGGACGGCGCCTGCGCGCCCACGTCGACGCGAGCGGTGAAGGCCGGCGCGTTGCCCCACAGCACCAGCGTGCCCGGCGCCAATTCGCGCACCGTCGCCAGCCCGTCCGCCACCGACAGCGTCACCCCGCCCTGCTGCGCCTGCCCCACCTTGGAATCCGCAATCGCGCGGTTCTCCGCGGGCCGCATGCCACAGCCCGACGACACCAGCGCCGCCAGCACCCCCGCCTTCACACCCGCGCGCATCACCGCTCACCTCCCAGGGCACGAATCAACGACAACCGGCCCACGAGCGCGCCACCACCCTGCACCTCGGCGGCGACACCCCAGTCATCCGTCAGCAGCGCCCGGCCTCTCAGGCCAAAGGCGCCCACGATTCCGCCGCCGCGCGAGCGGATGCCGCCCGCGAACGAGTCCTTGCGGTGGTCGTAATAAAGCATCGCCTCACCCCGGAACGGTCCCCCACGGCCCAGCCACACGCCGTAGCCGAAGGTGAAGAGCAGCTGCTCGTGCAGGTTCCCGTCGCTCACCGCGCCGGGGTACGTATAGGCCTCCGCCGACGTGCCCACGCTGACCTCCGCGAAGGAGCCCGCCATCGCCGGGCTGATGCGCGACATGGCCAGCCGGCCCCGCAGCGCCACCTCTCCGCTGATGAGCGCGAAGCCCTCGGTGGGGTAGCGGTGGAACTGGCCAAAGGCCTCCACGTCCAGCGCGCTGCCATCCGTGCCCGCGAGCGCGCGCTCCGGCGCGCCCAACAGCCGCCACGCGCCGCCCAGGCGCACCTGGGTGTTGCCCTCGGAAGGGTCCACCCGCACGGCGCCCAGCAGGCGCAGCGAGTCGAAGCGGGCCTGCGCCCCCACCGTGAGGAAGTGGCGGTAGTCGAAGGCAGCGTCATTCACATACTGGTAGCCCACCTCCAACTCCAGCGGAGGAAGCAGGGGCGGCGCCACGCCCGGGTCGAACGCCGGCGCCGTCACCGCATACAGGTTGGCCAGCGCGGAGATGCCCAGCACGCTGAAGCCCGCCAGCGTCACCGCGTACAGCGGGGCAATGGTGCGCCGCGAGGCGCCCGTGAGCGCGATGGGCACCCCGCCCAGCGCGATGAGCCCCAGGCCCGCGCCCTCCAACGCGAAGAGCCGCTTCGCAGTGTGACGGTCCCCCGCCACCAGGGGCCCCAGTCCATGGAAGAGCAACCCCGGCACCACCGCCACCGCCACCGCGAGCGGCTTGAAATCGGGGCGCTCCGGGGGCGGCGGGGGTACCTGCGCCAACGACTGCTGGGAAAGCCCCACGTGCGCCTGGAGGGGCGCATCCACCGGGACCTCCGGGCTCCCATCCCCACCGCGGGCCAGGCCCGGCGTCGAGAACAGCAGCACTCCACTCAGACACACGGCGCCCCACCGCGAGCGAAGGGGGAGCTCGGACACCATCGGCGACGCCTCTTTCTCAGCGAGGGGCCGGCCGCCCCTGCCCGCCGGCAAGCGCAGGCAGGTCCGCTAGATAACCGCGCCAGGGCGGCCCACGGCAGGCGCCCCGCGTGAAGAAATGTGAAGCCTCACACCTTCGTAACCCTGAAAAACTTTGCACAGAGTGCAATCCGGAACCGGGACTTTCCCAGGAAGGAAGGTATGCTCCTACCCCGTGGCGGAAAACAGCCCTCAGCAATTCGGTAAATACGTCCTCCTCTCGAAGATCGCCGCGGGGGGGATGGCCGTCACCTACCGCGCGCGGATGACGGGGGCGGCGGGCGTCACCAAGCCCTGCGTCATCAAGCAGATCCTCCCGCACTTCGTCGACGATGCGGACTTCGTCGAGATGTTCATCGGCGAGGCGCGCGTGGTGGCCAGCATGAGCCACAGCAACATCGCGCAGATTTTCGACTTCGGTGAGGTGGACGGGCAGTACTTCATCGCCATGGAGCTGGTGCAGGGCCAGCCCCTGTCCAAGGTGCTGCGCCGCGCCCAGCGGATGGGCATCAGCGCCTTGCCGGAGTCGCTGGCGCTCCATGTGGCCAGCAAGCTGTGTGACGGCCTGGACTACGCGCACCGACACGTGGGCGAGGACGGGCAGGCGCTGGGCCTGGTGCACCGCGACGTGTCCCCGGACAACGTCCTCATCTCCTATGAGGGCGAGGTCAAGGTCATCGACTTCGGCATCGCCAAGGTGACGAGCGCGGTGGAGGCGAAGACGTCTCCCGGCACCCTCAAGGGCAAGTACCCGTACTTCTCCCCGGAGCAGGCACAGGGCCGGCAGGACCTGGACGCGCGCACCGACGTGTACGCCGCGGGCGTCGTCCTCTATGAGATGGTGTGCGGCAAGCGCCCCTATGAAGGGGAGTTCGTCACCGTCCTGCCCCGCATCCTCGTGGGCGACCGCCTGCCGCCGTCGGCGCTCAACCCCACCGTCAGCGAGGACGTGGAGACGGTCATCTCCCACGCCATGGCGCTGGACCGTGAGGCGCGCTACCAGACGGCGAAGGACTTGAGCGAGTCGCTGGTGGAGCTGCTCTACCGCGACAACCCGCGCTTCACCCCCACCCTGCTGTCGCAGCTCATGGCGCACCTCTTCCCGGAGGAGCTGGCCGCCGAGGGTCGCCGGGTGGAGGTGTCCCCCGCCTTCCAGGAGCAGCTCGCCGCCTGGCAGTCGGGCGTCACCGAGGCGTCGTCCCAGGGACGCGCGCGGCTCCCGTCCAACAACGCCCAGCGGGGCTCCAACCCCGGCGTGCGCAGCCGTCCGGGCAGTGACGGAGGCCGCCCTGGCAGCGACAACGGACGGCCCGGCAGCGAGGGAGGCCGTCGTCCCTCTGCGAGCAACCCGGGGGTGCGCCGTCCCACGAGCAGCGGCGTGCGGCGGATGACCCAGTCCCAGCTCCCCCGCGCCGAGGGCGGCGTCCGCAGGACGTACACCGCCGAGCGCCCCGGCCCCCCCGTGCCGGAGCTGGACGAAGAGCCCGGCACCGACGCGGGTGATGTGCCCACCCCCACCCAGGCCACGCCGCACGACACGCCCATCGAAGTGCCCGCCGCCGAGAGCAAGGAGCCCACCACCGAGGCGCATCCGGTGGGCACCTGGACTGGCAAGGGCTACCGCACCTCCGTGGACGACGCCCGGGACACGCTGGCGCGTGAAGAGGCCGCGCGCGTGGCGAAGGGGAAGGAGAAGGCGCGCGTCGTGACGATGTCCGTCATCTACGCCACCGCCGCGCTGTTCCTCGTCGGCGTATTCTACAAGCTCGTCATCGCGCGCGAGTCCGCGTTCGACGACGCGTACGCGTCCACCACCACGCTGTGGCTCGCCTCCAAGCCCGCGGGCGCCAGCGTGCGGCTCAACGACCAGGTGCTCAAGGGCGTCACGCCAATGATGGTGGAGGTCAAGATTGGCGAGGCCAACACGCTGGCCCTCTCGCTGCCCGGACACCTGCCCTGGACGAAGCGCTTCACGCCCACGTCGAACCTGGTGGAGCCGCTGACGGCGGAGCTGAAGCCCGTCGCCGCGCCCCCGCCGCCCCCTCCCACACCGGTCGAAGTGGCCGTGGCGGCGCCAGAGGACGCGGGCGCCGCGGGGGTGGCGGAAGGCGGCGCCGCGCCGGAGGACGGGGGCCCCGGCGCGCCGGAGGACGCGGGCGCCAGCACGGAGGTGGCGGCCGCACAGGACGGGCCCGTGGGGGAGGACACGCCGCAGCGGACGATGCACGAGGTGGACTACCCCACCCGCGTGCTGGTGCTGCGCCCCCAGTACAACGCCGTCCCCCTGCCCGAATACAACACCGCCAGCATCGAGCTGAACCCCGGCACGACGTACTCGGTGTGGACGCAGGGCAACGCGTCACTGGCCGAGGGACGGGGCACCGCCTCCGGCACGCTGGCCTACTTCATCGAGGGCGACGGGCCGGTGGACAGCAGCTTCGGCCTGCTCGGCACATCAACGCGCACCATCAAGGGCGCCCGGAAGCTCCACGTCTTCGCGCTGGATGACAGCGGTCCGGACGACAACAGCGGCGCCATCCGCGTCAACGTCCGCCAGTCCGCCTACGTGCCGCCGCGCTCGTTCACCTTCGACGCGAAGGAGAACGCGGTGCCGCTGAAGCCCGAGCACCAGATGGTGCTGCGCGGCCTCAACCCGGACTCCACCTACCTGCTCACCGTGCGAGACGACTTCGCGGAGCTGCGCTCCGGCCCCAACGGCCGCGTCCGCCAGGTGCTGTGCCTGGAGCGCGGCCCAGCGCCCGAATCCGTGCGCGCCACCCACCGCATCCTCCAGACCGGCAAGCGCTACCAGCTGACGGGCACGGAGGACCTGCACTGCACCTTCCCCGACATGCAGGTGGACGACAACCGGGGCGCCTTCGAGGTGGACATCGTCGACGTGACGGCCATGTCCGGCAAGGAGCGCGCGGAGGCCCTGAAGGGCTCACGCCGCTCGGAGCGGTAGCAGCCACACAGGCAGCCCGCCGCCCACCCGCCGGGGCGCCCACAGGTGAGGCGAGCACTCGCGGCGCCGCGGAGGACGCCGGGCTGGGGCAGAGGAACGGTGACTACCTTACGGTGGACCGGCGCCCCGAGGCTTCAGCGAAGGGGCCCGGCTTCCTGACGTAAGGGCTAGCGAGGGCCCGGCAGCGCGGAGGCCCGGCTCGACAAGGACGGGAAAGGCACGTGGGCGCGGGGCCGAGGGGGCACCGGGCCCACGCGTCTTTCCTCGGGACGGACTCAGATGTCCAGGTTCTGCACGTCCAGGGCGTTGCGCTCGATGAACTCGCGCCGCGGCTCCACCGCCTCGCCCATCAGCAGCGAGAAGATTTCGTCGCTCTCCACCGCGTCCTCCACCCGCACCTGGAGCAGCGTGCGCGTGGCCGGGTTCATCGTCGTGTCCCAGAGCTGCTCCGGGTTCATCTCACCCAGACCCTTGTAGCGCTGCAGGCCCAGGCCGCGCTGCGCGTCCTTGCGGACGGCGGCGAGCACCTCCTGCACGGAGAAGACGGTGATTTCCCCCGCCTCCACGCGGACCTTGTATGGCGGCTTGCCCAGCGCCACGAAGGCGTCGCGCAGCGACGACAGCTCCACGAACTCCGGCGACGACAGGAAGGCGTGGTCGAGCACCGTCTCCCGCATGGCGCCATTCACATCGGTGTGGAACACCAGCTTCTTGGTGTGGTGCTCGGGGTCCTGCACCATTTCGTGGCGCACGCGGCCCAGCACGTCCGGCATGCGGCGCTCGAAGGTGTCGTAGGCGGCCTTCACCGCCGTCCCCAGGGCCGCCTCGTCCGTCAGCGTCTCCGCCGACAGCCGCGCACCCTGCACCAGCGCGTCCACCACGCGCGCGTCCCGGCGCTTGGACTGCTTCTCCAGGCGCTCCTCGTACGTAATCACCTTCTCCAGCAGCACCTTCAGCTCCGCGCCGCCCAGCTCGCCCTCGGGCGTCAGCACCCGCGCGTGCTCGGAGGCAATCTTGAGCAGGTACTCGTTCAGCGCGTGCTCGTCCTTGACGTACTGGTCCTTCTTGTTGCGCGTGACTTTGTAGAGCGGCGGCTGCGCGATGTAGAGGTAGCCCTTCTGCAAGAGCTCCGGCATCTGCCGGAAGAAGAAGGTGAGCAGCAGCGTGCGGATGTGGCTGCCGTCCACGTCGGCGTCCGTCATCAGGATGATGCGGTGGTAGCGCGCCTTCTCCGGGTCGTAGTCCTCCGCGCCGATGCCCGTGCCCAAGGCCGTAATCAGCGTCACGATTTCGGCGCTGGTGAGCATCTTCTCGAAGCGGGCCTTCTCCACGTTGAGAATCTTGCCGCGCAGCGGAAGGATGGCCTGGTTGCGCCTGTCCCGGCCCTGCTTGGCGGAGCCACCTGCGGAGTCACCCTCTACGATGTAAAGCTCGCTCTCGTTCGGGTCGCGGCTCTGACAGTCCGCCAGCTTTCCGGGGAGCCCGCCGCCGTCCAGCACGCCCTTGCGGCGCACCGTCTCACGCGCCTTGCGCGCGGCCAGACGCGCCCGGCAGGCGTCGCCAATCTTCGCCACGACCTTCTTGGCGACCATGGGCGTCTCTTCCAGGAAGGAGCCGAGCTGGTCGTTCACCATCTGCTCGACCAGGCCCTTCACCTCGCTGTTGCCCAGCTTCGTCTTCGTCTGCCCCTCGAACTGGGGGTTGGTCAGCTTGACGGAGATGACGGCGGACAGGCCTTCACGCGCGTCCTCGCCGGTGGGCGTCTCCTTGAGGTCCTTCCAGAGACTGCCCTTCTCCGCGTAGCTGTTGAGCGTGCGCGTCAGCGCCGCCTTGAAGCCGGACAGGTGGCTGCCACCCTCATGGGTGTTGATGTTGTTCGCGAAGGTGTAGATGCGCTCGTCGTAGCCGTCATTCCACTGCATCGCGATGTCGAGCGTGACGCCCTCGCGCTCCGTGCTGAAGGAGATGGGCTTGTCGTGGAGCGTCTGCTTCGACTTGTTGAGGTACTCCACGAACGAGGAGATGCCTCCGTCGAACTTGAAGTCGTGCTCCTTGTTCGTGCGCTCGTCGCGGACGACGATGTGCAGACCGGCGTTGAGGAAGGCCAACTCACGCAGACGCTGGCTGAGCGTCTCGAAGTTGAACTCCACCAGCTCCATCACCGTGGAGTCCGGCTTGAAGGCGATGTACGTGCCGCGCTTGTCGGTGGTGCCCACCTCGCGCGGCGGCGTGTCCGGGATGCCCTGCGCGTACGACTGTTCGTAGACAGTGCCGTTGCGCTGGACGCGGACCTTGAACCACTCCGAGAGGAAGTTGACGCAGGTGACGCCCACGCCGTGCAGGCCGCCGGAGACCTTGTACGCGCCGTTGCCGAACTTGCTGCCGGCGTGCAGCTCCGTGAGGACGACCTCCAGGGTGTCCTTGCCGGGGAACTTGGGGTGCGGGCCCACGGGGATGCCGCGCCCGTTGTCCTGCACGCTCAGGGAGCCATCCACGTGGATGACGACCTCGATGTCGGTGCAGTGCCCGGCCAGCGACTCGTCCACCGCGTTGTCGACGACCTCGTACACGAGCTTGTGAAGCCCGTAGGCCATCGTGTCACCGATGTACATGCCGGGGCGCTTCCGGACCGCCTCGCGGCCCTCGAGCTTGGTAATGCTGTCCGTCCCATACTCCACGGGCGGCGGAGCAACCGCCGAGCCGGTAGCGGGGGTCTTTTCCATGTGAAGCTGTCCTTGGGAAAAGGAGCCTTGCAACAGGTCCGTGCGTACCACTTCAAGGCACGTCGAACAAGGTTAACGAGGACTCGCAAGGCTGCGTAAACATTCGTGAAATCCGCCTGGCCGCCTGCCTGGGAGGCCGCCCCGGGGAACGGGGTGTTCAGGCGTCGAAACGGGGCGGCGGGAGGCGGTCCTCCAGCGCCGAAATCAACTCGTCGAAAACAGCCTTGCGGGCGAAGAGATGCCGGGTGACGAGCACTCGGCCTTCCTCCTTGAGGAACAGGGCGAGCACGCTCCCCTTCCGGCCAATCCGGCGCACGTGGTCAATCGCCCCCAGTGCAGGTCCAACTCCTTCTGGCTGAAGGGCCGGGCCACGCGCACGCCCCGCGCATCCACCGTGACGCCCCAGCCCGTGCGGGGCCGCAGGCGGTGGAAGGACACCAGGAAGGTCAACATCAGCCCCGCGGAGACGCCGGCGCGGGCCATGGCCTGGACGCCACCTGCGTCGCGGGCATCCGCCAGGGCCCAGGCGGTGAGGACGGCCAGCACGCAGGCCCCCACGAAGAGGGCGATGCGGGTGGCGCGAGGGTCGAAGGCGTAGAAGCGCGGGCTGCTCATGGGTGCCCCTGCACCCTAATCCTCCCGGCCCGCCGGTGCGCGGTTTTGAGCGCCGCGTCTGTTCTCCGCCGGGCGGAGCGTACCCTACGCTCCGGAGCCCCATGACGAATGCCGAGCTGTCCGCGCGCCTGCTGTCGAACGTCATCGCCTTCAAGCACCTTCAGCGGGAGCGGGGCACGCTGCGGCACCTGGGCCTGCCGGGCGTGGACGCCTTCTGTCTGCCAGGGCACCCGGAACACCAACGGGCCCAGCAGGCCTTCTTCCACGACGCGGGAGCGCTGCGCGACGCCCTGCCCGCCCTGACGGACTATTACCGGGGCCTGGACCTGCCCGGCTGGCGCGTGGTGCTGCTGCCCGGAGACACCGAGGCCCGGCGGGTGCTGGAGGACGCCGGCTTCGGCCCCGACGCGGTCCGGATGGATGCCTTGGGCCTGGTGCTGGAGGACGTGCCGGACGCCCCACCGGACATCCCCCTGGAGGTCTCCGAGACGCAGGACGACATGGTCGCCATCAACAAGCGCACGTGGGGCCAGCTGGGGCGCCAGCTCGACGTCTGGCTGCAGCCGCCCCCGCTGCCCGTGCACACGCTGGTCGCGAAGGAGGCGGGCGTTGCCCTGGCGTGTGGCATGGCCCGGGACGTGGGTGACACCGCGGGCATCTACATGGTGGCCACGGTGCCCGAGGCCCGGGGCCGGGGGCTGGCCGCGCAGGTGATGCGCGGGCTGCACCACCAGGCACGGGCCCGGGGGATGACGGCCGCGGTGCTCCAGGCCACGCCGGAGGCGAAGGCCTTGTATCAGCGCCTGGGCTACCGGGATTTGGGCGCGTGGGAGACCTGGGGCCGCACGGGCCCCTGAGTCAGCGCAGCGCTTCCAGCTCCGCCAGGCTGGAGAGCACCTGGGCCGGCTGGCTGAGCCCCACCAGCCGGTCCGCCAGCCCGTGGGCCGCCAGCCGAGCCAGGTGCGCCAGCCGCACCAACTGGGGGCCGCCCCGCTCGGCGTCCAGGACGGCCACCACCACGCGCAGCGGCTTGCCGTCGGGGGTATCCCCCGCGAGCGGCGTGGCCAGCGTCACCAGGGCCACCGTGGGCACCGCGCCTGGCAGGAAGGCATGCGGCACCGCGACCCCGCCTCCCACCGCGCATGAGGACTCCTCCCGGTGCCGGCGCAGGCCGTCCACCACCCGCGCGACTTCCGCGCCGGGCCGCGAGGAGGCCAGTCGCTCCGCCGCCACGTCCAGCACGTCGTCCCAGCCCGCGCAGGACAGCTGCAACACCACGCGCTCCGGCGCCAGCAGGGGCGCCAGCGGCGGCACGGCCGCGTCGCGCCGCCCTTGGGGCACGGGGAACTCCGCGTCCAGGAAGTCGCGCACGCGCGCCAGCTGCAGCCCGGACAGGCGCCGCTGGGCGATGTCCAGGAAGAGGGCCCCCGCGCCCGGTACCTCTTCCAGGTAGGCGGCCACGGACGGGCTCATCCGGTTGGCCACGTCCATCAGCAGCGAGGACGGGACTCGCAGCTCGCGGGCAATGGCCGACAGGCGCTCGGGCGTGGGGGGCGCGTCCACGCCGTTCTCCACCCGGCTGAGGTACGCGCTGGACACGCCGATGCGGCGTGCCAGGTCCCGCAGCGACAGGCCCGCATCCGTGCGCAATAGTCGGAGGGTAGCCCCCAGGTGCATCAGCTCCTCGCGGGAAGAACCCGGGCCGCGCTGGCCCCGTCGTTTGAGGATTCAGAGGTGGACTCCGCCGCCGTGGCGGGCGACGCGTCACACACCACCAGCAGCGAGCCCGGCACGTCCCGGATGATGCGCTCACGGTGCAGGCCGAAGAGCTTGTCCTCCAGCCCCCACTGCGCGCCGATGCCGACAATCACCAGGTCATAGCCATGGCGCGCCTCCTCCAGGGCGGCCTCGTCCGGTGCGTCACTGCGCACCACCTTCAGCGTCACACCGCCCTCGGTCGCCGGGAACAGCTCCTCCACCTGCGCCCGGGCCCCGCCGTTGCCGCCGAGGTCGGACGTCACGTGCAGCACCGTCACCTCGGCGCCCGCCTGCTTCAGCAGTCGCCGGGACAGGGCCAGGGCCGCGCGGTCATGCCGGCTTCCGGCGAAGGGCACCAGCACGCGCTTGATGTCCGACAGGCCCCGGTCCACCAGCACCGCCACCGGGCCACTGGCCTCCCGCATCACCTCGTGCACCGTGCCGCCCAGCACCGTCTGGCTGAAGAGCGGCTTGTGCCACCCCAGCAGGACCAGGTCCGCGCGCCGGGCCTTCGCGGTGCGGCAGATGTCCTGGGCCGGCTCGCCGGAGACGAACGACAACGGCCGCACGGAGAGCCCCAGGCTTGCGGCCCGCCACAAGAGCGGCATCAGCGCGCTGTCCTCCTCGGGGTCCCGCTGCTGCGCCGGGCGCAGGGACGCGCGCTCCGGGGACACCAGGTGCAGCGCGTGAAGCTGCGCGCCCTCTTCACGTCCCGTCAATGAGCGCGCCAGGGTGGCCATGCCCGGCCCCGCCTGCCCGTGGGACACGCACATCAGCACGCTGTAGGGCGGTGGGCCCGGCTCCACTGGCAGCGGCAACACCACACGCTCGCGGGCAATCTCCTCCAGCGGGTAGATCCACTTCAGCAGCGGCGTGGTGATGAACGTCGTCACCAGCGCCATCAGCACCATCATGGTGAAGAGCTGGGGTGAGATGACGCCCAGGTCCAGGCCGATGTTGAGGACGATGAGCTCCATCAACCCGCGCGTGTTCATCAGGATGCCGATGGCGCTCGCCTCGCGCCACCGCAGCCCCGTCATCCGCGCCGCCACCGCGCTGCCGCCGAACTTGCCCAGGCAGGCCAGCACGATGATGACGCCGCACGTCACCCAGTCCTCCGCGGTGTTCAGCAGGCCAATCTGCGTGCGCAGGCCGCTGAAGGCGAAGAAGACGGGCAGCAGCAACACCACCGCCACGTCCTCCAGCCGCTCCGCCAGCGCCTCCGCCAGCCGGCCCTCCTTCGGAATCACCGCGCCGAAGAGGAAGGCGCCGAACAGCGCGTGAATGCCGATGAGCTCCGTCACACCCGCGGACGCCAGCAGCAGCACCAGCGTGCCCGCCACCACGTTCTGGGTGAGGCCCTCGCGGCTGGCCACCCGCGCACCCAGGCGCGCGAGGAAAGGCCTCACCACCATCAGCATGAACGCGATGTAGCCCAGCGCCATCACCGTGGTGAGCGCCGCCTGCGCCAGGCTGGACGCGCGGACGATGGAGACGACGAAGGCCAGCAGGCACCACGCGGTGACGTCATCCACCGCCGCGCAGGCGATGGCCACCGTGCCCACCTTCGACTGGAGCAACCCCCGCTCGGTGAGGATGCGCGCCAGCACCGGGAAGGCGGTGATGCTCATCGCCACGCCCATGAAGAGCACGAACGACGAGAAGGGCACCTCTGGCGACGACAGGCTCTTGTAGAGCCACAGCGCGCCCGCGCCCGCGCCCAGCGCGAAGGGGACGATGATGCTGGAGTGGCTGATGGCCACCGACGCGTGCCCCCGACCCTTGAGCAGCTGGGGGTCCAGCTCCAGGCCGATGAGGAACATGAACAGCACCAGGCCCACCTGGCTGAGCATCGTCAGCACCGGCATGGACGAGGCCGGGAACAGCCCGTTCATCACGTCCGGCGCCAGCCAGCCCAGCAGCGACGGCCCCAGGACGATACCGGCCACCACTTCCGCGATGACCAACGGCTGTCCCAACCATCGCGCGCCGCGGCCAATGAGCCGCGACAAGCCAATGATGACGATGAGCTGCAAGATCAGCAGCGCGAGTGCGTTGGTGTGCATCCGGCCCTCCACATGAAGTGTTAAGCTGGCACTTACCAACCTGATTTCGAGGCGTCAACCGGAGGGAACGCAGGGCGTCAACCGGGACCCGCCTGCCTGCTTCACATCGTCAGATGGCGGCTGACGGCGTCCAGCAGTGTCTCCACGTCCACGGGTTTGCGCAGGTGACCGCAAGCGCCAATCTCATCCGCGACCTGGCGAGCATTCGCTGACGCGGAGAAGACGAGCACCGGGATATCACGCCAGGCTGACACTTGACGCATGGCCCGCGCGAACCCGCCTCCGTCCATGACGGGCATCATCATGTCTAGCAGGACGAGCCCCGGCAGCTCCGTGGCCGCGCCCAGCACCTCCAGGGCATGCTTGCCATTGCTGGCCCCCAGCACCGTGTAGCCCGCGTCACGAAGCACTTCCTCCAGGGCTTCGCGCAGGTCCGCGTCGTCATCCACCACCAGCAACGGCCGACTCACTCACGCCTCTCCTTCTCCAATGGCAAATCCAGGGTGAAACGCGCGCTACCCCCTTCGCGCGGCCCGGCCCAGGCCCGGCCCCCGTGGGAGCGCGAGCTTACCGCCCGTCCGAAGCGTTCGAGGAAGTGCCTCACCCGGTCCTCTGAAATTCCAATCCCTCTGTCATCCACCTGAACACGGCCCATGTGGCCCGAGCGGCGCGCCAGCTCCTGCGCCAGCGCCAGGTCCACCGGCCCCAACGTGCGAGTCTCCTGGGTGAGCAGCGACAGCCCCCCATCACCCCCGCGCGGCCCTGCAGCGGCACGTGCAGCACCGAACGAAGCCCCAGCGCGTCCAGCGCCCGCTGGTGCTCCGGGCTGGAGGTGAGGGGCACCGGCTGTGCCATCACATCCACCACCAGCACCCGCAGCGGTGTCATCCCGGGGCTCCCGGGAAGGGGCCCACCGGTGCGCCGTGGTCCAGCACCAGCCAGTACAGGCCCAGCTGGCGCGCGGCCTCCACGAACTCCGTGTAGCGCACCGGCTTGCGCACGTAGCTGTTGGCCCCGCCGCCGTAGCTGCGCACCACGTCGACCTCCTCCTCCTCCGACAAGGAGAGGATGACCACCGGCAGCATCCGCGTGCGCGCGTCCGCGCGGATGCGGCGCAGCACCTCATGGCCGTCCAGCCGGGGCAACTGGACATCCAGCAACACCATCGCGGGAGGCGGCTGGCTGGCCGGCGCGGGCCGCGTAGGGGCCCTGGAAGAACAGGTCGTCGAGCGCCTCCACCACGTCCACCCGCCGTGTGACGCCGGCCCGCTTGAAGGCGCGCAGCGCGAGGTCCACGTCGTCCGGGTTGTCCTCCACCAGCAGGATGGGCCGCTCGCCGCTCATGGATGGGACGCCTCCAGGGTGAAGCAGAACGTGGCCCCTTCGCCCGGCACTGCCTCCGCGGAGATGTCTCCCCCATGGCGGTGGATGATGCGCTGGACGGTCGCCAGCCCGATGCCCGTGCCAGGGAATTCCCCTGCCCGGTGCAGCCGATGGAAGGGAGTGATGAGCTTGCCCGCGTACGCCATGTCGAATCCCACGCCGTTGTCCCGGACACAGTAACGGGAAGGGTTCTCGCTCGACGTGGCGAAAACACGATGCGTCCTCCCGAGCGCTGGCTGGTGAACGTCCAGGCATTGCCGAGCAGGTTTTCCAGGACCACACGGAGCAAACGAGCGTCTCCCCGCGCCATCATCCCCGGGGCGATGTCGAACGCCGTGTCGCGGCCCGGCTCGGGGCGCGTCAGCGCCCGGCGACCACGCTGGCCAGCGCACTCAGGTCCACGGGCGCATGGCGCGGCTCGATGCGGGAGATGCGCGACAGCCGCAGCAGGTCATCGATGAACTGCCCCATGCGAACAACCGCCGCGCGCAGCCGCCGCAGGTGCTCGTGGCCTTCCTCGGACAGGCGTGCCCCATCCTCCTCCTGCAGGGCCAGGCTGAAGCCGTCCACGGCGCGCAGGGGCGCACGCAGGTCGTGGGACACCGAGTCGCTGAACGACTCCAACTCCTGGTTGGCCAGCGTCAGCTCCTGCGTGCGCTGGACCACCCGGGCCTCCAGCCGGGCCTCGCTCGCCCGCGGCGCATCCGCCTGGGCCCGCGCCCGCTCCAACAAGGCCTCGGACTCGCCGGCGAGCGTGACGACCTGGCGTCTGCCCAGCCACGCCAGCACCGCGCCCAGCATTCATGCGCACGGACCGTGGGGCCCCGCCTTTCACCCCCCGCCAGCACGCCGGGGGCTCGCCGCCACGCCTACTTCCAGGACAGCTCGTATTCGCTGTCGAGCAGCCCCACCTGGCGACCGTGGACCCGGACCTCACGCGCGCCCACCGCCTCCAGCACGCCGTGCAGCACGCCCTCGTGGTAGGCGGCGGGCATGAAGTCACGCCGCATGATGAAGCGGGCGCTCGTCTCCCCGGTCCACAGGGGGTAGCGCTCGCCGTAGGTCACCGCGGCGAGGTAGGCCTCTCCCAGCGACTGCAACAGCAGCCGCGGCTTGCCGCTGGCCGTTCGCATCAACTCCCGTCCGAAGACGGACGCCACGAAATCCACCGTGGCCTGCGTTCCCATGCGCCGCAGCACGCCCTCGAAGCCGTCCAACTGCGGGGCCAACAGCCGCGCCGCCGTGGATGACATCCGGAGGAACCGGGTGATGGGGTACATGTGGAGGAGGTTGATTTCCCAGATGCCGGCCACACCCTTGCAGCGGGCCACGGCGCCTTCGCCTCCCAGGAAACCCACGACGTCCAGCGTGCCCTGGAAGAACATCCCACGCGCCATGTCGTCGTCGGTGGCCGCCAGACGCCGCAACTCCAGCTCCCAGGCCGCGCCACCACCCGCGCTCGATTCGTAACCCGCGTACATGGTCATCTCCCCGAGGGACCCTTCCAGGGCGCCCGGGGAACACACCGCCACCTCACTTCGCGGATGCTTCCGGGCTCACAGGATTCCCCCCACTTCCGGGAAGCCAACAGTCGCATATTTTTCCGGTACTGTCGAATCAAACCCGGTTCGCCCCGCGGGCCGAGAGGAGCATCCGCCAGCCAACGAATAGGGGCGGATGCCCCCAGGCCGGGCTCAGCCCGCAATGAGGGACGCCTGGGCGGCGGCCACGGCGGCGCCGGGCTCCGAGCGATGACCGGCGGCGATGAGCGCGCGCTCCAGGGCGCCCACCGTGGAGAGGACGTCCGCAGGCCCCACGCGGTTCATGTGGCCCACACGGAAGTAGCGCGTCTTGAGGTCCGGGTGGAGGCCGCCGGCGACGACGACGCCCTGCCCCTTCACCCCGCCCACCAGCGCCGCGTCCACGCCGTCCGGGTAGTACACGGCGCTCAGTGTGTTGGCGGCCACGGCGTCGGAGGTGGGCAACAGGCGCAGGCCCATGGCCTTCCACGCCGCGCGGAAGGCCCGCGCCATCCGCTGGTGCCGGGCGAAGCGGGCGTCCATGCCCTCGGCCAGAATCTGCCCCAGGCTCACGTCCAGCGCGGCCACCAGGTTCACTGGCGGGGTGGCGAAGTAGGCCGGCTTGCCCGCTTCGTACGCCTCCATGATGGGCAACCACTCCGCGAAGTCCGCGTAGACGCTGGCCACCGGCGTCTTGCGCTTGCGCCAGGCCTCCATGGCCCGCGGGCCCACGGTGAGCAGCGCCAGGCCGGGAGGAACCCCCACCGCCTTCTGGCTGGCCGTGAGGTACACGTCCGCCTCCCACGCATCCTGGCGGAAGGTCTCCGCCGCGGTGGCGCACACACCATCCACCACCGACAGCACGCCGTGCTTGCGCGCGGCCCGCACCAGCGCCTCCGCGGGTGCGAGCACGCCCGTGGACGTGTCCACATGGGTGACGGACAGCACCTTGAAGCCACCCTTCGACAGGTGCGTCTCCACCTCGTCCAGGGAGGGCACGTCTCCCGGCGGGGCACGCACGTGCGTCACCTGGGCGCCGTGGCGCTCCAGAATCTTCGCCATCCGGTCACTGAAATAGCCGGTGTTCACCACCAGGGCCGCGTCCCCGGGCTCCACCAGGTTGGCCACCGCCAGCTCCATGGCCAGCGTGCCGGAGCCGGACACCACGAAGGGCTGCGCGGAGGGCGCCAGACTCACCTCCCGAAGCCGCTTCAGGGCCCGGCCGAAGACGGCGATGAAAGCGGGGTCCGTGTGGCTGAGGGTGGGAGCGCCCAGCGCCTGGAGCACCTCGGGCTCGAACTCCACCGGCCCTGGAATCATCAGCAAGTCTCTCACGGCGTCACCACTCCTCTCGCGCAGCCGCCGCGAGCGGAGGTGCCCGCGGCCCGGACCGACTGTGGCGGTCCCCGGCCGCGCTGTCCACGCACATGTGCTCCGGGCGAGTGTCCGGTGCGCGCTGTTCGGAAATGTCGGGACATTTCCGAACAGCACGCCACCGGACGCACCCCGACTCAGAGGCGGACGAGCAGCTCGCGGAGAATCGCGAAGCCCTGCCGGAAGTCCTCCAGCCGGGCCTGCTCATTGGGGGCGTGGTAGTACTGCATGTCCCCGAAGCCCGTAATCTGCACGTCGCAGCCCTGTCGTTGCAGGTCCCTCACGAGCGGCAGCGAGCCGGTGAGCGAGAAGGGCGTGGCCGACACACCGCGCACCACCTGCATGGCCTCCTTCAGGGCGCGCAGGCCCTCTGAGTCCAGCCGGCAGGCGATGCCCTCGGTCCCCTCCCCCTGGAAGCGGAACGCCAGCTCACCGCGCTTGCCGCCCGCCGTGCGCGTGCGCGGGAAGTGCGCGGGGGCGTCGTCGCGCGCCAGCCGGGCGTCGAGCTCCGCCATGAAGTCCGTCACCGCCTTCTGCACCTCCGCCAGGTCGTAGAAGGGCGTGAGGCGGATGTCGCCCCGCAGGACGACGTCGGCGGGCACCTTCGTCTCCTTGGTGTTGGGCGCCTCCACCACGGTGGCCTTGAGACTGGAGGACGACAGGAAGCCCCAGCGCTTCTCGTCCTCCGTGGGCGGGAAGCGCTCGTGGAAGAAGCGCGCCAGCTCCAACGACGCGGCCATGCCCAGCTCCAGCGCGTTGACGCAGTTCTGCGGCATGCCGGAGTGGCCGCCCACGCCCGTCACCTTCAGCTCCCACAGCGACACGCCCGCAGTGCCCAGCGTGGGGCCGAAGTTGGCGCTGTCCAGCCAGTACACCGGCTGGCCGTCCAGCGGCTTGAGCATCCCCTGCTCGGCCACGTAGTTGAGGCCCAGGCCCGGCAGCTCCGAGGACTCCTCGTTGGAGATGAGCACCACCTTCAGCGTGCGGCTGGGCCGCACCTTGCGCTCGGCCAGCTGAGCCAGCAGGTCGGTGAGCACGGCGACGTGCCCCAGACAGTCGGTGACGCCGCGCCCGTAGAGCACGCCGCCGGGGCCCTCCCACAGCTCGAAGGGGCTGCGCTCCCAGCCCTCCGCCTTCTGGTCCGCGGGGACCACGTCGAAGTGCGCGCCGACGAAGCCGATGGCGCCGTCCCCCTCGCCCGGAACAGTAAGCACCAGGCAGGGACGCGACGCCTGGCCCGGGCCCGCCACGGACTCCGCCTGGATGAAGCCGCTCTCGATGTGCGGCGCCAGGGTGTCCAGCACCACCTGCGCGGCCAGCCGCTCCTCGGGCACCAGCCCCGCGCCAGGGTTGTTCTGCAGCTTCGGAGTCAGGGCGATGAGCCGCCGGAGCACATCGAGGAAGCGGTCCTCACGCAGGGCAAGAGCTTTCATGAAGCGGATTGGAGCCCAGGCGCGCGGTGGAAGTCACCGGAAACGAACAGGCGCCTCGGCCGGGGCAGGCGCTGGCGTGGGTGCAGCGTGGAGCGGTGGGCGAAGTGGCCCGCCCAGCCTGGGTGACGCGGCGCTCCATGGCCGGCACTGGTGCGGCGCCGGGCCCATCCGCATCTTGGAGACACCATGCCAAAGACTTCTCCGCCGAAACCGCCGCGCGCGCTGTTCATCCGGGACTGGGCGCCCGCGTCCCCCGAACCACAGCCCGAGAAGGAAGCGCAGGTGACCACGATGCAGGTAGGTGAGGAGACCGGCGACGGCGGTGAACTCCAACGCTGAGGATGCCCGTGACACGGACAGGCACGGTGGTGCTGCTGGGTGCGCGAGACGACGCCCATGTTCAGGAGGTGGCGCGCCGGCTTCGCGCCGAGGACGTGGACACGGTGGTGGTGGACACACGGGCCTTCCCCGAGGAGACGCGGCTGTCGCTCACGGAGTCGCTGGACGGCATCGTCGCGGACGGACGTGAGGTGGGGCGGCCGGCCGCCGTGTACCTGCGCGGCTTGCATGCGCACCCGCTGGCCTTCGGGGTGGATGCCCAGGAGGCCATGGACGCGGACTGGCGCACCACGCTCACCGCGTTCCGCGAGAAGAGCGCGCTGCTCCTGGGACTGCTGGGCCGCTGGGAGCGACTGGGCGTGCCGCTCTACAACCCGCCCTCTTCGGACTGGAGCATGCACAAGCCCGCGCAGCTCGCCGCGCTCCAGGCCGCGGGACTTCCCGTGCCCCGGACGCTGTGGACGAATGACGCGGAGGCGGTGCGCCGCTTCGCGAGGGAAGGACGCGGGGTCTACAAACCCGTCGTAGGCGGCGCGGCGACGCGGGAGCTGAGTGAAGCAGACCTCACGGACGAACGCCTCGCGGCGCTATCCGCCGCGCCCGTCACCTTCCAGGAGCTGCTGCCGGGCGAGAACCTGCGCGTGTACGTGCT
Source organism: Myxococcus sp. NMCA1 (assembly GCF_026810205.1). Lineage (NCBI taxonomy): Bacteria > Pseudomonadati > Myxococcota > Myxococcia > Myxococcales > Myxococcaceae > Myxococcus > Myxococcus sp. NMCA1. The sequence goes on along the minus strand of NZ_CP113950.1, from coordinate 275,132 downwards.
GGACGGCGCCGTCATCGCGAGCCTGCGCGTCATCTCGCCGTCGCTCGACTTCCGGCAGCACGAGGAGCGCATCGAGCAGGTGACGCTGCCGCCCGAGGTGGCTCACGGCTGCGTGAAGGCGTGCGAGGTGCTGGGCCTGCGATGGACGGGGATGGACTTGAAGCGTGACGCGGACGGAGCGCCGCGCATCCTGGAGCTGAACGGCTCGGCGATGTTCCTGGGCTTCGATGCGCGCGGCGGCACGGACGTGGCGGGTCACCTGACGCACGCGCTGGCGCGGCACGCACGCGGCGGATAGCTCAGCGCCGGCCGAGGAACTGCGGGTCGGACCAATCCCAGAGCCGCTCCGGGTGTTCATCCACGTCGAGCGGGAGGCTGTTCCACCGGTACACCGCGCGCGAGCTGGCGCCGTGGACATGGAGGACCAGGCTCAGCACGGCCAGCACCGCGAAGGTGGCCGTCAGGCCGCGCCGGGCCTCGGGGCCTTTCCACTGGAGCGCGCGCACCACGGGGACGAGGAAGAAGGCGAGGTAGGGCACAATGTCCGAGAAGAAGCGCGGGCCATACGAGTGCCCTGCCCACCAGTGCGGGAAGGTGGAGATGGCGGCCCAGTGCAGCGCGACCACCGCGACCAGCACGGCATGCAGCCGGGTGAAGGTCCGGGCGCGCAGGTCCATCCACAGGCCCCAGGCACTCATGAGGAGCACAGGGGTGAACACGAGCAGCCCGCGCGCGGGGGACACGAGGTTACCGGCCAGGGCCTCGGCCACGCGAGAGGCGGACAGCTCCAGCCGCTGCGGTTCGTAATAAGGCGCCAGCACGGAGCCGTAGTGGATGAGGTTCACCGTCACCCACGGAATGGCCACTGCGAGCGCGCCCGCGAAGAACTTCCAGGCCTGACGCGGATAGGTCCACAGCACGTAGAGCGACAGCACCAGCACGGAGAGGCTGTTGGTGGGCCGCATGACGTAGGCGAGCGCCAGGGGGATGCCCGCCCAGGCCACGTGACGCGGAGCTTCGCGCGCGCGGACGAGGCAGAGGAGCACCAGGGTGAGGCACAGCAGCGAAGGGCCGTGCTGCCACAGGGCGCGGCTGGCGGTGGAGAGCAATGGCGTGCAGAAGACGAAGACGGCGGCGAGCAGCAGCGCGCGCTTGCGGGACAGGTGCAGCGCGGTGCCCAGCACGAACATGACGACGCCAGCGAGCGCGGTCAGCGCGGAGGCGAAGAGGCGCTGCGGGCCGTTCCACGCATCCAGGTCCACGCCGCCGGTGGCGTCGTAGATGTGGCGCCAGTGCGCCAGGGGCTTTGCCAGGGCCGGGTGCAGATTGCCCACAGGCGTGGCGAGGCGCACGAAGCCATCCACCAGCACCACCATGGGCACGGCGGCCAGGGAAGGCCCCACGGGGAAGTAGTTGTAGAGGTGACCGTCGCGCTCGTAGAGGCCGTGGCGGTACGACTCGAAGGTGGGGGCGTATTCGTCCAGGTCGAGGTTCCCTTCACGCAGCAGTGACAGCGTGGTGGGGAGCGTCAGCTTGGAGTCGAAGGGCGTGTAGACGGGGAACGCCGCCAGTGCCGCGAAGAAGCCCACGAAGAGCAGCACCCGTCCCGCCCAGATGCGAGACGTGGAGCGCGCGGGCGCGGAAGCCACAGGAGTGGAGACGGCGGATGAGCTCATCGCGACGGGGCCTCCTCGCGCGCTCCGGCAGCGGCGCGTTGGAGGGTCGCCGTCTTAGTGCCTTGGGGGCGCGAAAGCCAGGAGCAGGGTCAATGCCAGAGCGTGGTGGCACCGGGGCGCTCTGCGTCACGTCTGGATAGACTGCCACGGATGGCAGGGCCGCAGCGCCGGGGGCAGGAATGGACCGCAAACGGGCACTCGTCGCGTGGTTGCTCGCGCTGGTCTTCACGGGATGTGGGCACACCGCGCAGAAATCCCAGCATGCATGGGAACAAGTGCCACACGGAGAAGGCGAGTCATGTACCCGCGTGGACCGGTGTGTCACGTGGGTCTGTGCTGGAGCCACACAATGCGGCCTCTACGTCTGTGAAGACGCTGAGAGGTTGCTCGCCAAGGGCGGGGGCACCATCGCCCCGCCCGCCGCGCCCGGCTCGGGTCCCCATCGGCGCTGGGGCAACGTCCAGAAACTCCCCGGCGGAAATGGGCCTGTCTTCGTCTTCGACTGGCACAACGCACCACAGTCTGAACACCGGGCTCCGCTCCTGCCTTCGGGGCCGGACTGGGTCCGGCATCATCTCTTTCCCCAAGCGGAACACCTCGCGAAGTGGTTCGCGAGGAGCCCTCGCTCACTGAACGTGCATGACTTCACCCTGGTCATCGCGCGAGACACGCATCAGCGCATCCATAGCGGGACCCGAGGCGGAGCCTGGAACCAGGAATGGACCGACTTCGCTCGCAGGTATCCTGGCGCCTCCCAACAGCAGGTTTGGGAACACCTGGGGAAGCTGGTCCAGAAGTACGACCTGATAGGCCCCATCGTCCCCTACTACTATCTGCGCTGATGACCTGCCGCTGGAGGCGCAGCACGTGAGGTTCTTCGAGGTTCTCGAGGATGAAGCCACCCGGAACACGGGCCGTATCGACGGCGTGAGCCCCTGGTGCATCCCGAGCATCAACTGCACCATCTGTGGCGGCTACGGCGGCCTCGGCGAGGCCTACCCCACCGTGGACCTCTCGTGTTTCGCACACCGTGCCCTGCTGGAAGAACCACGGAGCCAACAAGCCCTGTCACTGGAGGCGTACCAGCACCTGTGCGAGCAACTGCGGCCATGGGTCCCTCCGGCTGCCCCCTTGGAGCCCGGCACGCAACTGGGTCCTGTCGTTGGCAAGGCCAAGGGCCGTTTTGGAGACTTCTACTTCCAAGCGCCGTGGACTCCGTGGATGCGCGGCTCGGCCCTGGAGAAACTACGCGCCGCCGGCGTGAGAGGCCTGTATGGCGCGCCAGGAGATTTGGGCTATCGCGGCCAGCCTGCACCGCCCCTGCACTGCCTGGAGGTCCTCGTGCACGGAGCGTTGCATCCAACCAGCCACGCTCCGGACTGGCAGTCCCCCTGTCCCCGGTGTGGCAGCCACCGGAACGGCTACCCATCCGAGTCCGCCGTGCTCGATGCAAGCACCCTGCCCGAGGACATCGACCTCTTCCGCCTTCGTGACTTCAAGACGGTCATCGTCGCGAGCGAGCGGTTCGTCGAAGCCGTGAAGCAGCTTCGACTCAGCGACATCGCGTTCCGCGAGCTTTCCGTCCACCCAGGCTAGGGCTGGGCCGCGGGCTCCCCGGGCGCCGAGGGAGCCGTCTCCGCCGGAGCCGCGGCGGGCGCTTCGGAACGCGGCTCCACGCCCTCCACCTTGCCCACCTGGTCCAAGTCCTGCCGGTTGCTCAAGGAGAAGCGCACCAGCGCGCGGAGGATGCGATTGCGCTTCACGTTGCCAATCACCTCCCGCAGGTCCTCGTACACCGTCGGGTCGCTGATGAGCCCGCCCACGGTGCCGTCTCCCTTCGCCACGGTCGCCGTAATCTTCTTCAGGTCCGCCGCCGCGCTGCCCAGGTCCGCGAACATGCCGCTGGCGTCGCCGTACACCAGCTGGTGCACCGCTCCGTTGGGACTCTTCTTCGCATCCTCGATGAGCCCCGCCAGTTGCCCGGCCGCCGCCCCCAGCTCCGTCAGCGCCTTCGCGCCATCCTGGCCGTAGACGAGCGCATGCGCCGTGCCGTCACCCGTGCGCACCTCGCGCAGAATCCCTTCCAGTTCACCCACCGCGCCATCCACCCGCGCCGCCGCGTTGGACGCGTTGGCCAGCAGGCCCCGCACCTCGCGCCCGGCCTGCTTGTCGTAGATGAGCGCGTGCAGCACGCCCTCGCCCTTCTCCACCTCTTCCAGCAGCGCCCGCAGCGCCGCCATGCCGCGCGTCACGTCACTGGCCATCTCCGGGTTGGCGTACGTCTCCACCGCCGCCCGCAGCGACTTGCTGATGGCCACCGAGTTCTCCATCACCTGCGACGCCCCGTTGAGCAGCGCGGACAAGTCACCGCTCGTGGACGACTTGAGCACCCCGCCCGCCTCCACCGGCGGTGACGTGGGGCTGCCCAGGGAGATGTCCACCGCCTTGTCACCCAGCACACCCATGCTGGACAACTGCGCCACCGAGTCCTCCCGCACGCGGTCCGTGTAGCGCGACGACACCTGGAACTGGACCTCCAGCCGCGGGTCCTTTGGGTCGGGCGAGAAGACGATGCCCGTCACCCGCCCCACGTTGAGGCCTCCGAGCCAGACGGGAGACTCATCACTGAGGCCCTGCACGTTGGTGAAGTACGCGCGATACGTCGTCTTGCGCTCGAACAGGCGCGACTGCTGCCCGATGACCATGACGACCACGCTGGCGACCGCCAGACCCATGGCGACGAAGAGCCCGGCGCGAAAGGCCTGACGACGCTCCGTCCCCGCGGGAGAGAACAGGCTCATGGCGTCCCTCCGGGATAGAGCTCCACGCGGCGCGCGTCCAGGAAGGCCCGCACCTCCGGCACGGTGGAGCGCAGCATCTCCCGCGGCGTGCCCACCTGCACGATTCTCCGATTGGCCAACATGGCGATGCGGTCTCCCACGGTGAACGCGCTCACCATGTCGTGGGTCACGACGATGGAGGTACACCCAAGCCGCGTCTTCATCGAGTTGATCAACACGTTGATGGACTGCGTGGTGACAGGGTCCAGGCCCGTGGTGGGCTCGTCCCAGAGGATGACCTCCGGCTCAGTGGCGATGGCCCGCGCCAGCCCCACCCGCTTGCGCATGCCGCCTGACAAGTCGGAGGGCATCAGCCGCTCGGTGTTGGGCAGGTCCACCAGCGCCAGTTTCTCCGCCACGCGGGCCCGGACCTCGTCCGCCGGCATGTCCGGGAAGTGCTCGCGCAACGGGTACGCCACGTTCTCCCCGACGTTCAGCGAGTCGAAGAGCGCCGCGCCCTGGAACACCATGGCCACGTGCCGGCGCACCGGCATGAAGGCCTCCTCCGTGAAGCGCGCCAGGTCGTGCCCCTGGAAGAGGATGCGTCCGGTGTCCGGCGTCAGCAGCCCAATGAGGCACTTGAGCAGCACGCTCTTTCCCGTGCCCGAGCCGCCCATCACCACCAGCGTCTCCCCCGCGCGCACGTCCAGGTCCATGTCGTCATAGACGCGCTTGGCGCCGAACGCCTTGGTCAGGTGCTCGAAATAGATGAGCTGCTCCCCTGGCCGGGGGCGCTGGAACGCGAACTCAGAAGTCGTCTGGGACGAGGAGCGCATGGCGCGTCACAGGCTCAGCGTGAGCTGGGTGATGAAGAAGTCGGCCAGGCACACGGAGACGGACGTGGTCGCCACCGTCTGCGTGGTGGCGCGGCCCACGCCCTCCGTGCCGCCCTCCACGGTGAGCCCGCGGAAGCAGCCCACCAGGCCGATGATGAGCCCGAACACCGCGCCCTTGAACACGCCGGAGGCGAAGTCCGGCATCAGCACCGCGTCCAGCGCGCCCTGGAAGAAGAGGTTGAGCGTAATCGCGTACTGGAAGTTCACCACCAGCGCGCCCGCCACCAGGCCCACGACGTCCGCGAACACGGTGAGCACCGGCATCACAATCAGGCACGCCAGCACGCGAGGCACCACCAGCTTGCGCAGCGGGTCCGCGCCCAGCGCGCGGATGGCGTCCACCTGCTCCGTCACCGTCATGGCGCCCAGCTCCGCGGCGATGCCGCTGCCGATGCGCGCGCCCACGGTGAGCGCGGTGAGCACCGGCGCCAGCTCGCGGAACAGCGTGAGGATGACCACGCGGCCCACGGTGTACTGCACGCCGAAGCGCGACAGGAAGTAGCCGAACTGCAGCGAGATGACGAGCCCCGCGAACATCGCAGTAAGCAGGGCGATGGGCAGCGAGCGCACACCCAGCGACTCCGTGTGGTACACGAGCCCGCGCCAGTCATACGGCGGACGCACCGCGCGGCTGAACACCTGCCCCGTCATCCGCGACAGGGCGCCCAGTGACTCCAGGCGCTCCTTCGCGCGGTCCATGAGGCCTGGAGGCCCGGAAGCCGCCGCCGCGTCCACCTCGGGCTGCCGCGTCGTCATTCCTTGCGCTCCGATTCGAAGCCGGCCAGCAGCGCGTCGAAGTCCGCCATGCGCGCTTCCGCGAGTCCCGGCGGCGCCACGTAGGTGAAGTCGAACACGCAGTTGTCCTTCTTCAGCACCACCAACTCCAGTTGCACGGGCACGCCGTCCATCTTCGCCAGGTGGCGGCTGCGCAGGGCCTCGCGCCCATCCATGGGGATGCGCTGTTCAGCGATTTCCTGCCGGTCCGTGAAGCCCGCCAGCAGGTGCCGGGTGAGCACCTGGAGCGACGGGTCATCATGCCCCTTGCACGTGGCGTTGACGGAGAGCGCGCGACCGGTGCCCTCCTCGGCGAAGGCGAGGTCGTTGTCCTCCAGCCGCACCTGCTCCCAGTACGCGGGGAGCTTGCCAATGCGGTAGCGCACGGCGGGCTTGGTGAGGACGGAATCCTCGAACGTCGTCCGGTGACAGCCCGTCAGGGGCATGACCACCAGCAGGCACAGCAACGTCATCCGCGGCATGGCACCGTTCTTCGTGGCTCTCTTCCGGCCCTGCGACCAAGTCATGCGTCACAAGTCGCGCACCTGCAAGGAATTCCATGTCGTGCGGTGGGGGCCAAACGTCCACTGTCACACCTCTGAATCCATCCTGGCACGTCACATTCCCGCCACCCGAGGTGCGCCGGTTGTCCGTCACGGCACCAACCAGTCTGTGCGAGCGTCCATCCGCGGGCAGTCCCCTGCCACGCCGCGCGGCCCCAGCTTTGTCCCGACGCACGCAAGCCGCCCGGCTCGGACAGCAGTGCCCCACGCTCGACACACGGACAAGGAGGACCCCATGGACGGCGGACTCGCGATATTCGGCCTCGGCCTCTTCCTGCTGGGAATCGCCAACCTGTACACACGGCACAGCTACTGGCTGGCTGTCTCCGTGCTGCTCCTGTCGGTGGTGTCCATGGGGCTGGCCTTCAGCGAGTCCAAGCGGCTGCGCGAGGTGTCGCTGGGCATGGGCGTCGCGCTGCTGCTGCTCACCGTCATCGCACTCGCCGTGGGCACGTCGTGGTGGCTGCCACTGGCCACCTTCCTCTTCGCCGTGGCGTACGGCGTGCTCTGGGCGGAGTACCGCTTCCCCTTCTTCAAGAACGTGGCGCCGGGCGACGTGCCGCACCACGCGGAGCGGCGCTTCCACGTCCACTGGCCCTGGCACCGTCGGCGCGTGACGCCGTGACTTCAGCTGGCGGGAGGCGGCTCGGCGTCCGCGCGCACCGCCACCTGCCCGCCGTGCACGTCGAGCCAGAGCGTGTCGTCCGCCGCCGCGCCCCGCACCAGCGAACCGTCCGTGGTGGTGAGCACCACCTGCGCGCCGCTCTGGGCCAGGTAGCCCATGAGGTAGGCGTTGCGCTCGGGGTCCAGCTCGCTCGACACGTCGTCCAGCAGCAGCAGCGGCAGGAAGCCCATCGCGTCCTCCAGGTTCTCGATTTCGGCGATCTTCCAGCCGAGCACCAGCGCCCGCTGCTGTCCCTGGCTCGCGTAGGCCCGCGCGCTGCGGCCTCCCAGCGTCACCGAGACGTCGTCCGAGTGCGGCCCCACCGAGGTGAAGCCCCGCTCCATGTCCCGCCGCAGGCGCGCGGAGAGGCTCTCCCGCAGCATGGCCGCCAGCGCCGTTTCGTCCGCGTCGGCGAAGTCGCCCTCCAGATGCGCGGGGCGGTAGTTGTACACGGCCGGGTCCACCGTGCGGCCAATGGAGGCGAAGGTCGCCTGCGCCCTGGGCGCCAGCTCCGCCATCAGCGCGCGCCGCCGCGAATAGATGCGCGCGCCAGCCTTCGCCAGCGTCTCGTCGTAGGCCTCCAGGTACGCCGCGTCCACGGCGTGCCCTTCACGCAGCAGGCGGTTGCGGTTCTTCAAGGCCCGCGCGTACTCGCGGCTCTCGCGCAGGAAGGCGGGGAAGCGGTTGAACACCGCCCGGTCCAGGAAGCCGCGCCGTGAGTCCGGACCGCCCTTCACCACCTCCAGGTCATCCGGCGTGAAGGCCACCACGGACACGCCGCCGAAGTAGTCCTCCAGGCTGGAGGCCTTCTTCCCATCCACGAAGGCCTGCCGCGTGCCGCCGCCCACCTCCACGGCGATTTCACGCTCGGCGCCCTTGAGGAGGAAGCGCCCCGTCACCCGCGCGCCCTGCGAGCCCCAGCGCACCAGCTCCGACAGGCGCCCCGCGCGCAGCGGCTTGAGCGTGGCCAGGAAGTAGAGGGCCTCCAGCAGGTTCGTCTTGCCCTGCCCGTTCTGCCCCACCGCGATGGTGGCGTGGGCACTGGGCGTGAGCTGGACCTGGGGGAGGTTCCGGAAGTCGTGGACGTGAAGCGCGAGGAGGCGCACGGCCCCCTCCGTATAACCTCTCCGCCCTCCGGCGGGGGACCTATCTCGTGGGCTGGAGCGGCAGCTCCACCACGAAGGTGGCGCCCTCGCCGGGCCGGCTGTCCACCTGGATGGTGCCCCCCAGGGCCTCCACCAGCGTGCGCGTCACGTACAGCCCCAGGCCCATGCCGCCGTAGTTCCGCTCGGACACGGCGCGCTCGAACTTCTGGAAGATGCGCGCGTGGGCCTCCGGGTCGATGCCGATGCCCCGGTCCTTCACCCACAGCCGGGCGCCCATGCCCCCCGGCGCCACGTCGATGTGCACGGGCGCGCCCGCGCCGTACTTGAGCGCGTTGGCCAGCAGGTTGGAGACCACCTGCTCCAGCCGCAGCCGGTCCCACGCCCCCTCGAGCCCTTCCGCCCACGTGACGCGCAGCTCGCAGCCGGCGCGCGCGGCCTCCAGCTCGAAACGCGCGGCCACCTCGCGCACGAGCGAGGGCAGGTCCACCGGCTCGAACTGGAGCTTCAACCGGCCGGTGCTGATGCGCGACACGTCGAGCAGCCCGTCCACCAACTCGGCCAGGCGCGTCACCTGCCGGCGCATGGCCTCCACCTCGCGCCCGTGACGCTGGGCCAGCGCGGACTCCGGGTCCGCGTGGATGGCGCGCACGAAGGACTGGAGCCGCAGCCCCAGTGACGTCAGTGGCGTCTTGAGCTCGTGGCTGGCCACGGACAGGAACTCGTCACGGGCACGCACGGCCTCCTGGAGGTGCTGCTCCACCGTCTTCAGACGGGTGATGTCCAGGAAGGGAATCACCACCACGGACGGATGGCCGTGCATGGCGGGCAGCGTCTCCGACGAGATGCTGAGGGCGTACTGGCCCGCGGGCGTGTGCCAGTGGACCTCCAGCCCGTCCAGCCGCTCGCCCCGGGCCGCGCGATTGGAGGGGAGGTCATCCACGCTCAGCCGGCGGCCCTCCAGGTCCGTGACGTGGAAGTGCTCGCCATACGCGGTGGCGGGCACGTCCTTGGGGATGTGCAGGCCGTAGAGCCGGTCCGCCGCGGCGTTGGAGAAGTTGAGGTCGCCACTGGCCGGGTCCGCCATCACCACCGGCATGGGCATCAGGTCGAGCACGGCCTCCAGCCACTTCTGCTGGCTCTCCACGGCCTGGCGCGCGAGCACCTGCTCGGTGACGTCGAAGGCCAACGTCACCAGGCCGTCCACGAGGCCGCGCTCGTCGCGCAGGGGCTCGAAGATGATGTTCCAGAACTTCGTCTCGACGCGGCCGGCGCCCTCGTAGTCGATGGTGACGGGGTACTCCCGCGCGATGGCGCGCTCACCCGTCTCCAGCACGCCCCGATGGAGGCTCAGCAGCTCCGGAGACAAATCCGGAATGGCCTCTTCCTGGGTGCGCCCGTTCAGCTCGCGTCCGCCCATGAGCTTCTGGAGCAGCGGGTTGGCGAACTCGTAGCGCAGCTCGTAGCCGCGCAGCACGCTGATGGCCACCGGCGCCTGGGTGAAGACCTGGAGCAGGTTGCGCCGCTCCACCTGCGCCGCCTCACGGGCCGCCAGCTCCGCCGTCATGTCCTTGTAGGCCACGGCGAGGTGCGTGACGCCGCCGCTGGCGGAGACCAGTGGGAAGCCGGTGCAGGAGATGGCGATGCGCCGCGCCTCGGTGGGCGCGCGGACGTGCTCCAACTCCTTCACGTCGTACCAGAACACCGGCGTCTGGACGCGCTCGCCCGACACGGCCCGCTGGAGCAACTTCGCGTAGCCCAGCTGCGCGAGCAGCTCGTCCTTGAAGAGGCTGTACTCGGGCGGCGGCGCCGCGCCGAACATCGCCAGGAAGGCGGGGTTGGTGAGCAGACAGTGGCCGTCCGAGGTGAAGACGGCGTAGGGCACCGGCGAATGAGTGAACAACCCTTCAAGCAGCGCGAGCGAATCCGGCACCTCGGCGAGCTGTTCGCGCAAGGAGCGGGGCTCCGTCACCACGGGCCTGCTGCGCGTGTCCTGACTCCAATGCTGGCCCGTTCGCGTCGCCACGGGCCCAGGGCCTAGCAGAGCCACCCCGGGCTGCCCAGTCCACCGTTGCCCAGCCGCCTGCCCACCGCGCCCCCCTGGCACGCACATGGTGCTGGTGCACCGGTGAGCCCATGCCAGGATGCGCGCACCATGGCGGACCACCTCAAGACTTTCTTCGACGCGCGGCTTGTCGAACGCCTCGCCGCATCACTCCACGCCGCGGCGCCTGCCTTCCCTCGTGCCGCCTTCATCCGGGAGGCGGCGAAGGGGCTGGATGGCCATGAGTTGATGGACCGGGCGCGTCATATCGCTGGCGCGCTGCACCGTGCGCTGCCCCGAGACTACCCGGAGGCGGTGGAGGTGTTGCTGCGCTCGCTTGGCCCCCGGACGGAGGCCACGGAGGGAGGGGCCATGGCGACCTTCTTCTATCTGCCGCACACGATTTTCGTGGCGGAGCACGGCCTGGAGCACTTCGAGCCGTCCATGCGCGCCCAGCACGCGCTCACCCAGCGCTTCACCGCGGAGTTCTCCATCCGGCCCTACCTGGAGCGGCACACCGCGAAGACGCTGGCCCGCCTGCGCGAGTGGACGGAGGACCCGAGCGAACATGTCCGACGGCTCGTGTCAGAGGGCACGCGCACGCGCCTGCCGTGGGCCTCACGGCTGCGCGAGTTCCAGAAGGACCCCACACCGGTGCTCTCGCTGCTGGAGCGGCTGAAGGACGACCCGGCGCTGTACGTGCGCCGCTCGGTGGCCAACAACCTGAACGACATCGGCAAGGACCACCCCGCCCTGCTGGTGCAGGTGGCGACGGCGTGGATGAAGAACGCCACGCCGGAGCGTGAGTGGCTGGTGCGCCATGCGCTGCGCTCGTCCATCAAGCGCGGAGAGCCCGCGGCGCTGGCGGTGGTGGGCGCACGGCCGCCGTCGGGCATCGAGGCCCGCGTGACGAAGCTGCCCCGCCGCGCGGCCCTGGGCGACACGGTGGAGGTCCACTTCGAGGTGACCAACCGCTCGAAGCAGCAGCAGACGCTGGTGGTGGACCTCGCGGTGCATTTCCAGAAGGCGAACGGCGAGGCGCGGCCCAAGGTGTTCAAGGTGCGCGAGCTGCTGCTTGGCCCGGGGCAGGCGGAGACGGTGAGCAAGCGCGTCTCCTTCGCGCAGCTCACCACACGCAAACACTACGCCGGGCCGCACCGCTTCGAGGCCCTGGTGAACGGACAAGGATTGCCGCTGGGTGTCGTCGAGGTCAGCGGGTAGGAAGTTCCCGGCAGGCGATTCCCTCCAGCCCGAGGCGCCTCACCGCATCCACGAACCGGTCGGTCCCGATGATCATCGTCGCGAAGTTCGCGAGCCGGAACACGTCCACATCCGCCGGGAGCGAAGCCGCAGCGAGGATGGGGTCATTGGGTCGAGCAAAGGCGTGCCGCCCACAGGTTGGGCACGGCGGCGATGCGTCGGATGGGATGCAATCCGGATGCAGCAGACCGCGTGGCTCCAGTTGGAGGTCCAGCAACTCCGGTGACTCCTTCTTGCGGAATCGCAGTTCCGTTTGTCCGCCCAGCAGACCGCGTACACCTTCGGCTTGAAGGCGCTCCATCGCATCGCGGCGTACGAGCAATAGCGAAGTCCCCTGCCATGTGAATGGACCGAATTCGCCGAACGCAGCGCCAACCAATGGCCCGAAGGCCGCGCCAGGCGGCAGTTCCGCATCCGGAGGAGCCAAGGGGCGTACCAGTTCCCGAAGACGGGAGAACTCCGTGAACTGCTCCGGCCGGGCCTTCTCGAACGCGACACGCTCCGGCAGATGCGACAGGTCCACGAGGGGATAGTGGTTCCCCCAGGAACTCCAGGTCGTGCCACAGGCGGAGCACTTCACGCCGGGCAGACTCCACTTGTGCGCGGCGTTGAAGCTTCCACTGAAGGCGGCCGTTGCCGCTTCGTCTTCACGCAGCCAGAAGAATCGGGTCATGGGTCCCTACGCGCCAGGGCGGGAATAATAGGGCTGAATCGGACCACCGATGAGTTCGAAGCGATGGATCAACTCCCCCGCGTGCTTGAAAATCTCCTCCGCGCTCGCGTTCCGGTTCCGGTCCCGGAACTCACGCCATGCTTTGTTCCACGCGCCACCATTGCCAAGGGGCCCATGAATCCGCCGGTGCACGTCACGAGGAATGGGCATGGTGTAGCTGTGGATTTTCACGCCCTGCCCTTCGAACCATCGAGCCAGGTCTTCTGCCTGCGGGAAGATGTGGTGCTTTTCCCAGCGACCGGGCGTTAAACGGTGCGACGGAGGAATGACCCGCGAGGAACCGCCATTCCAGTTGGGGAAGACCATGACAGCCCCGCGTGGAAGCTGCTGCCCACCTCCCCAATTTCTCCGAGGTCCGCTGCCCGGCGCTGCCGCGGCCACAGGCGGACGCGCGGGAGGAAAACGCGCCAACTCCACTTCACCGAGCAGGTCCTCGCAGCGGTAGAAGCCACATGCGTCCCCCTCGCAAAGGAGGCTGACGCAACGGTCCTCATGCGAAGCGGAACACGCCTCCGTCGCAGTGTGCGCTCCTCGCTGAATGGGAGTCTTTGCGGTGGTGGAGCAACCCAACCAAGACGCAACAAGCAGTGAAAGACCCAAGCCAGGATGGGTGCGCATAGCAAGCGGACCCTATCCTGTTTGGAACGACACGTTACGCCACGAGGCCCTCGGCTTCTCGCCTTCCGTGCCCCTTCCACCTCATACAAGGAACGGGACGCGTTGTTCTTCACCACGACGCGATGGGCCGCATGGGCGCCCAGTCTCACCGCGGCCCGAAAATCTTCACCAGCTTGTTGTAGACGCCCATCACCAGCAGGGGCGACACCCACTGGCCAATGAAGCGGCTGGGGCGCGAGCGGCCCGTCACCTCCAAGACGAAGGAAACGCCCATCGCAGCGAGGCTCGCCACCAGGAACACGTGCGAGGGCACCTTCGCCGTCTGCTGTTCAATCAAACGCGTCAGTGACGCCTCGGCGTGCTCCGCCCGCACCACCGGGGGCACGTCCATGTACTCATGCTCCGACGCCCGGCTCGCCGGGTTGATGTCCATCTCCATGCTCCCTCCCAGGGCGGGCAGGCAGCCCCGCCGCATGCAGCGCTCTTCCGCCGGGCCGCGCCATGCAGCCCCGCGGAGAGGTCCCCATCATGGTGTGACCGATGGAGGCAAAGGGCGAGATGGCGAGCGAGTCCATGCACACAGACGCCAACCAGTCAGGCGAGCTCCAGCTCCCTGAAGAGGGAGCAGGCCCCCTGCTCCAGCGTGATTACTGGGCGGTCATCCGGAACTGCCGGGTCTCACCCCAGGAGCTCATGCGCTGGGTGTCCGTGCGCTTCGCCGAGTTCGCGCCCGCCGAACTCTGCGTCTTCGAGCGCGGACAGAAGAGACGCGAAGGCCAGCCGCTGGAACTGGACGAATCGCTGACGGTGAAGATTCAGGGCGCGGGCACCTTCGCCGTGCGCGTCATCCACCAGGACGCCCAGAGCTTCACGCTCGGCACGCTCCACGGGCACCCGGAGGCGGGCCGCATCACCTTCGGCGCTTACCGGAACGCGCGCGACGATGTCATCTTCCACATCCGCAGCCGGGCGCGCTCCGGCTCGACGTTCCACTACCTCGGCTTCGTCACCGCCGGAGACGCCATGCAGACCAACACCTGGACCGAGTTCGTCCTGCGCGCCGCGCTGACGGCCGGTGACGGGGTGCATGGCGTCATCCACGCGGACACCACCGAGCTGGAGGACGAACCGCCCGGCGGCGACACCGCCCACGGGCCCACCTTCCTGGCGCGGGGAGACGGAAGACAATGATTGAGTGGCGCTGGTTCTCCGGCTGGACGGAAGAAGAAATGGTGCCCCGGCTGACGCGCGCTCGCACGCTGGCGCGCAACTTCCCGGAGGTTTCCGGGGAGATGACGCTGCAGGGCGGGTGGAGCCAGGTCCGCTCAGAGAGCGTGCTCGGCCGCGAGTCGCCAGGGCGTCCCGTCCCGGGCGGACTCTTCGAGCGCGCCCAGCAGGTGCTGGAGACCTTCGACTTCTCCGACCCGCGCATCGTCGCCTGGCACTTCTCCGCCGAGGAGCCGATGCAGGGCCGCACGGTGCTGCTGGAGCTGCGCGCGCTGGGGCAGCAGCTGCGCTACCTGTGCGGCGTGCGGGTGGGAGGCACGCGCGAGGAGCACGACGCGGGGTGCAGCGTCTTCGGCTTCAGCTTCGAGACGCTCCATGGACACATCGAGGCCGGGCGCGAGTGGTTCCTGCTCAAGAAGGAGCACGAGAGCGGTGAGGTGCGCTTCCACATCGAGGCGGCCTGGCGTCCCGGCCAGTTCCCCAATTGGTGGAGCCGGCTGGGCTTCGCGATGGTGGCTCCGCGCTATCAGCGCGCGTGGCACCGGCTGACGCACGTGCGGGTGCGCGAGCTGGCGTTGAAGCACCCGGAGCTCGTCGGTCAGCTCGCGGGCCACGGCCGGCTGGCGCACTCCGGCCATGCGCTGGGAACGGCCCCGGTGCAGTTCTTCGCGCAGCGGGCGCCAGGGCGGCGAGAAACGCAGTTGGAGGAGGAGATAGAGGCCATGAATCGAGGACACGGGTTGAGGGCCCTGGGATTGGGCGTGCTGGCGGGAATGCGGAGCATGAGCGCGCCGGCGCTGGCGAGCCGCTGGCTGACGAAGACACAGCCCGACAGCGAGGACCGGCTCGCCAGAATCCTGGCGCATCCATGGACGCCGCGCGTGCTAGGCCTGCTCGCCGTGGGTGAGCTTGTCGCGGACAAGCTGCCGATGGCGCCCCCGCGAGTCACCGCCGTGCCGTTGACGGGCCGGATGTTGTCGGGCGCCCTGGCCGCGGCCTCGGTGACGACGGAGCGCCAACGCGGCGGGCGGCTCGCGGCGGCGGCCCTGGGCGCCCTGGCGGCGCTGGCATCGAGCTGGGCCTTCTATTCGCTGCGGCGCAGCGCCACGAAGAAGCTGGGCGTTCCGGACGTGGCCGTGGCCCTGACAGAGGACGCGCTCCTCGCGGGTCTGGCCTCGCGGCTGCTGCCCGTCAGCGAGCATCAGGCCGGACAGGCCACGCTGTCGCCCGCGTGACCGTCTCGGACCCACACGCGGTGGCGAGCGTCTCCGCTACGCCGCCGCGCGGCCACGGACACCCACGAAAGCAGGCCCAACACGGCCAATACCGGCCTCCGCCGTTGGCACCCGCGCCGCGGCCTAGCGCCCGCGCCACGCCGCAGCGCGGGCCGCATGCACCAGCGCGGGAAGGTCCTTCACGGCCGAGCCCGCGTCGGCCCCGATTTCCGCCGTGGGAACCCGCGCCCGCTCGGGAGAGAACAGGCGCGCAGGTGTCTGTCCCTGGCCGCGAAGGAGGATGAACAGCCGCAGCGCGTCCCGCAGCCGCTCTACGTCCTCGCCCTGCTCGTCTCGAGCCCGCTGCGCCGCGTTCCACAGCCGAGCCCACGCGGTCTCCTCATCCCACGTGCCCACGGGGCGCTCGCGAGACAGCGCTGCCAGCTGCGCGGCCAGCTCGAAGAGCCCGGCGCGCCCTTCGCCAAAAGCCTCGCAGGCCAGAAGCCGCACCTCCCCGGCCACCTCCACGCCCACGCCGCGCAGCCCTACGGACCCGCCCGTCCGCGAATCGTCGCCCCGAAGCCGCCTCGTGGGTGGCTGCGTGCCAGGCGCCTCGGGCGCGAACAGCCCCGGCCCGCCCATCCGCGGCTCCGCGCCACACTCGGAACGCCCCTCGCGCGCGGCCAGCCACGCCAGCAGCGCCGGCACCTCGGCGTCCGCGGGCACCACCGGGGCCAGCCGCTCCTCCAACAAGGCGCGCAGCCGCGCCCAAGCCACGCCCCGCCAGAAGGCCACGTGCAGCAGCAGCTCCGGCCCGCTGCGAGGCACCCGCTGCGGCGCGCGCGACGCCCGGGCCAGCAGGAAGCCCTTCACCTGCCCCCGCGTGTCGAAGTGCTCCAGCCGCTGCCACAGCGCCGCCAGCGCCGTCTCCGCCAGCGGCAGCGCCCGCTGAAGCGCCTCCGCCTCCTCCACCGTGAAGGGCAGCACGCCTTCCGGCGCGGGACGCTTGAAGACGTGCTCGAACACCTCCGCGGCGGCGCACGCGGCGCGCAGCTCCGGCAGGTTGCGCGGCAACAGCTCCACCGCCCGTGCCCAGATGTGCCGCCCCAGGAGCGGCCCCGCCTCCAGCACCGTCTCTTCCAACTTCAGCAGCGCCTCGCCCAGCGTCGCGGGCCGGCCCTCCGCGGGCAGCCGCTTGAAGGCCACGCGCCGCACGTCCTCCCGCAGGCGCTCCACCTCGCGCATCAGCTTCATGGGCGCGGCGCTCGCCGGCCACCCTTCCGCGGCGGCGCGGCGCTTCAGCGCGGCCAGGGTGGCGTCCACCTCCGGCTGCGTGCGCGCCACCTCCAGCAGCAGCTCGAACTGCGAGCGCACCCGCTCCTTCCAGAAGAAGGCCGCCAGCATGCCGCGCAGGGCGCGATAGCGAAGACGCGTGGCCTCCAGGAGGTCCGCGCGGTCCTCCAGCCGGGCGCGCAGGTTGTCCGGGTGCGTGGCCATGCCCTCACCATAGGAAGGCACCGGCCGGGTGTCAGGCCCCCCAGGGGCCCGACGCGTCACGAGTGAACGGTGCGGGCCCTCTCAAGGGAGCCCACCCGACTCACACGCGCATGGGCATGACGACGGCGGTGAAGCTCCGGTCGCCGGGGGCATGGAGCACGCCCGGGCTGTGCTCGTCACCCAGCTCGAAGGAGACCTCGTCCGTCTCCGTCACGGCGAGCACATCCATCAGGTAGCGCGCGTTGAAGCCGATGGTGATGCCGTTGCCGCGGTAGGCCAGCTCCAGCACGTCCTTGGCCTCGCCCAGGTCCGGGTTGCTCGCGGTGATGATGAGCTGGTTCTCCTCCAGGCCGATGCGGACCGCGTTGCTCTTGTCCGCCGACAGCAGGGCGATGCGCTTGAGGCTCTCCAGCAGGCGCACCTTGGGCACCAGGACGACCTTCTCCCCTTCCTTGGGGATGACGCGCTGGTACTCCGGGAACTGGCCGTCGATGAGGCGCATCACCATGGTGAGGCCCGGCTTCTTGAACAGCGCCGAGTTCTCCGCGAAGCCCAGGTGGCACTCCGCGTCCGGCGCCTCATCCAGCAGGCGCTTGAGCTCCATCAGGCCCTTGCGGGGGATGATGACGCCGCTCTTGAGCTTGAAGTCGCCCGGCAGCTCGCGCTCCACCAGCGCCAGCCGGTGGCCGTCGGTGGCCACCATGCGGACCTTGCCGGTGGACTGGGGCTCGAAGAAGACGCCGTTGAGGATGTAGCGCGTCTCGTCGCTGGAGATGGCGAACTGCGTCTTCTTGATCATCTCCAGCAGCGTGTTGCCCCCCACCTGCACCAGGGGCGCGCTCTCTTCCTTCGGCAGCTTGGGGTACTCCTCGGCCGCCATGCCCACGATCTTGAAGTGGGCCGAGCCGCTGGAGATGTCCACGTAGTTGTTGGCCAGCTTCTTCAGCGTGACCTGCGCGTCCGGGAGGTTCTGGACGATGTCGAAGACGTACTTGGCGCTCAGCGTGACGGCGCCCGTCTTGATGACCTCGGCCGGGTGCTCGGACACGACGCCGATGTCCAGGTCAAACGCGGTGACGGTGATGCCGCCCTTGTTCGCGGTGACGAGCACGTTCGCCAGGATGGGCATCGTCGTCTTGCGCTCCACGATGCCCTGGGCGCGGTAGAGGGCCTTCTTCAGCTCGTCGGCGGCGATGCGGAATTCCATCGGAGGGCGTCCTTACGGGTCTCGGCCGCGAAGGCCGATCTACGAGGCCGGATGTAGCCCCTGCACTCCAGTCCGTCAACGAACCCTGAGCGACGTGGGAGCAGCAATGTCCACCTGCAACTGACCGCCAGTCACCAATTCGCGAGACAGACTGGCCCCTGGCGGCGAGCCGGAGCACACTGGCGCCTCTTTCCTCCCCTGGAGCCCGTCATGAACCGCCGCTCGCTGGTGCTCGCCGCCCTTGTCCTTGGCTTCGTCTCCGGATGTAGCAAGCCGCCCGCCGCGACGTCCTCGCCACCGGCGAGCGAGAATGGAACCCCCTCCAGCGAGAACGGAACGCCCACCATGACCCCACCGCCCAGCAATGATTCCCAGCCCAAGCAGGGTGAGAGCGCCGTCTACATCGTCAAGGACAGTGGCGTGCGCTGCTTCGCCCCGCCCTGCCCCACCTACAACGCCTTCCCGGTGGACAAGCCGGACGCGGAGCCCATCCCCGTGCACGAACTGGAGCTGTCCGCGGTGACGAAGGGCTCGGACGAGCAGACGGGTGCGTTGATCCGCAAGACGCTGGACGGCACCGGGCTCAAGATTCAGGGCACGTTGGAGACGCGGCCCAACGCGGGCCCCGCGGGCGCGGCCACCGTCCTGCGCGCCAGCAAGGTGGAGAACTGAAAACACCCTTCCGGGCGGGCCTCAGATGTGGAGGCCCACCTGGATGCCGGGCCAGTGCTGGAGGCGTTGATCCGGCTCCGGGTTGCGCTCCCGGAAGGACAGCCGGGTGATGGAGTCGAAGTCCGACGCGCCCCAGGAGAACCACGCGTTGTAGGTGGGCCCGGCGAACACGGCCAGGCGGGGCATGAGCTGGAAGCCCAGCATCAACCGGACCTGCCCCAGCACGTTGCCACCGTCGCCCTCCAGCGGGTTGCGCACCGGCTGGACGGCGCCGCCCGTCACGTCCAGGTCCACCCAGAGCCGCTGGGACAGCGTCATGTGGCCGCCCACGCCCGCCGCGAAGCTGAAGCGCGCGTCGCGGCCCGGCTCCAGGCCCGCCATCAGCGTGAAGTAGACGGCCCCGCCGCCCAGCTTCACACCCATGTTGGCGACCTGGATGTCGCTCAACCAGAACTCCATGTGGGTGGAGCCCCGGCGCAACCCTCTCGAGGAGGACTCGGAGACATCCTCCCCCGGCTGCTGGGCGAAGGCCCCCCGCTCGCTCATCAGCGAAAGGCGGGGTGCGTACTGGGACTCAGCGGTGGCCGTCCCCGCCCACAGCCCGAATGCGAGGAGCGCAAAGGATTTCATCACTCCTGCTTTTCCAGCGTGAGGGAGGCCTGCGTCAAGTTCCCGGGCAATGACAGAGGTGCCGAGGAGGCGTCGGGATTTCCAGACAGTGCCTCCGCGGCGGCCAGCACCACCGCCACGTCGAAGGGCGCATCGGACGAAACGAAGAAGAAGCGCTCGAAACCCGGGGCATCGTCCAGCTCGTAGGCGCGCGGCAACACCTGCGTTCCCGACGGCACCAGGGCCATGGACCGGGAGCCCTCATCCGGCGCGTGGAGGGTGACGGCGCCGTTGCCATCCAGGGAGACGATGACGCCATGCGAGCGGCCCGAGGCGATGTACGCCACCTGCACCACGTCACCCGCGGCGGCGGCGGCCCCGTCGGCGAGCCGCTCCGGGCGGGAGGTGGACTGCCGGTGGATGACGAGCTGCGGCGCCAGCCCCTTGATGCGCGTGACCTCCCGGGTGTCCCCCGGGGCCGTGCCGTACCCGGTTTCCGAGGAAGGCAGGGCCACCATGACCAGCGCCACCGCGGCGAGCGCCGGCACCAGGCCCCACGCGGGCGACAGGCGGAAGGCCGGGCGGGGCGCGTCCCGCCGGGCCGCGCGCGCTTCCACTTCGCGGGCCACCCGGGCGGGCGGCAGCGCCTCCAGCGTGACGTGCGTGTCGGACTCCAGCGCAGCGAGCCGGGCCAGGCCGTCGGGTTCCTCGGCCAGCCGGGCGCGGGCGGCGGCCAGCTCCGCGGGCGG
This sequence comes from Myxococcus sp. NMCA1, assembly GCF_026810205.1. Taxonomy (NCBI): domain Bacteria; kingdom Pseudomonadati; phylum Myxococcota; class Myxococcia; order Myxococcales; family Myxococcaceae; genus Myxococcus; species Myxococcus sp. NMCA1. The sequence continues at coordinate 254,846 of NZ_CP113950.1, read as the reverse complement.
CAGCTCGCCCAGGGCGATTCGTTCCAGCAACCAATCCGGGGTGCGGTGGTGGGCGGATGTCATGCGGCCTCCAGCTCCAGCTCTTGCAGCACTGCCGTCAGCGCCCGCAGGCGCTTGCGCACGCCGGACACGGACAGCCCCACTTCGCGGGCCGTCTCCTCCAGCGTCATCCCATCCACCAGGTGCAGCACCGCGATGTCCTGACTGGACGCGGGCACCCGGCCGAAGAGGCGGTCCAACAGGCCGCGCGCGGCGGTGCGGGACTCGGTGTCGTCGGCGGAGGCAATCTGCAGCACCAGTTCGTCCTCCCGGTCCTCCGGGCGCCGCTTCGCGCCGCGCAGCCTGTTGAGACACACCGTGGTGGCAATCCGGTGCAACAGGCTCGACGGCGCCGCGTCCTTCAGCGCGCCCTGGTAGCGCAGCAACTGCACGAACACGTCGTGCATGGCGTCCACGGCCTTCTCCTCGTCACGCAAGAGGAAGCGGCAGCGCCGGAGCACCTGGGGGCCATAGCGCCGGTAGTAGGCCTCCACATCGATTGACACCGCTCGCTCGCCTCCCTCGGTTGCCGCGGACAGGGAAACACCGCGGCCTCGGAGAACTGTCACTCGGACTTTTCAGTCCCGTGTTTCCTGGGGACTTATCGGGAATCAGCGCGGCGTCCCTGTACCCAGGTACAATGCCACCGCCTGATTCGGTAAAAGCTACAAGCAAGCAGGCACGCGAGCGCGTGAAAGAAGGGCCGGGCACTGTCAGGTTGGCGATGAAATCGGGGCCAGTTCGCTGTAACTGAGAAACACAACCCCGATACGTTGCCCCTCGCCCTCCCCTCCACGGCGCCCGTGCTCACCTCCAACGACTCCGCCCTGACGGGCCTGCTGAACGCGTATCTCGCAGCGCAGCTCGCCGGGAACCGGCGTGAGGCGTTGCGGCTGCTCGTGGACGAGGGACTGCTCCGGGGCGTCCCTCTCCAGACGCTGCACCTGGAGGTCATCCAGCCCGCCCAGTATGAAATCGGCAGGCTGTGGCAGGAGAACGTCATCTCCGTGGCACAGGAGCACCTGGCGACCGCCGTCTCCCAGCTCGCGCTCGCGCACCTGTACCGGCACCTGCCCAGGGATCCGTTCAACGGCAAGGTCGTCCTCGTCTCCTGCGTCCGGGGCGAGCTGCATGAAGTGGGTGCGCGCATGTCCAGCGACTTCCTGGAGATGGCCGGCTTCGACGTGCGCTTCCTGGGCGCCAACGTTCCACCGGAGCACCTGGCCCGCATGACGAACGAGCTTCGTCCGGACCTGGTCGCCCTTTCCGTGACGATGACGTACCACCTGCCCGCGCTCCGCGAAGCCGTGGCGCACGTGCGCAAGACACTCCCCGATGTCTCCATTGCCGTGGGCGGCCTGGCCTTCAACTGGGCACCCGGGCTGGAGGAGGAGCTGGGCGTGAACTTCTTCGGCAAGGACGCGCGGGAGTTCGTCGCGTCCGCCTGCCGGTTCCTGGGAGTCTGAAAGCACCATGGAGAGCGTGAGCAAGAGCGTGGAAGCACGGGCGGACCGGCTGGCCACCGCCTCTCAGGAGGCGCTCTATCAGGACCCCTTCTGGGCCGCCCGCTACGGCCTGGAGCGCGCGCAGCGCTTCGGTGACGAGGACGCGCGCTTCCACATCCGCTACCTGGTGCAGTCCCTGGACGAACACCTCCCCTCTGTCCTGGAGGGCTACGCCCGCTGGCTGCGCACCCTGCTGGTGTCGCGCGGCATGTGCTCGCGCCATCTGGACCGGCACTTCGCCGGGCTGACCGCCGCGCTGGAAGCGGAAGGCTGGGGCCCCGGGAGCGAACCCCACGACTACGTGGGCGCCGCGCGACAGGCCCTTCGCTACCAGGAGGGTCCGGCCCGCCTGCTGGAAGAGGAGGCGCCCGAGCTCGCACGCGCCGCCACGGCGCGCCTCACGCTCTACATCATCCCCGAGGACCAGCCCCGCCTGGAGGAAGAGCTCCAGTTGCAGCTGTCCTACGTGGCCGACGCGCTCGCCGCCGGGAAGTCCGACCTGTTGGGCGACCATGTGCGCTGGTACGCCGGCTTCTGGCCGAGGCGCGGATTTGGCCTCCTGGCATTTCCCAGTGTGCTGGGCATGTTGAAGTCCGTGCTGGGCTCACGTCACCCCGAAGCACGGGCACTCCTCGCCGAAGCGGGGGTGTCCTGGGAGGAGACTCGTTCATGAGGCATCCCGCCTCCGCCGAGCCGCCGTTCTTCGACGACCTCAGCCGCGAGGTCGCCCTGGCCTGCGACGCGGGCGGCACCCTCACCTGGGTGGACGCCCGCGCCCGGAACGCCCTCGCCGCCGAACCCGGACAGCCGCTGCGTGGGCTGGCGGCCCAGGGCACCGAAGAGAAGGTGGACCGGCTGCTGGTCCGGGCGCGCGACGAGAAGGTGGAGGGCTGGGAGCTCATCCTCTGCCGGGACCAGGTGCCCGCGACGTTCGCCTTCCGCGCCCGGCCCCATGACGGAGGCGTGCTGCTGGTGGGCAGCCTGGTGCCGGAGGACTACGGCAGCGCGCTCGAGCGGGTGAGCACCACCCTGAGCGAGCTGTCCGCGCTCCACCGCGAGACGGAGCGCCAGCAGCGCGAGCTCAAGCGCCGCGCGGACGAACTGGCCCGCCTCAACAGCGAGTTGGAGGAGTCCAACCGCGGCGTGCGCAGCCTCCACGCCGCGCTGGATGAGAAGGCCGAAAGCCTCCAGCTGGCCGCGGAAATCAAGAGCCGCGTGGTGACCAACGTCAGCCACGAGTTCCGCACCCCGCTGCACTCCATCCTCGGCCTGTCGAAGGTGCTGCTCAACCCCATCAACGGCGCCCTGAGCGGCGAGCAGGAGAAGCAGGTCCAGTTCATCCGCAACTCCGCGGAGGCCCTCTTCGAGCTGGTGAATGACCTGCTGGACCTCTCCAAGATGGAGGCCGGCAAGGCGGCGCTGCGCCACAGCCGCTTCGTGGTGCGCGACCTGCTCAGCGCGCTGCGCGGCATGATGAAACCGCTCTTGCCGCCTGGCGTGCCCGTGGCGCTGCGGTTGGTGGAGCCAGACGCGCCGCTGGAGCTGGAGACGGACGAGTCCCGGCTGAGCCAGGTGCTGCGCAACCTGGTGTCCAACGCGCTGAAGTTCACCGAGTCCGGCCACGTCACGGTGTCAGCGGCGCCCGGCCCCCGGGACACGGTGGTCTTCACCGTGCAGGACACGGGCATTGGCATCGCGCCGGAGCACCACGAGCGCATCTTCGAGGAGTTCTCGCAGGTGGAGAGCCACCTGCAACGCAAGGCGAAGGGCACCGGCCTGGGCCTGCCGCTGGCTCGCCGGCTGACAGAGCTCCTGGGCGGCACGCTCACCGTGAAGAGCGCGCTGGGACAGGGCGCCACGTTCACCGTCACCCTCCCGCGCGTCCACATGGAGGTCACGGAGATGACCGGCCTGACCGAGCGCAGCGCACACCTGGACCCCAGCCGGGCGCCGGTGCTGGTGCTGGAGGACGACCGGCAGACGCTCTTCCTCTACGAGAAGTACCTGGCGCGCTCCGGCTTCCAGGTGCTGCCGGTGCGAAGCACGGATGAGGCCCGGCGCGTGCTGGAGCGCGTGCGCCCCGCCGCCATGGTGCTGGACGTCATGCTGGAGGGCGAGACGAGCTGGGGCTTCCTGGCGGACATGAAGAACAACGAGGCCACCCGCGACATCCCCATCCTGGTGGTGACGGTGACGGACCGCGAGCAGAAAGCCCGCGCGCTGGGCGCCGACGAGTTCTGGCTCAAACCGGTGGACGAGGCGCGGCTGCAACGCAAGCTGCAAGCCATGGCCCGCACCGGTCCGGTGGAGCGCATCCTCATCATCGACGACGATGATGTGCACCGCTACCTGCTCAAGCAGCTCCTCAAGGACATGCCCTACGTCCTGCTGGAGGCGGCTGGCGGCAAGGAAGGCGTCCAACTGGCGCGGGAGAAGTCCCCGCACCTCATCTTCCTGGACTTCGTGCTGCCGGACATCACCGCCTTCGACGTGCTGGACGAGCTGAAGGCGGACCCGCGCACGCGTGACGTTCCCGTCATCCTCCACACCTCGCACGAGCTGAAAGAGGCCGAGCGTTCGCGGCTGGCGAAGGAGACGGCCGCCATCCTCGCCAAGCACACGCTGAGCCGCGAGGTGGCCATCACCCGCATCCGGGACGCCCTGTCCAAGGCCGGCCTGGGCTCCCAAGCGTTGCTGCAGGAGACAAGCCGCCGTGGTTGAGCCCCGTCTGGCCACCGTCCTCAACGTCAACGACGACGACGCCAACCGCTACCTCATCAACCGGCTGCTCTCGCTGGCGGGCTACAACGTGCTGGAGGCGGCCACCGGCATGGGCGCGTTGCTGATGGCGCAGCAACACCGCCCGGACGTCGTCATCCTCGACGTGAAGCTGCCGGACATCAGCGGCTACGAGGTCTGCGAGCGGCTGCGCGCCAATCCCCAGACCGCGGCCATGGCGGTGCTGCACACCTCCGCCACCTTCGTCACCTCCGACAAGAAGGTGCGCGGCCTGGACGGCGGCGCGGACGCCTACCTCACGCAGCCCTTCGAGGGCGCGGAGCTCATCGCCACGGTGAAGTCGCTGTTGCGCCTGCGCCACGCGGAGCAGGTGGCGCGCAACCGCGCCAACGAGCTGGCGGAGATGGACCGCCGCAAGGACGAGTTCCTGGCCATGCTGGGGCACGAGCTGCGCAACCCGCTGGCCGCCATCATGACAGCCATTGGCATCCTGGAGCGCAGGCCCGCCAGCGATGACAAGGAAGCGCGGATGCGCGGCATCATCCAGCGCCAGACGACCCACCTGGCGCGGCTGGTGGATGACCTGCTCGACGTCAGCCGCATCACCCGCGACAAGGTGGAGCTGCGCCCTGGCCCCGTGGACCTGGTGCCCGTGCTGCGGCAGGTGCTCCAACTCGTGCAGCCCATGGCGGATTCGCGTGGGTTGGGCCTGGACGTCTCGCTGCCTTCCGGTCCGCTCTGGCTGCAGGCGGATGCCACGCGGTTGGAGCAGGTCTTCACCAACCTGCTCGACAACGCCATCAAGTACACCGACACGGGTTGCGTCCACCTGCACGTGGAACAGGAAGGCGTGGACGGCTCGGCCCAGGCGGTGGTGCGGGTGAAGGACTCTGGTATCGGCATCCCGCCGGAGGTGCTGCCGCGCATCTTCGAGCTGTTCGCGCAGGCGGACACCTCGCTGGAGCGCTCGCGCGGCGGCCTGGGCATTGGCCTGACGCTGGTGCGCAAGCTGGTCCAGCTCCACGGCGGCGAGGTGACGGCGCGAAGCAACGGCCCCGGCCACGGCAGCGAGTTCGTGGTGAAGCTGCCCCTGGACCCCACGATGGTCGAGCCCGTGCCCGCGCGCAACGCGGTGGACCTCCGCCGCGGCCGGCGCGTCCTGGTGGTGGAGGACAACTCGGACGCGCGTCAGGCCATGCACGACCTCCTGGAGCTGTGGGGCCACCAGGTGGCGGTGGCGCCGGACGGCCTCCAGGGCGTGGCGCTCGCGGTGGCGCAGCCGCCCGAGCTGGCGCTGGTGGACATCGGCCTGCCAGGGATGGACGGCTACCGGGTCGCGCAGACGCTGCGTGCCCAGGTGGGCAACGGCATCCGGCTGGTGGCCATGACGGGCTATGGCGGCCCCGAGGGACGGGACCAGGCACTGCGCGCCGGGTTCGACCGGCATCTGGTCAAGCCCGTGAAGCCTGACGAGCTGGACCGAATCCTCTCCGAGCTGTGAGGGATTGAAGCGACAGAGGTCAGCGGCGGTTCAACGCGTTGGCCACCAGCCCCAAGAGCTTCACCTTCGCGGGCTCCAGCGGACGCACGGTGCGCAGCAGGCGCCGCACCTCGGGGCGCTCCTGCGGAGAGGTGGGCGCCTCGCCGGGGCGCGCGACACCGTTGAGGGCGTTCGCCGACAGTCCCAGGAGCTCATCCGCGGAGACGTGCAGCTCGTGGCACAGCTTCAGCAGCGTCTGCACGCTGGGCAGCATCCCGCCGCGCTCGAGGCGCCCGTAGACCTCGGTGGCCACATCGATACGCTCAGCCACGTCCGCCTGGGTGAGCTCCAGGCGGGTGCGAGCAACGCGCGCGGCAGCTCCGATTGTGGTTGCGAGTTTCTTGTCCATGCCTTACCGACCCGGAACGTTTGGCCGCTGGCATAGGACGTATGGGGGCAGACAGACAGAACTTGCCGGGTCAGTCTCCAATTGTTCACCCATAGGGTTGCTGTGCACGCGGTGGACTTCGCGAGTCCATCCACGACGCGCGGCCGATGCCTTTTCTCGACGGAAAACGTCGAGTGAGAGGCCTCCGCATGCCTTCCGGACCCATGCAGTCACCTGGGTCGCAGGAGGACCTGATACGTTGTGCGGCGACTTTCCTACGGTTCCGTCGAGTCCTGCACGCTGTCCCGCCCTCTAGGGTTGGTTCATGTTTTCAACGTGTGCAGAAGCGGTTCACCACGCTTCATATCTATCTGGAAATACAGGACTTGGTGAATCCCAGGAGACCTCACCGGGTGTGCGAACCCTCGGCAGGACTGATACCGGGGGTATTTCCAGACTCAGGTGAACGAGCGCGGTGACGATGCGGCGGATACGCTGAGGGCCGATGGCGGTCGGCCGTAATTTGCTGGTGAAGCTGTGCGTGGCGATGGGCGTGGTGGCGCTGCCGCTGCTCGTCGTCATCCTGGGGTTCGTCTTGCCGCAGCTGCGGGAGCAGCTTCGCGAGGACCGCATCCTGGGACTGAGGCAGGCGGTGGAGACGGCCTACGGCGTGTTGGAGGTCTACGAGGCCCGTGAGCGGTCGGGCGCGCTGACGCGACAGGAGGCCCAGGCGCAGGCCGCTGCGCTGCTGGAGCAGCTGCGCTACTCGCAGGTGGAGTACTTCTGGGTCAACGACCTGGACACGCGGCTCGTCATGCATCCGCACCTGCCGGACATGCTGGGCAAGGACCTGAAGGGCTACCGCGACGTGCGCGGCAAACCGGTGTTCGTGGACATCGTCACGCTGGCGCGAGCCCAGGGTCAGGGCGCGGTGTCCTACGAAGCCACGCGGCCGGGCTCGCCGGAGGCCATTCCGAAGGAGAGCTACGTGAAGCTCTTCGCACCCTGGGGGTGGGTGCTGGGCACGGGCGTGTACGTGGAGGACATCGAGCGCGCGGTGGCGGCGGTGCGCCAGCGCATCCTCCTGGCGGTGGGCGGCGCGCTGGCGCTCGCGCTGCTGGCCGGCGCATATCTGTCGCGCCGGGTGGTGCGGCCGGTGCGGGAGCTGGCGCAGGCGGCGCACCGGGTGGCGCGCGGTGATTTGGAGACCCGGGTGGAGGTGCGCTCCGCGGACGAGGTGGGCCAGTTGGCGGCAGCCTTCAACACCATGGTGGCGGGACTGCGCGAGGTGGTGGCGGCGCTGGTGGATGCGGCGGGCGCCACGGCGACAGACGCGGAGCGCATTCGAGCCTCCGCGGATGCGTTGTCGGTGACGACGCGGGAGCAGTCGGACTCGCTCCAGCGCGCGGCGCAGACGGTGCAGGGCATGAGCGCGCGGGTGTCGCAGGGAGCGGAGGCGGCGCGCACGGCGGCGAAGACGGCGGCGGACAACGGACAGGTGGCGCGCGAGGGTGGCGCGGCGGTGGGCCAGGCGCTGCGGAAGATGGCGGAAATCGTGGAGGTGGTGGAGGGCTCGGCGCGGACGGTGGAGCGGTTGCAGGCCTCTGGCCGGGTGACGGCGGAGATGTTGCGGCTCATCCAGCAGGTGGCGGAGGAGACGCAGCTCTTGGCGGTGAACACCGCGATTGAAGCGGCGCGCGCGGGCCAGCACGGCAAGGGCTTCGCGGTGGTGGCCGGCGAGGTGCGCAAACTGGCGAACCGGACGCGGGATGCCGCGGGGCAGGTGCAGACGCTGCTGAGCCGGAGCGAGGCGGACACGCGGGCGGCCGCGGACCTGATGCGCCAGGGCACCACGGCGGTGCAGGAAGGGCTGGGCCTGTCCTCGGCGGCAGGCGACGCGCTGTCGCGGCTGCTCGCTGGTGTGAATGAGATTGGTGGCAAGGTGGAGCGGATGGCGGACGAAAACACGCGCCAGTCCGCGTCTGGGGAGAGCATCGCCGGGAGCATCCAGGCGCTCTCGGTGCGCTCGACGGAGTCGGTGGCTGGCGTGCAGCAGATCGCCCGCTCCGTGGAAGACCTGCGGGCACGGGCGTCCAAGCTGAAGGAGTTGGCCGGGCGCTTCACGGCGCGGGGGTGAGCCGCGCGCGGCACGCTACCCGTGAGCCGTCGGCAGTGTGATTCGCACGGTGGTCCCCACGCCAGACTGGCGCTCCAGCACCAGGGCACCGCCGTGCGCGTCCACGATGCGCCGGGCCAGCGCGAGCCACAAACCCACGCCCCCGGTCCTGAGCGCGCGGCTGAGGTCCGTGCGGAAGAACGGCGTGCCGATACGCGACATGTCCGCCGCGTCGATGCCGAGGCCATGCGCACCGTCATGGAACAGGCACGGACCGTCTTCCAGGAACTGGAGGCCAACGACACCCAGGCCCGTGAGGAAGCCCAGCGGTACCGGGCGGCCCGGCACGAACGGATGCGCAGCCGACAGGGACACGGGCCTGGGGAGGACTTGTGGGCAACTCAGGGCGCGCCGTGCGCGGCACCGAGCGTGCGCCGGTCGACCTTGCCGGCGGAGGTCCTCGGCAGGGCTTCCACGAAACGAATCGACTTCGGCGTCTTGTAGCGAGCGAGCCGTCCGTCGCAGAAGCGCAACAGTGCCTCCGCCGAAGGCGAAGTGCCCGGCCGCGCGACGACGAGCGCGCGCGGCGTCTCCCCCCACTTGGGGTCCGCCACGCCGATGACGGCGACCTCGGCCACGTCGGGATGCCCCGCGAGGACGCTCTCTACTTCCGACGGGTAGATGTTCTCACCGCCGGAGATGATGAGGTCCTTGCTGCGGCCCACGATGCGGAAGCATCCCTCCGCGTCCCGCGTGGCCAGGTCGCCGGTGTGTAGCCAGCCGTCCGCGAAGGTGCGGGCGGTGTCCTCCGGACGGCGCCAGTAGCCCGCGCACAGGTGGGGGCCTCGCAAGAGCAACTCGCCCACGTCGCCCGGCTGCGTCTCACCGTCGATGCGGGCCTCGACGTGGAACAGGGGCACGCCCACCGCCCCCGGCTTGCGGCGCACGTCTTCCGGCGGAAGCCAGAAGTTGTTGGGGCCCGCCTCGGTGAGGCCATACCCCGTCTTGAAGTCCACGCCCCGAGCGAAGAAGCGCTCGAAGACGGGGGCTGGGCAGGGCGCGCCGCCGCTGATGACCAGCTTGAGGCGTGACAGGTCCACGGCATCGAAGCGCGGGTGGCGTTGCATCTCGATGAACATGGTGGGAACGCCGAAGAAGAGACTCACCACGCCCCGCTGCACGAGGTCGAACACGCCCTCCACATCGAAGCTCCGGCACACCACCGATGCGCCGCCGACGTAGGCCAGCGGCGCGGTGAAGACGCTGAGTCCTCCGGCATGGAACAACGGTGCGTTGAGGATTGCCACGTCATCGGCGGTCAGGCCCCAGCCCATCACCGTGTTCACCGCGTTGGCGGTGATGGAGCGGTGCGTGAGCACCGCGGCCTTCGGCAGACCGGTGCTTCCGCCCGTGTAGCAGAGCACCCATGGGGCATCCTCCTCCAGCTCCAGCGGAGGAAGGGACACGTCCGTCTGCGTGTCGCGCTCTGAGAAGGCCCGCTCACCTGGCCCTGGAGCCTCGAGGCAGAGCCAGTGGCGCACGAAGGACGCGCCAGGCCGCACGGCCTCCACCTGGGCGCGGAACTCCGGCCCGAAGACGAACACGGAGGGCTCTGCATCCGCGAGCAGCCCCCCCAACTCCGCGGCACTCAGCCGCCAATTGAGAGGCTGAAGGACGGCGCCCAGCTTCGCGCACGCGAAGAAGAGGTCGAGGAACTCGACGCAGTTGTAGGCGAGCACGGCGACACGGTCCCCTCGCCCCACGCCCAGCCCCTGGTGAAGGAAGGCGGCGGTACGCGAAGCCGCATCGTTCCATTCACGAAAGGAGATGCGTCGCTCGCCATGGTCGGCGTCGATGAGGGCGGTACGCTCAGGAGCCAGCGCGGCACGCCGGGCCAGCCAGTCATGGACGATGGGCATGGTATCCACGCTAGCTGAACCCGGCGGCATCGCGCCCGGCACATGAGCGGGAAGCGGGCAAGCAACCCACCTCACCGTCACCTCCCCCCATTCGGAGGGCCACACGACATGCAGCCCCCATCCCGCCCATCGCTGCTCGTCGCAATGTTCCTCCTGCTGTGTGCGGAAGCAGGAGCCGCATCCACACGGCTGCCGCGCGCCGAACGCACACGCCGCACAAAAGCCTCCGCCACCCTGGAGCAGTCACTCCTCGCGGCCGTGCGGGACACAGGCTTTGACCAGGTGCTCGACTTCAAGCGCGGCGGTGCGCGCATCGCCCACGCGCCCTACGTCGACGTCGCCGTCATCGAACTGGATGCCCGGAGCCGTCCCACGGCCGCCGCCAACGTGCTGCTGTCGCGCGACTACCCAGCTGGCGCCATCGTCCCCATCGACGTCGAAACGCTGGGCACCACGGCAGTGCGTTACACAGCGTGGAATCTGGACCGCTGGGACAGCGGCGCCCATGAGGCCCTCCCCACGGAGGCCCTGGTCCCCGGACGAGACAAAGCGCCGCTCCGCTTCATGGCGCCCTACCCCGCCTCGCTCTTCAAGCTGCTCATCGCCTTTCGCGTCCTCCGGTGGGTGGACCAGGGGCAGCTCACGTTGGACCAGCCCTGGCGCTTCCTCCGAGACACCGAGGACCAGGGCACGCGCCCGATACGTGACTGGCTGGAGCCGATGGTGACCGAATCGGACAACACCGCCACCGAGGCACTGGTGAAGCTGCTCCACGAGCAAGGCGCAATGGCGGGCCTCAACGCGGAGCTGGCGGCGCTGGGCCTGGACACACTGCAAATCCACGGCACCTCCCCGGTGACTGGCCGGAGCTGGAACCCCGGCCAGATTCACATGACGGCGTTGGATACCGCGCGGCTGTTGCTGCTCATCGAAGGAGGCCCTGGCGTCCTCTGGCGCACCTCCTCGGGCCGCGAGGTGACGGCGAAGGAACTCTCTGGCCCGTCCAGAGCCCACCTCCAATCCCTGCTCGCCGAACAGGCACTGCACGAAGCGCTGTCATCCACGCTGCTGTGCGGGGACGCCCGCGCGAAGCCAGGCATCCCCGCGTCAGTCCCAACGCGATGGGTGAACTCCGAGGACGGAACGGTGACGGCGGCGGAGACCGCCTTCGGCCGGGACACGCGCCCTTGCAACGCGGCGGCGGAGGTCACATTCCTCCACAAGACAGGGCTGACGGAGAACTACGGCAGCGACGGCGGCATCGTCCGCTCCCTGCCCGGCAAACCCTGGCGCCGATACATTGTCGTGTTCATGTCCAACCTGGGCTACCGCTACTACGACGAGAAAGTGGCCGACGCGGCTGACTTCGCGAAGGGCGAAGACGGCTTCCCTTACGTCAGCACGTCCATCAGCTACACGCAGCGAATCCCCGCGTTGGGCCGCCGAATCGACGCGATGATGCAGGAGCGCCAACGCGCACGTCCCCGGAGTCCTCCCGCGAAGGACGCGGTTCCCCAACAGGCGCCTCGGCCCGCTCGATAGAAAGAATGGGGCTTTCGACCGTGCCGTCGCGTGCTTGATAGCATGTGCCGGGACACACGCAGCACGGCCTGAATGTGCGTCATCCCAGGCACACAGAAAGTCGTCACGAACATGCTCGCGCACCACAACACCCAGCTCGTTGCATTGAGCCCTGCGCCGTCGACCCTCGCCGAGGGCGCCACGCCACCGTGGCCGCCTCCACCGCTGCGCGTTCAGCCGAAACCGCCCGCGCATTATCAAGGGACCACGAACGCCATCATCATCGGCATCGGCCTTCCGTTACTGGGCGCCTACGCCCTCTACGAAAACGAGCGCGCCGTGGCCATGGTGGGCTTCATCGGAGGACTGTTGGCGTGGAGCTTCGCCGCGCTCCGGTTCAACCAGGAGCGCAAGACCCGCCAGAACAACCAGGCCGAGCACGTCGAACACGTGCGCCGCGCCATCCTGACGTGGGCGCGCATCACGGATTCGGCCATCGTGGAGCAGGTGCCTAACAACGACGGCCGCATCACTCACTACCTGCTCGACCTCCACGTCACCCCGTGGCACCCGTCCAACCCAGCGCCGCGACAGGTTCCCCTCCGGTTGAGAGTCCCAGTGGCGCACGGCCCCCATGTGGTGCCGGGCGCGTACCTCGGCGTGCTCTCCGACCCGGAGGCGGCATGGGTCGTCCCGCAGAGCCTCCTCACCCTGCAGGGCGCGCAGCTCCCCCTCTGAAGCACGCCCTCACGGCACCAACACCAGCTTCCCCACCGTGCCGCCGGACTCCAGTGCCCGGTGCGCATCCGCCACCGCGTCCAACGGAAACGACTTCACCGGTGGCGGCACCAGCTTCCCCTCCTCCAACCAGCCCAGGAGCCGCGCCATGGACTCCTCCAGCACGGCGCGCTGTTCGAACAGGTACGACAGGTTGAACGCCAGCACGCTGGTGTTGTCGTTGGTGAGCGTCAGCGGATCAAACCGCGGCGTGCGCAGCCAGTCCCAGGCCAGCTTCGCGTAGTTCGGCCGGCCGCCCGTGCGCGGCAGCATGGAGTGGAAGCCGTAGATGACAAGCTTCCCCGGCGAGGCCAGGTGCTTGTAGCTGTCGCGCAACGTGGACGGCCCGTTCGCATCGAGCACCACGTCATACCCCCGAGGTGCCGCCCGCTCCGCCGCGGCCCACAAGGCCTCCCGGCTCTTGTCGATGACGACCTCCGCCCCCTGCGCGCGAGCCGTCTCCACCTTGTGCGTCCCACCCACCACGCCCACCATCCGGCACCCGGCGATGCGGCCCAACTGGAGCAGCGCCCCACCCACGCCGCCCGCCGCCGAGTGCACCAACACGTTGGCGCCCGGCCGCGGGTGCGCCAGTTCGAACAGGGCGTAGTACGCGGTGAGGAACACCGTGGGGAACCCCGCGGCCTGCTCCATGCTCAGCCGCGCGGGCAATGTGAACACCTGGTGACGGGGCACCGTGACGTGGGTGGCGTAACCACCGAAGCGCGTCACGCCGAACACCCGCGCTCCGGGTGCCAGGTCTTCCACGCCGGGTCCCACGGCATCCACGTGGCCCGCGAACTCGAAGCCCGGGGTGATGGGCCACCCCACATACTCCTTCGCGGAGGCGTACAGCCCCATGCGGATGACGCAGTCCGCATAGTTCACCCCAATGGCTTCGGTGGCCACCCGGACCTCACCGAATCCAGGTGAATCCTGATTCACCTCTTCAAGGTGGAGCTGCTCATACCCACCTGCTTTCCGGATGACGACCTTGCGTGCGCGCATGGCCCGTTGCTTACCACGCGACGCAACGCGACAACGACCGCGCACGTCCAGTCAGCGGAAGACGCGCGCGCGAGATGTCTCTAGACTGTGTATCGCGCTCGAGGACAGTTCCTGTTCCGGACGCGTCTTCCAAAAACAAACAGAGGAGTATGCCCATGCGACTGAGGCCTTCGCTGTATCTCGCGAGCACGCTGCTGCTTGGCATCACCACCGGCTGCGGCGAGGACTTCGCGCCGCACGAAGAGGAGCTCGGCGCGGTGGAAGCCGCGGCGGTCTCCACTTCCGGCGCCACCACGCACTTCCGGAACTGGCTGTCGTCCAACGGCTACAACAGCTACGACTTCGTTCGCGCGGACATCACGGGCGGAAGCTACGGCGGCAAGGCCAGCGCGTCCGACAGCGTGACGAAACAACCCGTCATCTTCATCCACGGCAACTCGGACAAAGCGGTGGGCTCGGGCGTCTTCGGCCAGACGGGCTGGACCAACTCCATCGAGTACTTCCACTCGCAGGGCTACAAGACGAGCGAGCTGTACGCGACGACGTGGGGCCCGGCCAACGCGCTCCAGTCGGCGAACCAGTACCACTCCAAGCAGAACGTGATGAAGGTGCGCAAGTTCATCGAGGCGGTGAAGGCGTACACCGGGGCCTCGAAGGTGGACATCATCGCCCACTCCATGGGCGTGACGCTGGCGCGCAAGGCCATCCTCGGCGGCACGGCCCACGACGCGGCGGACGGCGGCACATACAACGTGGGCGCGCCGCTCACGTCCTCGGTGGACACCTTCGTCGGCATCGCCGGCGCCAACCTGGGCCTGACCTCCTGCTACATGTCCGGCCCGTCGACGCCCACCTGCGGCTCCACCAACGGCCTGTACCCGGGCTACCTCTTCTGGGGCAGCGTCACCGGCCGCTCGACATACCTCAATGACTTGCGCTCGACGAGCGGTTACGAGGGCGCCTTCCGCTACACCATCTACTCCACGGCGGACGAAATCATCGGCTACGACGGCATCGTCTATGGAGAGTACACGTCGCGCATCCCCGGGCAGACGGGAGAGAAGCGCTACACCGGCTACCCCTATGGCCACTTCAACTCGAAGGACCTGACGGCGGAGGTTCAGTACGGCATGGTGGTCAACCACACCATCCCGTAACCGTCTCCACACGGGCGCCTCCACCCTCGCGAAAGGGTGGAGGTGGACCGACTCAACACCCCACTACGGCTGGGGCAGCACGCCCGGCGTCGGCTCGCCTTCCTGGCCCGGCGTGGGCGGAGGCAGACTCTCCGGCGTGAGCGGCTCGGACGCCGGCCCGGGAGGAGACTCCGGCCGCGGCGCCTCCTCCTTCGCGGGAGCGGACGGCACCTCGATGCGCCCCGCCGCCGCGTCGCGGACGAAGGCGAAGGCCGCCTCGTTGAAGCGCTCCGTGCAGTCGAGCTGCACGGTGTGACCGCACCCTTCCAGCGCCACTAGCTTCGCGCCGGGGATGTGGGACGCGCCGTACTCCATGATGCCGCGCGCCTCGCCGCCGTGGAGGAAGGGGCTGGGGATGAGCCGGTCATCCGTGCCGTAGATGATGACGGTGGGCACGGTGACGCGGTGCAGGTTGTCGCGCACGAAGTCGTTGTGGGACAGGCCCCGCACCGTGCGCACGTTGGCGTAGGCGTAGGCGTCGAACTCGGGCGACTTCGCCAGCCGCACGCGCTCCTCAATCAGCCACTCCAGCTCCGGCCGCCAGTGCATGAAGTTGGCCTGGCGCACGCTGCCCCAGATGCTGGCCTCCGGCGCGGACTTGATGAACTCGGAGCTCATCGCCCGCGCGAACCACTCCTTCTCCCGCCAGCTGAACTTCTCGAAGCCGGCGGGCGACGCCAGCACCAGCCCGCTCAGCGACTCCGGGTAGCGGATGGCGAAGGAGAGCGACGTCTGCCCGCCCATGGAATGACCGGCGAGCACGGGCTTGTCCAGGCCCAGGCCGTCCACCAGCTCCAGCACCGCGTCCGCCATGGCCTCCATGGTGTACGGGAAGGTGCCGGGCTTGTCGGACTTGCCGTAGCCGGGCAGGTCCACCGCGATGACGCGGTAGCCCTGCTGCTGGAAGGCGTCCAACTGCGCCCGCCAGAACTTCAGGTACGAACCCAGGCCGTGGATGAAGACGACGGCCTTCGCGTCCGGGCCGCTGCCGGGCAGGTCGACGTAGGCCATCTGGGGCACCACGGCCATGCCGTACTGATTCGCGGTGCGCGGAAGCGGAATCCGCTTCACCGGCCAGGGCTGCTTCGAGCCCTCGGAGGTGTAGTCCAAATCCTGGAAGGAGAGCGCGGGCTGGTGCGCGTACGAGCGCACGCAACCGGCGGAGGAGAGCCCCGCCGCGAGGAGCAGGGCCGTGAATGCGCGGGAGGTGCTCATGGTCAGAACGCGTACCAGGTGAAGGTGGTGAAGACGGAGAAGGGATTGGTCCGGATGGTGGGCGAGCCGTCGTAGAAGCTGCCCCGGAACAGGTAGCCCGCGTGCAGGCCGGCCGTCATGAGGTAGCGGATGTGGTAGCGCAGCTCCGCGTTGACCTCGGTGCCGATGTACCGGCCGCGCTCGACCTCGGGCGTCCACCGCACGGGGGCCGCGTCAGAGGTGGCGGTGCCCACGCCCAGCTTGAGGTTCAGCTTGTTGGGCACCATGTCCCACGCCGCGGTGGCGATGGCGGCGCGCATGCCGTAGCCCTGGTTGGAGATGTCCGTCACCGCGCCCGTGTAGTTGTTCACCGTGCTGGTGAACGGGAACAGGATGAGCATCTTGTGGTTGAACCACACCGCGCCCGGCAGGCCGTACTGGTTGAGCGTGAAGGCACCGGTGTAACGGCTGTCGGAGAGGTCGTCGTCGCCGGTGGTGTACATGCCCTCCAGCGTGAGCATGTCCGCGGGCCCGCGGCCCCACTGGTACATCAGCTCCAGGTTGGCGGAGAGGCCGGAGATGTTGAGCTCGGCCAGGGCGGAGCGCTCCGGGTCGTCGCTGACGTACTTGCCGCCGTTGTACATGACGAAGCCGGACGCGCCGAACCGGCCCGTGCGGAAGTCGATGTTGTGGTTGAAGTTGGCGCCCGCCCAGAAGACGTTGCCCGTGGGCCGCGCGATATCGAAGCGCGCCGTGCCCGTGAAGGTGTTGAGGCCCGTGGAGGACGGGCCGCTCTTCACCAGGCCCTCGAAGGCGTAGGCGTCACCCTTCGTCTGGTCGTTGAGGAACCACAGCGACAGGCCCACGTTGGTGTTGGGCCGCACCGGGTAGACGTAGTCACCGGTGATGAGCCAGATGTACTTCAGGCGCGGGTCGTTGCGCGTGCCCTTGTCCGCCTGCGCGGTGCCCAGCGGCATCAGGCTCAGCTTGGCCAGGCCCTTGTAGCCACTGAAGAGGGAGATGCCCGTGGCATCGCTGCCCAGGAAGCTCATCTTGTAGCCAGTGCGGGTGATGTCCGACAGCGGCGTGCGCGTGGGGTCGTAGACGTTGTCGTAGACGGGCTGCGTGCCCACCAGCAACGTCAGCTCACGCGGCTTGCGCGTGGGATACAGCGCGACGTTGACGTTCTTCGTCTGGATGTTGACCTGGTCGGCGTTGAAGCCGCCGCCCTCGTTCTGCTGGAGCGCGTTGGCCGACCGGCCCCACATGTAGTCGATTTCGAACTGGGCCCGGAAGGAGGCCAGCCCGTCCACGAAGTGGGGGCTGTACTCCATGACGGGAATCCATCGCTGCTCGATGAAGTACGCGGACAGGCCGGGCTCGGCGCGCACCGCGCTTCCCGCGGGCATGCCAATGGGGCCCAGCGACACGCCACGAAGGCCGGCCGGGTCACCCACCTGGTTCTGCACCGACACGCGCGTGAAGAAGTAGTTGATGAGGCTGAACTGACTCGGCTTCGCGTCCTCGTCGCGGTTCGCCTCGTCGTTCCACTCACCGTAGTAAAGGCCGGGAACCGGCGTGCTCTGCGCCGCCGCCGGAAGCGACACACCCGCCAGCGCCAACGCCAGGGCTCCCGCGGACCGCCGCGCCGCCCTGCGTGCCTCGGACAACCACCACCGTGCCATAAACACCTCGGCCCCATGCGCGGGGGCGCTCCCAGCCTTCCGGCCGGACTGCGAACGTCTGCGTGCTCGACTTTTTCCGTGGCCCGCGGACTGCCCGCCTCGCGAGGCCGTGCTCCACCCCTGCCGCGCCCGCGCCACACGGCACCCGCCGGGCACGGGCCCCACAAGGAAGGGAGGAGGAGCACGCCTCCCTTCCAGCGGGACTCACGCTAGCCGCCGATGGTGTAGCGCTGCACCGCCTTGCCATCGAACGGCCGGCTCTCGCCCCCGATGACCTGGTTCACCGTGGCCGAGCCCACACCACCCGCCGCGCAGTTGGCGCCCGTGGCGCCGCCCTCGAAGAAGAGCTCCAGGTCCAGCGTCCGCCGGTCCGCGGAGAACGCGCCGCGGCCCACCTGCCGGAAGCCCGGGTAGGTGAACGCGACATCGAAGCACTCGCCGTCGCCCTGCACGTTCTCGATGCTCACGACAGTCGAGGTAAAGGACAGCGCGTTCTGCGGGAGCTCGGGGTTGCAGGTGCCGGACATGCCCGCGTTCGGCGCGCCCTCGATGGTGCCCGGGATGCTGTCGACCCGGAAGTTGCCGCCCTGCACCGTCATGGTGACGCTCTGATAACACTGCGAGCTGGCACCGAAGTTGATGTCTTCACTGAAGCCGTTCGGATGGCTGGGAATGTTGGCCCCAGTCATCGTCAGCGTCTTGCCTTCCACGAACGCCAGGATGCCCTGCGGCGTGCTCAGGTTGGGCGTGTTGTCCACCGGGTCGCTCTCACCACAGCCCACCAGGGACAGCGCAGACGTCATCACCGCGGACAGCAGCAGCTTCTTCTTCATGGGTTGCTCCTCTTCCTCCGGCGGGCATCGCCGGGCTGACGCGACAGTCGACAGGCAGCGAGCCACCGTTGGCGTGGCCCGTCCTTCAAGGTGCGTTCACGCTCAATGACGCGAGCTGTCCCGGTCCGCGGCCACGGCCGCGTCGCGAAGCTCACGCTTGAGAATCTTTCCGGCCGCGGAGATGGGCAGGCGCTCCATCAACTCCACGCGCTTGGGCACCTTGAAACGCGCCACGCGTCCCCGCAGGTGCTCCAACAGCGCCTCCGCCGAAACCTTCCCATCCGGCTTCAACACCACGAAGGCGCGGCCAACCTCGCCCCACTTCTCGTCAGGCACGCCCACCACGGCGCATTGCGCCACCTCGGGGTGCTCGTACAGCGCGGACTCCAGCTCCAGCGGGTAGATGTTCTCTCCGCCGGAGATGAACATGTCCTTCTTGCGCCCGGCGATGGTGAAGAAGCCATCCGCGTCCACGCGCGCCAGGTCGCCGGTGTGCAGCCACCCTTCCGCGTCAATCGCCTCGCGCGTGGCGGCCTCGTCCTCGAAGTAGCCGGAGCACATGGAGGGGCCCTTGAGGAGCAGCTCACCCACCTCGCCCGTGGGGACCTCCCGGCCGTCGTCATCCACCAGCTTCGCGGCGATGAAGTAGTTGGGCCGCCCAATGGAGCCCGCCTTCGACACCGCGTACTCCGGCCCCATGCTGAAGAGGCCCGGGCCGAACTCCGTCATCCCGAAGCCCTGCTTGAAGGGCACCGGGTGCACCGCCTGCCACGCCTGGATGAGCGGCACCGGCAGCGCCGCGCCGCCGCTGGTCATGAAGCGCACGGAGGAGAAGTCCGTCGTCTTGAAGCGCGGCGACTCCAGGAGCTGCTGGTACTGCGTGGGCACCGCGAAGAAGAGCGTCACCTTTTCCCGGGGGACGAGGTCCAGCAGCACCTCCGGCTCCCACCGGCGCATGAGGACGACGGTGCCGCCCACGGTGAGCAGCGGCAGCGTGTACACGAGCAATCCGCCCGTGTGGAACATGGGCGTGTGCGTCACCGTGACGTCGCCGGGCCGCACCTCGTGGACCAACGTGTTGAGGGTGTTCCACGCCACCATGCGGTAACTGACGCGCGCGCCCTTCGAGCGCCCCGTCGTTCCGCCGGTGAAGATGAGACAGAGGATGTCCTCCTCGGACACCGCGTCCTGCGTCACCGGCGAGCCCGGCACGTGGGCCAGCGTCGCAGCGTAGGCGTCCGCGCCCGGCAGGCCTTGCGACTCCAGGGACACCAGCCGGGGGCCGCCGCCCAGGCGCTCGCGGACGTCCGCGATGGTGTCGCGGAAGTCGTCGCCGAAGAGGAGCACGCCGGGACGGATGGAGCGCACCAGGTCCGCCAGCTCGGCGGCGTGCAGGCGCCAGTTGAAGGGGACGAAGACGGCGCCAATCTTCGCGCAGGCGAACAGCGCGTCCAGGTACTCCACGCCGTTGTGGGCCACGATGCCCACCCTGTCGCCCTTCTTCACGCCGGCCACGTCACGCAGCCAGCCGCCCAGCGCGGTGGCGCGCGTGTTCATCGCGCGGTAGGTGAAGCGGCCCGCGTCACCCCGGGACGGGTCCACCACCGCGACACTGTCGGGCCAGTAGAGGGCGCCACGGCCCATCCAGTCCCCGATGAACATGTGAGCGCCCTCCGTCATGGCGTGACTCAGGCCGTCCAGCGGTAGAGGGCGGAGGCCATGGCGAGCCCGCCGCCGCTGGCACACAGGGCCACCAGGTCGCCGCGCTTCACCTTGCCCTGCACCACCGCGTCATCCAGCGTCATCGGGATGCAGGCCGAACCGGTGTAGCCCCACTTGTCCATGGTGTAGTGGGCCTTCTCCATCGGCTGGCCCAGGATCTTCATGGTGGCTTCGATGGTGCGCAGGTTCAGCTGCGTGAAGACGAACTGCTTCACGTCGTCCAGCTGCAGGTTCTGCCGCTTGAGGAGCTGGTCCAGCAGCATGGGCCAGCGCTCGGTGTTGAACGTCGCGGGGAACTTGCGGACGAACTGCACCGCGGGCTTGCCGCCCGTGAGGGCCAGCGACTCCGCGGTGGCCGGGCGGTTCGTACCGCCGGTGTAGACTCCCAGCGCGTCGTGGTACTCGCCGTTGGCCAGCAGCTTCGCGCCCATGAAGCCGGGCGTGTCACCCGCGCCCAGCACCACCGCGCCCGCGCCGTCCGCGAACAGGGTGGCGGTCTTCTTGTCCTTCCAGTTGATGTAGCGCGACATGCCGTAGGCGCCCACGACGAGGATGCGCTGGTAGCTGTCATCCGCGGTGATGGTCTTCGAGCCCACGTCCAGCGCCGTCACCCAGCCCGCGCACGCGCAGTTGAGGTCGTAGGTGCCGGCGTTCACCGCGCCCAGCTTCGCCTGCACCACGGAGGCGGTGGCGGGGCTGAGGTAGTCCGGGGTGTCGGTGGCGATGATGATGAGGTCCAGTTCCTCCGGCTTCGTGCCCGCGCGCTCCAGCGCCTGGCGGGCGGCGCCCACGCAGAGGTCGGAGGTGGCCTGGTCATCCGCCATCATGTGGCGTTCGCGAATGCCCACGTTCTGCTGGAGCCACTCATCCACCTTCTCACCGAGAATCTTCTCGACGTCAGCGTTGGTGAGGACCTTCTCGGGGACGTAGCGGCCAGTGGAGAGAATCTGGGCGTATCGCATGAGTGTTCGTCAGCTCCGGGCGCCGCGCGCCGGTCGGCGGGCGGAACGCAGGGTGTTCTTCTTCAGGGTCTTCGGTTTGGGCTTCGGCTTCGACTTCGGCTTCGAAGCAGCGGAGGACTTCACGGTGTTTCGGCCCGTGGACGCACGCGGGTCCAGGCCGTGGGAGATGAGCGTCATCGCGGTGTCGAGGACGCGCTCGAGCCCCGGGTCCTCCTCCCAGAGGACCCAGCGCATGCCGAGGAAATCACTGATGCCCATGAGGCAGTAGGCCAGCGCCTCCGGGTCCATGCGCCGCACCTCGCCCGCCTCCATGGCGCGGGTGAGCCCGCTCACGTAGCCGCGAGCGAAGCGGTCGTAGTAGCGGCGGTAGCAGGCCTCATCCACGAACTCCGCCTGGCGCACCACGCGGTAGAGATTGGGGTGCTGCCGCACGAACTGGAAGAAGGTGCGCAGGCCCTGGCGCTCCACGTCGACGCGGTCCTCGCAATCGGCCACGGATTCGGCGATGAGCCGGCGCAGGCGCGTGCCCAGCTCATCCACCACTTCGACGAAGATGGACTGCTTGTCGGGGAAGTAGACGTAGAACGTCCCGAGCGCCACGCCACCCTTGCGCGTGATGTCCGCGATGGAGGCGCGCTCGTAGCCCTTCTCACCGAAGACCGACTCCGCGGCCTTCAACAGCTTCGCACGCGTCTTCTGGCCTCGCGGCGTGACGGGTCCGGAGCGGTCTTGAGAAGCTGAAGCCCGATTCATGTTTCACCTAGCGGTAGCACCCGGCAGGGAGGGTGTCAAAGCACGGTCGATGGCTCCGCGCGTCAAACCGCACGTTCGACGCACGGCGTCAGCACTCGTGCGGCGCTGACGTGCGCGAAGCCTACTCTGAATGTTCAGTACACGCGGTCTCGCAGCGGGAGCCGTTGCGCGTCGGGACTTGCCGCGCGGGAGGCGGCGCGGGCACGACATGCCACATCATCCTCGGCCTGAGTGACTGCCGGTGACACGGCCTCTCCCGCCTACCATTCGCTGCCCGGAAGTCCCTTCAAGCAGGCACGTACCGGTGAACGGTTACCAATACTCTTCAGTCCGTCTCCACGTCGATGCGCTCCCAGGAGCGGGCATCAAACGCCGGGGGACGTCCCTTCCTCGCGAGCGAGGGGATGTGCAGGTAGTCCGGCTCGGTCATCAACCCCTGGCGCTCAGCCATGTAGACCAGGCTGAGCCCCTCGACGCAAAAGCGCCCCTCCGTGACGAGGACTTCGGGAGCCACGCTTCCATTGTCCTCGAGCTCCGCCCACTCGTCGCTCCGCGCCTCCAGGTACTGCTCCAGCGCCGCGTTGAAATCATCTTCGCGGGCTTCCATGAGCGCCCTGCAGACGTCCAGCCGGAAGTCCTCCGAACCCTCGAGCGCCTTCTCATAGCGCTCGAGCAGCGCCTCCAGCGTGGCTCGCGACGCCCCCAGGCAGGCGTGCTGCATACAGAACTCCACGAAGAGGAAGTCCTCCTCATACTCCTTTCCCTGGACCCACGTACGCCGGGAGTGACGTGCAATCTCCTCCGCACCTTGAAGGTCGCCGGCAGCCAAGGCGTCGAAGAACGGCAGGGCCTTGCTCCCGAATCGTCCCTCCTCCGATGCGTGCGCGCTGAAGAAGGCGAAGGCGCGGCCACTCTGGTGCAGGTGAAAGCGGAACGCGTCGGGCGAGCCATCCAGGAAGAGCTTCCCGATGCCCGCGATGCGGAAGTTCTGACAGAACGCGAGCACCTTGCGCTGAGGTGCACCAGCACGGATGCGCGGAAGGAGCTCCAGGTTGTCCTCGAGCGCATTCTGGACGTAGACGGGCAGATACACGGCGCTCATGCGTTGCTCCTCCGAAGTGACAAGCAGCCCACCTCACCGTGCTCGGAGCTGGAGATCACGAGCGAAGTAGACTGTCGGCCATGGCCCCGCGAGAGGTCGTGCGCGGCCAGGCAGACTCCTAGCGCGCCACTAGCCGCCCCCACGTCTCCCACGTAGGTGCCGGGCAGGTGCAGCCGAGCCGCTCCGAGCCGCGGCCCGAGGTGGACGCGCACACAACCCCACTCATGGGACCGCCACTGCTCGCCATTGAGGTCGGCGTAGATGTCTCCGTCAAAGGGAGACGGCAGACGCGACAGGACTTCCTGGATGCACGCGGCGAGCCCGCGGCCCATGTTCTGCCGCCCTGAACCAAAGTGGTCGGGCTCCCTGCCGGTCGCAATCGTGTCGATAAGGATGGCGGACTCCACTCCCCGGCGACGCGCGCTCGCGTCCGTCTCCACCAGCAGGCACACGCCGGCCTCCCCCGGCATCAACCCGACCGGATGGTCCTCGGTCTTCAGCCGGCGATGACTGGCGAGTTGATGGAGAAGCAACTCGTCCATGTACGAGTCCACCGAGATTGTCAGCACGCGCTCCAGGCCTCTTGAGGCCATCCATTGCTGGCCGTGCTGAAGACCCGCGGCGGTGCCCGCGTGCCCGATGGAGATGAGCTCCACGTTCGGCTCGGCGATGGCCAGCCCGAGCGAGCGATGAAGCGGATGGAGGTAGCTCTCGCGCATCTGTTCCAGCGCCCCTCCCGGCTCCGACAGGAAGACCTCGTCGTCCGAAGGGGGTGTCACGACAACGAGCCCCGTCTTCTGCCAGAAGGCAGCAGGCATGCCCGACACGCCGGGATGAGACAGCATGTCCTCCACGGCACCTTGCGCCAGCCGCAGCCACCGGCCGATGAGCTGGAAGCCATCCGTGTAGCCCCGGATGGGGTGGCCCGACACGGGGATGTCCTCCTGGGATTCCTCTTCCACCACCCGGAACTCCCGAAGCTTCCGGGGCCGCGAGACACCGGCGCGAATCGCAGCGCAGGCGGCATCCACGGAATGTCCGACGCTCGTTACCGCACCGGTCGCTATCAGCACCAGACTCAAGGGACCTCACCAAGAAAGAACGCTCCCGCCCTCAGGCGGTCATCAGGCTGTCGAAACCGCGGGGAGTCGAATCCAGACGCAGCGCCGCCGAGCCCTGGAGCTGCCGCAGTTGGAAGGCTGCTCGCGCCGAGGTCGCGACCTGAAGGCCGCCCCGGGTGCGGACAGCCAGCTCCAGCGCCCAGACCGGGCGCAGGCACGCGGGCCCACGGGTCAACTCCGCGAACACGGCTGCGGGGCTCCAGGGTGCGCCCCGGACGAAACGCCCCCGCTCATCGAAGCGTGTCTGCGCCTTCTGCCACCAGGCACACACAGAGGCAGACCGCACACGGCCGGGCGGCGGCGGAACCCGCCATGCGCCCGTTGCCGCTCCCGTGTCGCCAGTGCCCTCCTCCGCGGATGAAGGGGCTTCGTCGTCCGGCTCGTCCATGAGCAGGTGCTCCGTGAGGTCGAGTCCGGTGATGATTGCGAGTGATTCGGCCGCCAGCCGGGAGCCCGCTTCTTCCCGCTGCATGACGTTCACCAGCGCCTCGGCCGCGGCCCTTCGCCCGCTGAACCCCAGGGCCCAAAGCGCGTCCTCGCGGAGCCGCCACTCTTCCGCCGCCTTCAGGAGCAGCTTCACGTCCGCAGGCTCCCCGCCTAGCGCGAGCGCCAGCCTCGCCAGGCGGCCAGCCTCATCCGGCGCCCCCACCAGCCGCCGACATGCCTGCCACGGCTCGCGCAGCCCCAGGATGAGGCCCGTCTCCAGGGCCGCGCATCGTACGGAGTCCTCGGCATGCGCCAGCCCCTGCCGCACAAACCCCTCCGCGACCGGTCGCGCGGTGAAGCGCGCCGAACGCAGTGCGGCCACCCACAGGGCCGGCGCATCATCGGCGCCGAGGGTCCGAGGAAGCGCTGAGCCCGGGTCCGCCTGCCATGCGGCCAGCACCTCCAGCAACATCGCCTGGGCCTCCGGGCCCACTCGCGCTACCTGAGGGAGCAGCAGGGCCTCGGACCGGCTCCGGCCGGAGAACTCGAGCGCACGTCGGATTTCGGGGCGCGACTCCTCCGGCCCCTCGATCAATTCCCGCAGCAGAAGCGCCAGGGACGCGTCCCCTTCACTTCCGAGGAGCGCGAGCGCCGCGGGACCGACCTGCCACAGGTCCTCGCCTTCCAGGGCGGGCAGGAGCAACCTCCTGGCGACGGGTGCGCCTCCAATGACGAGCCCTTCCACGTGCGCGAGCAGGCGTGCCTCATCGCCCTCGGCGATCTCCTCGAGCGACTCCTCCCAGGAGGCGAGCGCGCGCTCCCGCTGGCGCCAGTGGAACGCGGCCTCGTCCAGGTGCTCCTGCATGACATCCCAGAGGATGCGTCCAGGGCGCCGACTTCGAGTGAAACCTTCGCGTGGGGGGCCGGGCGGAATGTGCATGGCCTTCGTCACGCGTCGCTGAACTTCAACTCCGATACGAGGAGATTGCTGAAGTCACCTTCGCTGATTTCCTTCGCCAGCTCGAAGCTCAGAACATAGGACTTCGAGTCCTTGTCGATGCGAAAGAGCGGCGGAGCATTCTTCATCTTCTTCCGGTCGAGCACGGGCTCGAGCACCTCGACGATACGCTCCGGGTTTTCCGTCCCGCGCTGGACATCGCTCGCGCCCATATCCAGGCAATCAAAGGTTCCCAGCGGGTTGATGATGAAGTAGTCCCGGCTGTAGACACGCTTGCGGTGGTCGTACAGCGTGAAGGACAGGTACTCCACCTTCTCGTCACCACAGTGCTTCTGGATGATGTCCTTCACGTCCTTGTGGACGATGAGCATCTGCCGCGTATTGCCGAGCAACGAAGACAGTTGGATGCCGAGGTTCTCCTTGTCCATGTAGAGGCGGGCATCCTTGGGCAGGATGGCACCCACGGGTGCGCCTTCGGCCACGCGCCACGAGTCCATCTCGATGCCCTTGATGAAGTTGCCCAGCATGCAGAGGTCCGGATCGTCCTGGTCGCCCATGTTGTCCAGCATGAAGAACTGGAGCGTTCCTGCAGTCGCAGCACGTTTGCTCATTACTTGAAGAGACCCTTCAGATTCGATTTGGAGGGAACCTTGTCGAAGTGGCTGGCCGGGATTTCATCCAGCGCATCGCCATCCATCTTACCCGACGCCATCAGATTCCCCGCGGCGACAATCTTGTCATACAGCAATTTGGAAAGCGCCTCGATACTCGACTTACAAGCCTTATAGTTCGCAGGTGGGCCTTCGTGCTTCTGCACGGCAGCTTGAACGGGCACCAAGTACCACTGCAACTTGTGGCGCACATGGTTGCTGTAGGCCCGGTGCGAACGGTGCTCCGCTGTGAGCCGGTGCCTGGGCAACTGCAAGGTCCGCGCGACTCTCCTATCCATCGGCAGCAAGATCATGTTGTTCTTGTGATTGAGATTGTACTTCTCCTTGAGCAACCCGCTGCGAATCTTCTTCACATACACCACCTGCAAGGGCTTTCCCTCGCCCACCTTGACGATGCAGGACTTGAGCACGTTGTTGGGCACGATGTGGTGCGCCTCGTGCCAGAAGGGCACGTTGCAGCTGGTTCGGAAGTTGTTCCCCCCTGCCGTGACGTCCCAGGCCTTGTTCTCCCCGTTGGGAGCCTGGACCCGCCGAGTGCCGCTACGGGCGCGCACCACCATCGCGAACGACTTCTGCTTGCTCAAGGCTTCGTAGGCGGGCCAGTTGTAGGTCGCCTTCTTCTCCAGCGCCTTCTTGAAGCCTTGCCAGCGGTGGTTGCAGGAGACTGCCTTCACCGCGCCCTTGCCATTCTGCTCTCGGCTTCCGTCGTGCCGGTTGAGACACGCACCACCCTCGGTCGAGTTCTTTACCGCCTTGTGCTTGACGGTGAGGTTCTTGTCGTCCCAGTTGTGCTGTTCTTTCGACATGATGAACTCCTGGGTCTGGTGCAATGGCCCCACTGCGTGGCGGCCCCGTGCCGTCAGTTGATCTGAACCTTGCCACCCTTGATTTTGTGCACTTCGTCCGCCTCGGTCCGGATGTTGATGCCGCGCAGGAGCACCTGTCCGTTGCGGCGCAGTGTGAGGCTGGCCTTGCCACAGCGCAGCACGACCTCGTCGCGCCCCTCGATGACCACCCGCTGCCCGTCGACCTGGGCGTCCATGGGTGCCTCATCAAGGGGAGGTTCAAGCACGGCATCCAGCAAAGGCGTCTTGCTGGGGGCATGGATGAGCCCCATCAAGAGGGGCAGGCATGGATCGCCATCCTCGAAGAGCAGGATGGCTCCCTGTCGCTCCCTGGCCGCACGGGTCAAGGCTTCGCGGTCCAGTGGTATCGCGCTGCGGGCGGGAAGTGGCCCGTGCGAATTGCCGGCATAGTCAACGAGCGCCCCTCCAGCACTGGTGGCACCTGTCACCCATCCCACCTGGGTACCCAGAATACGTTCCGTCAGCGATTCGGGCGGGGCACCGCGCTTGCGACCAGGGTCTGAGGCGTCCATGCGTGGTCCTTTGAGTACTGGCCGGGGGCTATCGCGGCTTGCCACACTCGTCGCACACGTGCTCAGAGGCGCCTCCCAAGGCAATCACCGGGGGCTGCATGACGGGAAAGGGCGGGGTGTTCTTGTCGTTGTGGAGCATCAGGTCCATGGCGCGCGCCACGTTCTTCCCCTCGAACAGCACGTCGAAGGAGTAGTTGACGAACTCGGCCTTGCCCTTCGTCTTGCCGGAGACCACACCTCCAGCGCTACCGGCCTCGTCACCAGTACTGGTGCTGAAGTTCGAGTCCTTCACGCAAACCGGGTTGCCTTCCACAGACACCTTCTTGGTCCCCTTCGACGTATCCGAGGACTTCGCGATGTTGGGATAGGGAATGGGGACAGGCCCGGCCGGACTTGGCGTCTTGCACACGTCAGGGAAAGCGACGGTGACACCGTTACTGTCTTTGGTGACAACCGACATTTTGTTCACGCCAACAGTATTCGCCATGTCCGCCCCCAGAGATTGAAGAGTAACCGCTTCAATCAATGAATTTCAATTCACGACCGAACACGGCCCCCGCTCGGCACACCCCAGCACCGATGTCCATGCGGCGCTGCCGCTGAACGTCGCCAGCTTCACGGTAGCGGCGGATGTGATGGGGATGCGGAAGGCGCTCGTGCGCGCTGGGGGCGCGCGGCGCCGTGAACAGTCAGGAGCCAACCCTCCGTTCATCCGCACACAACGCGCGGCGTCAACGGGTCCCCGGGCAGATGCCTCCGTCCATGGATCGCCCCAGCTTCCAGCCACCGTCCAACCGAGGCCTCCCCCGGCGGACCGGCACACCTTTCCACCGCCAGCACCAACACAGTTCACGACGCGACCGGACGTCACGTTCGGGGTTGCACCCTTGGAGCATCAAATATAAATTATCTGCCGTCCCGCAAAAGTGCCTATAAAATCAAGGCAAACGCCCCCATGTTCCTGGACGAACTAGACCACCGCATCATCGACATGTTGCAGCGCGATGGCCGCGCCACGCAGCTGGAGCTGTCGCGTGCGGTGAAGCTGTCCCAGCCGGCGGTGGCGGAGCGGATCCGCAAATTGGAGGAGCGCGGCGTCATCACGGGCTACTCGGCCCGCGTGGACGCGGCGAAGCTCGGCAAGGACATCACGGCCTTCATCGGCGTGAGCATCGAGCACCCGAAGTACTTCGACGAGTTCCTGACGAAGGTGTTGTCGCTGCCGGATGTCCTGGAGTGCCACCGCGTGGCGGGCCAGGACTCGTACCTTCTCAAGGTGAAGACGGCGAACACCCGTTCGCTCGACACCCTTCTGGTGGGAACGCTGCGCACCATCGCGGGAGTCACCCGCACGCAGACCACCATCGTCCTGACGTCCATGAAGGAGGACACGCATGTCCGCGTGCCTCCAGACACCCCAAAAGGAGCGTGACGTATGAGCGCCGACGCGATGAGCGCCCCCCTTCCCCCGCCGCCCGTATGGCGGTTGGCCCAGCGGATGTCCCGCATCAAGACGTCCGCGGTGCGCGAAATCCTGAAGGTCGCCGAGCGGCCCGACATCCTCTCCTTCGCGGGAGGCCTGCCAGCCCCGGAGCTCTTCCCGCTGGAGGCCATCGCCGAGGCTCACGCCGAGGCCCTGGCCACCGAAGGCCGCGCCGCGCTCCAGTACAGCACCACCGAGGGCTTCGGCCCGCTGCGTGAGTGGATTTGCGGCCACCTCCAGAAGCGTGGCCGCCAGTCCAACGCGGACCAGGTGCTCATCACCAACGGCTCGCAGCAGGGCATCGACCTGGTGGCCAAGGTGTTGCTGGACCCCGGTGACCTCGTCATCGTGGAGAACCCCAGCTACCTGGCGGCGCTGCAGACGTTCGGCGCCTATGAGGCGCGCTTCGCCACCGTGGGCAGCGACGACCAGGGCATGCGCACCGACGACCTGGAGCGCCTGCTGGCCACGCACAAGCCCAAGCTGGTGTACGTGGTCGCCAACTTCCAGAACCCCAAGGGCACCACCCTGTCCCTGGAGCGCCGGCGCGAGCTGGTCCGCCTGGCCCAGGAGCACCGCTTCCTCATCCTGGAGGACGACCCGTACGGCGAGCTGCGCTTCCGCGGCGAGCACCTGCCGTCCCTGGCCGCCTTCGACGACGAGGGCGTCGTCGTGTCGCTGGGCACCTTCTCCAAGACGCTGGCCCCGGGCATGCGCCTGGGCTGGGTGGTGGGCCCGCGCGACTTCGTGCGCAGCCTGGCCATCGCCAAGCAGTCCACCGACCTGCACACCGCCACGCTGGCCCAGCGCGCGGTGGTGAAGCTGCTGGCGCGCTTCGACTACGCGGCCCACCTGGAGTCGCTGCGCCCCGTCTACGGCGAGCGTGCCCAGGCGATGCTGGACGCCCTCCAGGCGCACATGCCCGCCGGCACCCGGTGGACGCACCCCGAAGGCGGCATGTTCCTGTGGGTGGAGCTGCCCGGCGGGCTGGACGCCCAGGCGCTGCTGCCCAAGGCGGTGGAGCAGAAGGTGGCCTTCGTGCCGGGCGCGCCCTTCTTCGCCAACACCCCGCGCCCGGAGTTCATGCGCCTCAACTACTCCAACCGCCCGCCGGAGCTGATTACCGAAGGCATGCGCCGCCTGGGCGCCGTGATTGCCGCCGAGCTGGGTTGAGCCGCTGACGGAGAGCCTTTGCCGCGCCGCGTCGGAAACGGCGCGGCGCTTTTCGTTTCGGTGAAGTTGAAGATTGATTCAGGTTTCAAATCGCTCGCCGCTGGCCAGCGCGGTCGGGGTTTCGTACCCTGCGCGGCATTTCGTACCACCCCACCTGCCGGAGAGACACATGCAGCTCAAGGACCTGAAGATCATCGTCACGGGCGGCGCCCAGGGCATGGGCGCTCACTTCGCGCAGCGCCTGCACGAGGCGGGCGCCCAGGTGGCCGTGGGTGACGTGGCCGAGGAGCGCCTCGCCGCGCTGCCCGCCGGCATCCACCGCCGCAAGCTGGACGTGTCCTCCGAGGAGGACATCGTCTCCTTCGTGAACTGGGCACAGGGCGCCATGGGCGGCCTCAACGGCCTCATCAACAACGCGGGCATCCTCCGTGACGCGCTGCTGGTGAAGAAGGACCGGACCACCGGCGAGGTGAAGAAGCTGTCCACCGCCGACTGGAACGCCGTCATCGGCGTCAACCTCACGGGCGCCACGCTGATGGTGCGCGAAGTGGTGGCGAAGGTCGCTGAGTCCGGCCAGAAGGGCGGCGTCGTCGTCAACATGTCGTCCATTGCCCGCCACGGCAACCGCGGTCAGTCCAACTACGTGTCCGCGAAGGCGGCGCTGGCGGCCAACACCGTCACCTGGTCGCGTGAGTTCAGCCCCTTCGGCGTGCGAGTGGGCGCGGTGGCCCCGGGCATGATTGAGACGTCGATGACGCAGGGCATGAACCAGAAGGCCCGCGACGCGCTGGTCTCCAACATCCCCGTGGGCCGCATCGGCCTGCCCGAGGACATCTGGCTCGCCGTGAAGTTCATCCTGGAGTGCGACTACTTCAACGGCCGCACCATCGACGTGGACGGCGGCCTCAACTTCTGAGGCCCCTCCTCCGGGCGGCACGGCAGCGTGCCGCCTGGAGGTTCCGCTGCGGCGCCGCGCTTCACCGCCGGCTGGCGTCACTGAGGCGCAAGTCCCGCAGCAGCGCGGGCTCGTCCGCGTAGAGCAGCTTGTAGGCGCTGTAGCTGCCCAGCACCTTCTTCACGTACTCGCGCGTCTCCTCGAAACCGATGTGCTCCACCCACTCGTCGAGCTCCGCTTCGGGCAGCGCATGCCGCCAGCGCTCCACCGCGCGAGGCCCCGCGTTGTAGGCCGCCACCGCGTAGGCCACGTTGCCGCCGAACTGCTTCACCAACTGTCCCAGGTACGCCGCGCCCAGGCGGATGTTGGTGTGGGGCTGGAGCAACGCGGACTCGCCCGGCATCGGCATATCCAGTGAGTCCGCCACCTGTCGCGCCGTGGCCGGCATCAACTGCGCCAGGCCCAGCGCGCCCGTGGCTGAACGCGCGCGGGCATTGAAGCGGCTCTCCTCGCGGATGAGGCCCTGGAGCAAGTCGGGGTCCACGCGGTGGGCCCGTGCGTAACGGGCAATGGACGAGCGGTACGCCAGCGGCCAGGTGGCCTCCCAGATGGGACGGGTCGCGGCGCTCAGCGGACCGTGCACCTCCTGCTTCAGCGAGGTGCGCGCCACCTGCCGCGCGGCCCGATTGCGGCCGGTGCGCTTCAGCGTCTGATACAGCAGCCGCGCCGGGGCCTCGGGCAGCGCGCGCGCATCCACGGCGAGGAACTCCTCCACCGCGCCGGGCAACCCCAGGCGCATCAGCTCCACGCCCGCGTTGAAGCGCGCGTCCTTCGCCAGCGCGCCAGGCGGCAGCGGCCAGATCTCCTCGGACTCGCCCACCTCCTCCACCGCTTCGTCCGCCGGGGCGTCATCGCGGCCGGAGCCGCCGGTGCCCTCCATGGCCTCGGGAGGCACGGGCTTGGGGTACAGCCGCGCCACGCGCTCCGGAGAGAGCAGCGCGAGCCGTGAGCGGGCCAGCATCCCGTACCAGGCCGCGGGGCGCTCGGCGGCGATGTGCGCGTAGGCATCGAGCGCCGCCTGCGCGGAGGCGCCGGATTCCTGCATGCGCGCACGCCAGTACCGCGAGCGCCACAGCGCCTCGTCCGTGCGCGCCGCCTCGGGCAGGTTCTCCACCGCCGTCAGCGCGGCCAGGGCCGCCGGGGCGTTGGCCTTGCGGGAGTGCAGCCAGAAGGCACGGAAGAGCGACTCCGACGCGAAGTTCCCCGCCGGGTAGCGCCGCGCGGCCTCTTCGTAGCGCGCCAGGGCCGTATCCACGTCGCCCGTGCGCTGGAGCAACCACGCCTCGAAGAAGAGCGCGTCATCCGCGTAGCCATGCTCCGGGTAGTCCCGGGCGAGCGTGGCGTAGGTGGTGACGGCCGCCTTCGGCTCCACCACCGACTGGGAGTAGCCCAGGATGTAGAGCGCCTGCGGCCGCTGCTCGGACGCGGTGCAGCCCGCCACCATCGGCTCCAGCACCTCGATGGCCCGGCGGTGCTTGCGCTCCTTGCGCAGCGCCCGGCCGTAGGTGAGGTGCGCGCGGCAGGCCAGCTCGTCCGGCAGATCCAGGTGCGGCAGCACCTTGTCCAGCAGCGCCATGCCGGCATGGTTGCGGTGCAACTCCACCAGCACCTCGGCGCGGCGCACCCGCCACTTGAGGGGCAGCGGCAGGCCCTTCAGCCGCTTCTCGGCACGCCTCGCCTCGTTCGACAGCGGGCTGGTGGCCCACACCTCCAGCAGCGCGCGGTGCTCGGCGTTGTACTGCCCTTGTGCGCGCGCCAGGTCGCAGATGGCCAGCAGCGCCTTCATCCGGAGCGCGTCGGGCCCTCGCGACTGGCGGCTGTCGATGAGCTCCTGGAGCGCCGTCAACGCGCCCGGAATGTCCCCCCGCCGCTGGAGCACCCGCGACAGGCTGAAGCGCGCCTCCGGGTACAGCGGCGAGCCCGGGCTCACGCCGCGGTACTGCCCGGCGGCCGTGTCCAGCTTGCGCAGCCGCTCGTTGGCCTGGGCGGCCCGCAGCAGGCTGTGGTCGCGCAGCGCGCCGTAGCCGTCCGCCAGCGCGGCGAACTCCTCGGCTGCCACCGCGTGGTTGCGCGCCAGCAGCGCGCTCTGCGCCATGAGGAAGCGGACCTGCGGCGTGGCCTCCTCCTGGGCCAGCAGGCTCCGCGCTCGCGCGTAGCGCCCACGCCGGAACTCCGCGTGGGCCTTCGCCAGGGTGCCTTCCGCGAAGTACGGCGCCAGCTGCTCCGGCCCGAAGGCCGCGGTGGACAGCTCTCCGTCGGACGGCTGCGCCACGGGTGAGTCGAGCAGCGCTTCCAGCTGGTCCTCGGAGAGCACCTCGCCGGGCTCTTCCTCCAGGGGCGCCTGCGCCCAGGAAGGACATGCTCCCAGCATGCCCGCGCACGCAAGGAACACCACGGCACCTGCTCGAAGTCCGTCCATGACTGCCCTCATTTTGAATCCAGGGGCGGCAATGCATCGTCACTCGGCGTGCGATTGGGACGGGTACCGCACACGACTTTCCGCGCGCCCGTCATCCAGCGGATACAGCGCGCCCCGCAGTGCGACACCGGATGCTCGATACCCAACGGCGGCGCGCGCACGCACGTAGGACGCCCTGCGGACAGGTAGCGGGTGGCACCACCCGGCCCCGCGCGCGCTCCGGCAGCCACGAATCAAGCACCCAGGAATCTACTGCAACACAGTTGCGAATTGATGTTGCACGTGAGATACGGCCAGACGCGCCGAAGCAGCCTGAACGCTTCGCGCCATTTCACCCATGTGCCGGGAACCGTGATGCATCCTCGACCTCTTCGACTGGCCCTCCTGGCCGCGATGGCGATTCTCTTCGCCGCCTGCGGCGCTTCTGATTCCGACTCCGACGAAATCGAGTGTGGAGGGTATGGGCACCTCCATGGCGACCATTGCCACTGCGACGACGGCTTTGTCGCGGACGGCCTCACCTGCGTCGTCGCCGAGGAGCCCGTCGAGGAATGTGGTGGCCACGGACATCTGCATGGTGACCACTGCCACTGCGACGAGGGTTACACCGAGCAGGACGGTACCTGCGTCGTCGCCGAGGAGCCCGCGCTCGACTGCGGCGAGCACGGCCATGCCCATGGCGACCATTGCCACTGCGACGCGGGCTACGTGGAGCAGAACGGCACGTGCGTCCTGGCTCCCGCGCCGTGAGGCGCCCCTGAGCTCGAGCTCATGAGGCAGTGACGGGCCCTCGTGCGGAATGACGAGGGCCCGTTTTCATGAAGGCGCTGCTCAGCCCTCCAGGTCGTTGAGAATCTTGCCGATGGGCGTCGGCTGGCCGCTCATCCGCTGGAAGAAGCTCCGGTTGTCCGAGCCCTGGTCGAACATGCTCAGGTTGGTGTCGTTGCTGTTGTTGCCCGGGCGCATGCCCGAGTAGTCCTGGCGCAGCGGCAGCCCGTGCTCGGCGCGAATCATGTTGTCGCTGGGCGCCCAGCCCTTGGGCGTGTGCGGCGTGGGACGCAAGCCCACCGTCTCGAACTCCTCCGTGAGGCGCAGACGGTCGTCGACCGTCTCCTTCATGGCGTGCGTGTAGGCCGGCTGCCGGTTGAAAACGGGCGCGTTGGCGTGCTTGCTGGCCTGCAGCGGGCTGACCTGGAGCCCGTTGGCCCCGCGCCAGGCGTGAACCGACTCGTGGCCCAGGCTGGCGACGCGCGAGCCGGAGCCCTGCTCGTTGTACTTGATGTCGCTGGGCCGGCCCGCGCCAGGCTGGCCGCCGGTGCGGTACGCCGGACGCGTCGACTCGAACGTGCCGTCGTTCCGAGGCGCCTGCGCATTGGGCAGCGGGGCATTGCGGCCCGAGTAGACGTCCATCACCGTCACCGGGTTGCGCAGGGTGCCCGTCGCGCCAGGGTTCACCGCCTGCGTGCGGCCGTCGAGCTCCGTCATCATCCGGCGGCCATTGGGCTGATTCATCAGCTGGTGCGTGGAGTTGCGCACGTCCGAATTGAAGTCCGCGAAGTCCGCGCCGGACTGGCCGCTGTCACGGCGCGTGCGGATGCCCTGCAGGTCCGGGTGCACCACGCCGTAGTCCGTGCGCTTGAGGTTGTCCTTGCCCGTCTGCAGCTCGCCAGGTGTCGGGCGCGGGGCGTTGGGTCTGGCCGAGGTTTCCGACTTCTGCGTCTTGCTGGTGTCCACCTTCGGGGGCGCGCTGCTGGAGCGGGAACGCGAGGAAGAGGAGGAGGACGTGGACGGCTTGGAGAAGGACGGCTTGGAGCGGATCTTCATGGGGAGCCTCGGGTGCGGGAGGTAGGCGACTCCCCGACACCAGAGCATCTCCCGTGCCTATCGCAGCGCGTCAGAGCGCGCTTCAAAAGGGACGTGATTTCAATGGGTTACGCCTGTCTCTGAGGCCTGGTGGGACAGGCGGCCCGGTGACGCCGCTCACCGACTGGTGACTGGCGTCACCAGTCACCACCACTGCCGCGTCTGGCGGCGGATCCGCTCCACGCGGCGCCGGACGCTGCGGTGGCCCGACGCCAGGCACCCACACCGCCTGCCGGCCACGCACCGCGCCGCGACGCTGGCGTGGGGGCTGGCCTTCGGAGCGCTGGAGGTGGCGGGCGGACGGGACACCCGGGGGGAGCGCCTGCGTCGGCAGCGGCGGCACGAGCTTCCTGGTTTCCAGGCCGTCATCGCGCCACCTCCAGGTGAGAAGGGCTGCACGCACCTCGTGAGGGCTTCATCGCCAGTTGCATGGATGGACTCCGGGGCTCGCGTCCAATAACCGCGAAAGGCAACCTTCGTGCCTTTCAACGAACAGACGCAGGTCCCTGGTTTTCCTGGCGGCACCGGGACGAGATGGGGACGAACTGACTGTGCGCGTGTGCAATGGACGTCACACCGCGCGACGCGGGTGACAGAGAGACACGGCGACAATGGGAGACAATCACTGCTCACCGCGTCGCCGCACGCACAGCCTCACACGCGGTGCGCTTCACCCCGTCCGCCAGCCGACGTCACCCTTCGACTCGCGGGCGACTGGCAGGATGACGGGCTAATCACGAGATTCCAAGCTATTCAGGAAGAAGCGGCGGAGCCGTCGGTTCTCAGTAGCGGAAACGAAGGCTCGGCCACATCTTCAGGAAAGGCGGGAACACACGCTTTTCCTGGTGGCGGCAGAGCCACCCGGGCAGCCCTCTTCAGACAGGGAGGGAGTCCCAGACCAGGGGTGCGAGGCGAGGGGCACCCACCGCTAGATGAGGTCGAGGGGCATCATCGTGCCCGCTTCGAACTCCGGGGCACGGCGCAGCTGGTCCAGCACCCGCGGCGCGCAGCGCAGGTGGAGCATGGGCATGGAGCCCGGCTCGCTCACCGAGCGCACCGCGCCCAGGAGATGGTGTGCCTCCAGCCAGCGCATGAGGCTCTGGTGGAAGCGCGCGCTCTCGGCCAGGCCGGCCTGGTGCACTTCCGCGCGGGAGCGGACGGGCGGACGTGGAGACGTGCGTCCACGCGACGCCGCCGCCGGCTCCTCGCGGGGCATCACCGTCACGTCAATCCAGTCGGGCTGCGTGTCCGCACCCGCGGCGCCCGGCAATGGGCGCACGCGCGCGGACAGACCCGGGACGCCGCCGACCCGGACGTCCCCCCACTCGCCATTCTTCCTGCCCATGGCCCTCATCCTCTCCCGGGTCCGGCGCTCGAATGGCGCCGACCCCGGCTTCAACCACCACCGTCACCTGAATACGGCCAGGCCCTTGCCTGTCTTGTGCGTTCCCGACCGAGGGAGCTTCACCGCATTCGACAGGATCAAATCCCTCACCTCGAGCGCCGTCAAGTCAGGGGCACGGCAACGGTACAGCGCCGCGATACCCGCTACATAAGGCGCTGCCATGCTCGTGCCACTCATTCGCTCGTAGAACGCCTGGTTGTTACAACGACGCTCCGTGCTGGAATAGACATTCACGCCATACCCCATGATGTCCGGCACGACGCGCCTACCCACGGTGCCACTCGCGGAGAATGTGGCCACGTTACGCTCGAAGTCGACCGCGCCGACAGCCAGTGATTCTGGAAAGGCGGCTGGATAACCAACCGTGTCGGGTCCACTGTTACCTGCCGCCACAACCGGCAGGACATTGCTGTCGAGCAGGCGACGAATCATCGTCTGCAGCGCGCGCAGGTTGAGGTTGTAGTCAGCCTCCGAAATGCCGGGCGGCGGCATCAGCGGGAAGCCGAGCGACAGGTTGACCACCGCGGGCCGCGTCGAGTTCTCCGGGCGGCTGAACTGGTGCAGCAGCCACTCCATGCCCGCGGCCACGCGGCCCAGGCTGGTGCGGATGGTCTCCGATTCGATGACGGACGCGACGTAGAGGTCCACCTCCGGGGCGACGCCGTGGTGCACACCCGCGGCGATGCCGCACACGTGCGTACCGTGGCCGTCCGGGTCGAAGCCGCGGATGTCACGCGCCGGATTGTGCGGCGAGTTGGGGAACAGCGACACGTAGCGGAACTGGATGACGCGCGCCGCGTGCTCGGGGTGGTCCGCGTCCACACCGGTGTCGAGGATGCCCAGCATGACGCCGGCGCCGCGGATGCCCTGGGCGTGGGCCAGGGGAACGCCGGACTCGTCGGGCCACTCGCGCTCGGCCAGCGAGGACATGCCCCGGTTGCGCGGTCCAGGTTGTCCCGCCGACACCGGGCCAGGGAAGGACAACGGGACGACGTCGGGGATGAACTCGAAGTCGCGCTCCAGCTCGCCGCGGGCTTCCTTCTCCGTATGCTCTTCGTAGAAGTGAGCCATGGTGGCACCGATGAGCGGCATGTACCGGTAGCTGCCCGGCTCCGAGCCGGTCTGCTCGGCCACCGTCGCGCCCGGCATGGGCGGCGTGGAGGCGTCCGCGCCGCGCGTGCCCATGCGCGCCGACTTCGCGCCCTTGCCCTTCCGACGACGCTCTTCCTGTCCACTGACGGGCGGGCGCGGGCCGGGCAGCGTGGCCGACCGCAGTCCGAGCGCGAACAACGCGTCGGGCGCCTTGTTCGCCACCGCGAAGCGCAGCGCCGTCGTGCGCGACAGCACGCGCTCGCCCTGCTCCGTGCCGCGAGGCCCCACGCGAGCCTGCGTCTCGATGGACTCCTTTGGAACCAACAGGTAGGACTTCATGGGTTGTGTGCTCCTTGAACCACCGTGCTACGCCGGACGCATGAGGCGAGGTCGTCCGGCATCAGGTCAGCACCCGTCGCGTGCGGAGCCTCGCGCGTGCGACAGGGGCAATGGGGCCGCGCTCGTGGCCGCGCGCCTCCGACAGCGGTGGCCCGCCAGCGCGTCATCCGCGCCGCGTGCCTGTGGCGACGTCCCCCCGGGACCTCCGGCCCGGCGGGTGGAAGGGGTCGCCCGGGCGAGGGGTGGCGCGGCCAGGAGCGCGCGCAGTCGCGCGCCCGGCCCGACGTGACAGTCTGCTCGCGGCGTCATGCCTGTCCCCCTTCCTCCAGAGAGGCCCTGCGTTCCCGTTCGATTGGACAGGAAGGGCCTGACAAAAAACCACGGATTTCCCGTAGTACACGCACGAATGGATTAATTCGGTTCTAACTGGCCTTGCGCGAACGTCCGGAAGTGGGAGTGATTCCCTCCCGGGTACGAGCGAGGTGCCCGGAGGCACACAGGAGCGGTGTCCTCCACCCGACCTCAGAGAAGACGAGGCCGGGAAAGACTCCGTTCCGACGATTGTTCGCCCACATCCCTCCGCCCGGATTAAGGGTGGGACGTTCGCATCCCCTGGAGCCGCCTGACGTGATTCCCTATTGGCACGCCCCCTCGATTGAGCTGGGGCCCCTCAAAATCGAGCCCTTTGGCATCTTGGTCGCGGTGGGCATCCTGCTGGCCGCTCGCCTGCTTGGCCGCAACGCCGAGCGCGAAGGCCTGAACCCGGAGCCGCTCGCCGACTTCGCGCCCTGGGGCGTGGGTGTCGGCGTCGTCGTGGGCCACTGGGTGCACCTGTTCTTCTACCACCCGGAGGAGCTGTCCAAGAGCCCGTTCCAGATTTTGAAGGTCTGGGATGGCCTGTCCTCGTTCGGTGGCCTCCTGGGCGGCATCCTCGCCGCCGTCGTGTTCTTCAAGGTCCGCAAGCTGCGCTTCTCGGACTACGCGGACTCGTTCGCCCTGGGCGTGGCGCCAGGCTGGGCGGTGGCGCGGCTGGGCTGCTTCGCCGTGCATGACCACCCGGGCGTGCCCACGGACTTCTTCCTGGCGGTGGCCTTCCCCGGCGGCCCTCGGCACGACCTGGGCATGTACGACGCCATGGCGCTCTTCGCCATCAGCGGCGTGCTGTACGCGCTGCGCAACGCGGGGAAGCTGAAGGGGCGCCTGCTGCCGCTGCTGGCGGTGCTGTACGCGACGTGCCGCTTCTTCTTCGACTACCTGCGCGCCACGGACATGGCCTACGTGGACGCCCGCTACTTCGGACTGACGCCCGCGCAGTACGGCTGCATCGCGCTGGTGCTCTATGGCCTCTGGGGCGTCCTGCGGCGCCGGGAGCCGGGCACGGCCTCCTCGCCGCCGCCGTCGTCGCCGAAGAGCCCGGGAACGGTGGGCGCGCGGTAGGGCAGCAACGTCCGCTGCCCTTCTCGCGGCAGCCTGGCGTCTCATGGGCCCGGAGTTCCGGCGCATCCGCGGCGGGCTTCCGGGCCCGCGCGTTTCTGACGAGGAGGCTGCTGCATGAAGGCACTCGCGTACGACGCAGTCATGACGCCCCTGGGCTGGCTGGGCCTCACCGCCGCCCGGCGCAAGCTGGTGCGCGGCCTGTCCGGCCACGTGCTGGAGGTGGGCACCGGCACCGGTCTGGCGCTGCCCGGCTACCCGGACACCGTCACCGCCGTCACCGCCATCGACGTGGACGAAGCGGCGCTCGCGCGCGCCCAGCGACGGCGGCCCGACGCGCGGCTGCTGTACGCCAGCGTGGAGTCCCTGCCCTTCCCCGCCGCCTCCTTCGACGCCGTGGTGTCCAGCCTCGTCTTCTGCAGCGTGGAGGCCCCGGCGCGGGCGCTGGCGGAGATTTTCCGGGTCCTGCGCCCGGGCGGCGCGCTGCGCATGCTGGAGCACGTGCGCGCGCCCTCGCCAGCGCTGGCCACCGTGCAAGACTTGCTCACCCCCGCCTGGATGCGGGTGAGCGGCGGGTGCCGGCTGAACCGGGACACGTTCGACCTGGTGCGGCGCGCGGGCTTCGACGTCGAGCGGCGCGTGCAGCGGCTCCAGGGCGTGAGCGAGCTCATCATCGCCCGGCGCCCGGCGAGCTGACGCGCCACCGGAGCGCTCAGGCGGGCACGGGCATGCGCAGCCCGGCGAGCTTGCGGTCCGTGAGGATGGAGTGGACCTGGGTGATTCGCCCGTCCGCCCCCAGCTCCACGCGGACCACCATCTGGGTGCCCACCTGCGGGTCGCGCTGGGGCGGAGGAAACACAGCCACCACCGCCGGCAGGCCGTTGAGCATCCGCGGCTCCACGGCGGAGGGCAGCCCCCGCATCTCCATCAGCCGCCGGTAGAGCAGCAGCACGCGCGACAGTCCAAGCACTGGCACGCGCGCGGCGCGGTACTGGCCACCGCCGTCCGACAGCGCACACACGTCGCTGGCGAGCAGCGCCTCCGCCGCCGCCACGTCCCCCGTCAGCAGCGCGCCCAGGAAGCCCTCCAGCGCGGCGCGGGAGCGCGCCTGGAACTCCCGCGTCGGCAGGCAGCGGGCTCGGTCGTACGCCGCCATCGCCGCCCGCGCGCGGTGGTGCACCACCTTCACGTTGGGCTCGCTCATGTTCAGCGCCTCGGCCACCTCGCGCACCGAGTAGTCGAACACGTCGCGCAGCAGCAGCACCGCCCGCTGCTTGGGAGACAGCGCCTCCAGCGCGAGCAGGAAGGCGAAGGAGACACTCTCCAGCAGCGCGTAGCGTCCCTCCGTGGAGCCGCCTCCCGGCAGCCGCGCCTCCACGCCAGGGGGCGGCAGCTCCTCCTCTCCCGTGTCCAGCGGCGAGGGCAGCCAGGGTCCCACGTAGCCCTCGCGCTTGCGCCGCCGCAACGTGTCCCGGGCCAGGTTCACCGCCACCCGCGTCAGCCAGGGGCGCAGCGCCTCCGTTCGCACGGGCGGCGAGGCCAGGGCGCGCGCGAAGGTCTCCTGCACCAGGTCCTCCGCGTCCGCCGACACGCCCGTCATGCGGTAGCAGAGCCCCCACAGGAAGCGCTCGTGCTCGCGCACGGCCTGCGCCAGTCCTTCGCGCGCGGAGCGGTCCATGCGTCAGCGCCCCACTGCCCGGCGAGACGCCACCTGCTGGCCCGGGACGAGCGCGCGCGCCACCGACTCCGCGCTGGCGAAGGACGCCTCCGCGAGCAAGCCCTCCGGCCCCACCCAATCTCCCACGCGGTACAACCCAGGCACGTGCGACACCTCCACCGAGGGGCGTCCGCACAGGCCACCCGTCTCCGCCGTCGGCAGCCAGTGCGACACCAGCAGGGAGGGCCGGTAACGGCGCGCCACCACGGACGTCCGCCAGCCGGGTTGCAGCGCATCCATCACTTCCTCCAAGCGGGCCTCGCTCGCCTCCGGGCCTCTGCCGCCCAGGTATTGCATCACATGCACCATCGCGCCGCCTTGCGGCGCCAGCTTCGCCACCGCGGAGTGCACCGACGCGTACCAGGGGCCATCGGTACCGAGCGCGAACAGCGCGTCCGGACGGGGCAACCGGGACAGCCCCAGCTCCAGCGTAGCCGCCTTCACGGGCACGGCGCGGGCCGCCTCGTGCGCCAGGAGCGCGTCAGCGGGCAGCAGCGCCGCGATGTCACCCGGCCCGCCCGCCACCACCACCGCGTCCGCCGCGTGCTCCGTCCCATCCGCGAGCCGCACGCCCCGAACGCGCGAGCCCGCATCCTCCAGCAGGACGGCGCTCACCCGCGCGGAGAGCTCCAGCCGGGTGCCCGCATCGCGCGCGCGGGTCTCCAGTTCGGAGACAAGCGTGCTCCACCCGCCGTCCACGTAGAGCACAGCCGGCTTCGCCTGGAGCTGGGCGACGGCGGACTGGGCGCTCATCGCGTCCACGTCCGCGCAGTAGGTCATCACCCGCACCAGCGCCAGGATGAAGGCGCGGGCGTCCTCGTTCGACAGGTGCTGCTCCACCCAGTCGCGCGTGGTGATGTTCGCCAGCGGCGCCAGGTCCACGCGTCCCAGCCCCGCGAGCAGCTTCGCGAGCTCCAGCTTCCCCGGCAGCCCCAGCGCGTCCGTGGTCAACATGGAGACCAGGCCGCGCGGCATCGTGTGCAGGCGTCCGCCGCTCAGCAGGTACGAACCCGCGCCGGGCATGCCGCCCGCGGGCTTCACGCCCAACCCGCCAAGCACGCGCATCCCCGCGCCCCCCTGGTACAGCGCGTGGGCGCCGAGGTTGAAGCGGAAGCCCTCCACGTCCGACGTCTGTCCCCGGCCGCCCAGGTGCTTCGCGCGCTCGAAGAGCGTCACCGCGCAACCGCCCCGCGCCAACAGCGCCGCCGCCGACAGGCCACCCAGCCCTCCGCCGATGACCGCCACTCGAGGTGCCTTCATGTGCCGTCCTCCACCGAAAAAGCCCGGTGAAACTCCGGGCATCCAGCGACACCACGAAGGCGGCGGCCGAAAGGTTACGCGGGCCTGTGTTGCAC
Source organism: Myxococcus sp. NMCA1 (assembly GCF_026810205.1). Taxonomy (NCBI): domain Bacteria; kingdom Pseudomonadati; phylum Myxococcota; class Myxococcia; order Myxococcales; family Myxococcaceae; genus Myxococcus; species Myxococcus sp. NMCA1. The sequence goes on along the minus strand of NZ_CP113950.1, from coordinate 212,118 downwards.
GGCCGTGACAGACGCGCCGCCTGCGCGAGAACCTTCCGCCCACGGTGCGTTTTCGAGCAGGTTCCCACTGACGCTCTCCTCTGAAAACGGGTGTGCGCCAACCCCGCGAGTCACTTCCAGCGAGGCAATGTCAGAGGTAGCCGTAGACTTCTCGATGCACCGGCGGACTTTCCCGCCGGAGAGCCCCGAGGCAATCACGCATGAGAAAGCTCCTCGCCGCCCTGCTCGCTCTTCCCGTCCTCGCCGCCTGTGGCCCCGCGCCGGAGTCCGACTCGAATGACACGCAGCTGGCGCCCGAGGGCGCCGAGGTGGCCTCCACCGAGCAGGAGCTGTTCGGCGCGCCCCGTGAGCGCTCCGTCCGCCTGCGCACCGGCGTGACGCTGCGCTACGTGGAGCAGGGCCTGCCGCTGGGCCCCGCGGTGGTGTTCCTCCACGGCTTTTCGGATTCCAACCACACGTGGGACCTGAACCTGCGCACCTTCCCGCGCAACCACCACGTCTACGTGCTGGACCAGCGCGGCCACGGGGATTCGACGCGCCCGGTGTGCTGCTACACGCAGCAGTCCTTCGCCGCGGACGTGGATGCCTTCCTGGAGGCGGTGGGCGAGCGCAGCGCCATCCTCGTCGGCCACTCCATGGGCAGCTTCATCGCGCAGCAGGTGGCGTTGGACTTCCCGCGACGCGTGAAGGGACTGGTGCTCGTCGGCTCGGCGCCCACCGTCGCCGGCAACCCGGTGGCGCTGGAGCTGAAGTCCATCGTGGACACGTTCGAGGGCACGGTGGACCCGGATTTCATCCGCGCGTTCCAGGAGAGCACCTTCGTGCGCCCTGTCCCGGCGTCGTACATCAACACGATGGTGTCGGAGAGCAGCAAGGTGCCCGCGCGCGTGTGGCAGGACGCGCTGGACGGCATGCTCGCGGAGGACCACTCAGCGCGGCTGAACCGCATCCGCGTGCCGGTGCTCGTCATTGGCGGTGACCAGGACGGCTTCTTCCCCGTCGCTGACCAGCAGGCCCTGGTGAACGCCCTGCCGGACGCCGAGTTCAAGCTGTACCCGAACACCGGCCACGCGCCCCATGCGGAGCTGCCGCAGCGCTTCAACCAGGACGTGCACCGCTTCCTGCGCGAAGTGACGCGCTGGTAGGACGGATGGAGTCGCGTGCCCGGGACTAACCGGGCACCGTCCCCGGAGCACCGCCTCCCGCGGGCGGCTCCGGGGAGACGCGGGGCACATCGGCGCGGGCCAGCATCACCGCGGCCCCGAGGATGAGAACGCCTCCCAGGACCTGACGCGGGGTGAGCCGCTCGTCCAGGAAGAGCACCCCCAGCACCACCGCCGTCAGGGGCTCCAGGTTGGACACCAGCGACGTGTTCACCGGGCCAATGCGCTGGATGCCCACGAAGAAGAGGAGCACCGCGGCCACCGTGGCCACCAGCGCCAGCCCCACCACCGCGGCCCAGCCCGTGACGGAGCCGGGGAAGGCAGGGCCACGCACCAGCATGGCCACGCCGAAGGAGAAACCCGCCGAGCAGAGGATGACGGTGCTGGAGGCCAGCGGCCCCGCCCGACCGGACACCCGGCCGCTGGCGACGACATAGACGGTGTAGAACAGCGCGGACAGCAGGCCCAGCAGCACGCCCGGCAGCGTGGCGCCGCCCTGGGACAGGTCGGCTGTCAGCACCGTGCCGCCCACCGACAGGACCACCGCCAGCCACTTCACCCGGCCCAGGTGCTCCTTGAAGACGACACGCTGCACCAGCGCCACCAGCGCGGGGAAGGAGTACAGCAGCAGGGCCACCAGCCCCGCGGGCGCGTGCTGCAGGGCGAAGAAGTAGGCCCCGGACTGGCTGAAGTACCCGGCGGCGCCCAGCAGCACCAGGGCCACCAGCACCCCACCCCGGGGCCACCGCTGGCGGCGCAGCACCATGACACCGGCGAGCACCGCCCCGGCGAGGGAGAAGCGAAGGAAGAGCAGCGTGGCCACGTCCGTGCCCGCCGCATAGGCCAGGCGGCCAAAGAGGCCCAACGCGCCGAAACACACGCCCGACAACGCCACGATGAGGAAGCCAGCCGTGCGGCTCATGGCCGGAGGGCGAACCCTGCTCCAACCGGGCGCCCGTGTCACCTGCCCCCGGTTGGCTACCAGTTCTTCACGGACTTGAGATCGAAGACGTCCGGGAAGCCGTTGGCGTGAAGCAGCTGCACGGCCTGGGCGCTGCGGCCACCGGCGGCGCAGTACACCACCACGCGCGTACCGGGCGGGCCCACCTCGGCCAGCCGGCGGGGCAGCTCCTGCACGGGGATGTTCCGGGCGGGCTCGGGGTGCCCTTCCTGGAATTCCTGCGGCGTGCGCACATCCAGCAGCACCGCGCCTTCGGCGACGAGTTGCCGGGCCTTCTCCGAGAGTTCCTGGGGTGTCATGCCCCCACTCTAAGCCCGGACGGGCGGGGGGCGACTGGCCGAAAACTGGAGGTGTCCGCCATGGACGCTACAGTTCTGTACCACCCATGCGACTCGACAAGCATGCACTCCTGGGCCAGCTCGCGGACCGCCTCCAGCAGAGCGACCGGCTGGCCCACCGCGCCGAGGCGGAGGCCCGCGAGGCCGCCCGCAGTCTGGCCACGGAGTCCGAGAAGAAAGAGGACGGCCGCGCCGCCCTGGAGTTCGGCAGCCTCGCCACCGGACAGGCCCAGCGGGCCCGCCGGGTCCAGGAAGAACTCCAGGCGCTGACGAAGTTCGGTCAGGCGGAGTTCCCACGTTTCCCCCGGCAGGGGCCGGTGGCGCTGGGCGCCATCGTGGACGTCAGCACCGAGGACGAGGAGGGCTTCTCCGAGCGGACCTTCTTCGTCCTGCCCGCGGGCGCCGGCACCGAGCTGACGGGGCCGGGCGGTGACGGCTTCCTGTCCGTCATCACCCCCGCCTCCCCCGTGGGGCGCGCCCTCATGGGCCGAAAGGCGGGAGATACGGTGGAAGTGATGCTCGCGGGCGAGGTCCGCGAGTGGACGGTGCTCGAGGTCGCGTGATGTCGAGCCTTCGACGAAAGCCCGGGGGGCACTAGCACCCATGGCGCCCGTCGCGCGTGAATCCGCAAAGATGTCTTCTTCGCCTTCACCGCAAATCCAGGCGCCGTCCCCACCGGCACTCCTGCCGCTCACCTGGCCCGCCGCCGTCGTGGGCCTGATGTTCGGCGTGCTGATGACGTACGTCCCATACGAGTTCCGGGTGGCCTCCTTCCGGCCGCTCTACCCGTACGTGCGCGTGCTGGGCCTCACGTACCTGACGGGCAGCATCATGCTCATGGGCGCGCTGCTGTACCCGCGCGCGCCGCGCTGGCTGGACGTCACGGGACGCCTGCTGCTGGGCGCGGCCATGGCGCTGTACTGGTGGGTGCTCAACGTCCTGCCGGGCAGCTTCACGGGCATCATCCTCTACCCGGTGCTCTTCGGCGGCGTGGTGCTGGAGGCCTGGCCCGCCATGCGCCAGCGGCCCGTGCTGCGCACCTTCGCGGCGCTCACCGGCGCGGCGTTCGGCGTGGCCATGCTGGTGGTGCCCGAGCGCTTCCCGCTCTCCGTCTACGCCCACCTCGCGCCCCTGCGGCCCCTGGTGGGCCTGCTCTTCGCCGTGTGCGGTGTGGGCCTGCTGCTGCCTTCCCACCGGCTCCACCGCCAACTGCCAGCCCTGTTCATGGGCGGGCTGGCGGTGCCCTTCGCCCTGCTCGCGTACGCGCTGGGCCGGGGTGCTTCATGGCTGGGAGCCAGCGTGTACGCGGTGCTCACCCTGGCCTGTGTCGCGCAGGCCCTGGACTGGCGGCCGCGCGCGCCTCGCACGGTGGGGTGGAAGCTGCTGCGCGGGCTGGCCTTCGCGGGGCTGGTGCCGCTGCTGGCGCTGGGCGGGCTGGCGGCGTACCTGGCGCAGAACGCGATTGAACAGCAGGTGCGCGACGACACGCAGCGCGCCGCTGCGGGCGAGGCCGACTTCCTGCGGCGCTACCTGGACGACGCGGGCGAGTCCCTGGCGCTGATGCTGGAGTCCCCGGGCTTCCGCGCCGCCTTCGCCGCGGCCGCGCCGGAGCGGCTGGAGCCCTACCTGGTCAACCTGGCGGCACAGGAGCGCGCCTTCGACGCGGCGCTCGCGGTGGACACCCAGGGCCACATCCTGGCCGCGTCGCCCAGCGTGGAGGGGTGGAACCTGGAGCCGCGCGACTTCCTGCCCCCGGCCTTCACCCGGGGCGCCGAGGTGTCTCCGCCCTTCATCCGTCCGCCCGGCCAGCCCTTGGTCGCGGTGACGCAGCCCTTCCGCGAGGACGGCGAGGTGCGGGGCATGCTGGTGGGCCTGCTGTCCCTGGAGCGCCTGAGCCAGGCCACCACGCCCGCGTCGCGGCGCTTCCGCGTGCAGGTGTTGGACCGGCGCGGCCTCAAGGTGCTGCGCGACACCGCGCCCGGCGCGCCGCTGCTGGGCGAAGCACACCTGCCGGACGCGCTCAGCCTGGAGCTGCTGCGTCCCGGCATCGGCGTGCTGGAGGCCTTCGACGCGGCGGACCGCCGCATGCTCGCCGCCGAGGCCCCCGTGGAAGGCACGGAGTGGAGCGTGCTGGTGACGCAGGAGCTGGTGGTGGCCTACGCGGCGATTACGCGCATGAGCGCCGCGGTGGTGGGACTGGTGCTGCTGGGCGTCCTCATGGCCCTGCTGCTGTCGCAGCTGGTTGCCCGCGACGTCATCCGCCGCCTGGACCATCTGCGCACCGCCACCGCCGCGCTGACCGCGGGCGACTGGTCGCAGCGCGTGGACGTGGAGGAAGACGACGAGCTGGGTGAGCTGGCCCGCGGCTTCAACGAGATGGCGGCCCGCACGGGCGCCACACAGACGGAGCTGAAGGAGGCGGTGCGCGCGAGAGAGGAGTTCCTCAGCGTGGCCAGCCACGAGCTGCGCACGCCGCTCACCCCGCTCAAGGGCTTCGCCGCGCTCACCCTCCAGCGGTTGGAGAAAAGCGGAGACTTCCCGGAGCGCGAGCGGCTGCTCAAGGCGCTGCGCTCCATGGCCCGGCAGACGGAGCGGCTGACGCGGCTGGTGGATGACCTGCTGGACACCGCGCGCATCCAGGGCGGGCGGCTGGAGCTGGAGCGCAAGCGTCTGGACCTGGTCCCCCTGCTGGGCGAGGTGCTGGAGCGCTTCGAGCTGCGCACCGAGTCCGGCGTCACCTTCGAGCTGGACGTCCCCGCCCACCCGGTGGAGGGCGACTGGGACGCGCTGCGGCTGGAGCAGGTGCTCACCAATCTGGTCAGCAACGCCGTGCGCTATTCACCCCACGGCGGCGCGGTGCGCATGTCATTGGAGGCCGCGGAGACGCACGTGCTGCTGAGCGTGCGCGACGAGGGCATCGGCATCCCTCCGGAGAACGTGGCGGACCTGTTCCGGCCCTTCGCGCGCGCGTCCAACGCCCAGGCGCGCCACTTCGGCGGACTGGGGTTGGGCCTCTTCATCTGCCGCGAAATCGTGGAGCGCCACGGCGGCGCCATCTGGGCGGAGAGCCCGGGGCCCCAGCGCGGCAGCAGCTTCCACGTGCGGCTGCCCCGCCGCGCCGAGCCCGCGGCATCCGCGAGCGCGGCCTAGCGCGTCAGGACGACGACGGCTCCGGCGCGCCGTGCGCCGTCAGCCACTCCTCGGGGATGTCACCGCGCGGCAGCTCCAGCACGAAGAGGGAGCCCTGCCCCGGCTCACTGGTGGCGCGCACCGTGCCGCCGAAGGCCTCCACAATCTGCCGGGTGATGTAGAGCCCCAGGCCCAGGCCGCCGTAGTGCCTGTCACTCACCGCGCGCTCGAAGCGCTCGAAGATGCGCGGCAAATCTTCCGCGGAGATGCCGATGCCGCCGTCGCGCACCGTCAGGCGAGCGGTGAGCCCCTCCGCCTCCACCGCCACGCGCACGGGGTGGCCCGCGCCGTACTTCAGCGCGTTGGACAGCAGATTGGTCACCACCTGCTCCAGCCGCAGCCGGTCCCACCGGCCCATGACGGGCACCGGCGCGTGCAACTCCAGCTCACACTGCAGCTGCGAGGCGGACGGCGCGAAGCGGTAGAGGATTTCCGCCGCCACGCTGGCCAGGTCCATCTCCTCCACTTCCAGCCGCAAGCGGCCCGCGGTGATTCGCGACACGTCGAGCAGGTTGTCCACCAGACTCGTCAGCTTGCGCACCTGCCGCTGCACCACCTCCAGCGTCTCCGACACGCGCTCGGCGGACACCGGCTGGTTGTGGGCCGCCATCCCATCCACCTGCTTCTGCAGCAATTGCACCTTGAGGTGCAGCGGCGTCAGCGGCGTCTTCAGCTCGTGGCTGGCGATTCCCAGGAACTCGTCGCGCAGACGCACCGCTTCGCGCGCCTCCTGGAGGAGCTGCGCGTTGTCCACGGAGAGCGCGGTGCGGCGGGCCACTTCCTCCGCCAGCCGCAGTTCCTCCGCGCTGAAGTCGCGGGCTTCATCCGCGCGGAAGAGGGCCAGCGTGCCGATGACGCGCTCGCGCGCCACCAGCGGCACGCCCAGGTAGCAGCGCAGGCCCAGCCCCCGCAGCAGCCGCGCGTGCTCCGCGTCCCGCGCGGCGGCCTCCACGTGGGCCTCCGTCACCCGCAACCGCTCCGACTGGCCGGTGCCGAACAACGGCAGCACGCGCTCGGGCGGCAGCGGGTAGCGGCGCAGCGCCTCCTCCAGCAGGCCATGGCGCTCCGGCTCGGCGTGCAGCGCCGTCACCGGGCGCGGCGGCCCGCCGGGCAGGCCCAGGTACAGCACCGCCGCGTCCGCGAGCGCGGGCACCAGCAAGCGGAGCAACCGCGGCGCGGCCTCATCGTCGAACGCGGCGCCCAGCAGCGCACCGGCCTCCGCCAGCAGCCGCGCCGAGCCCACCGCGTCCAGCCCCACGGACGAGGCCACTTCACATGCGCGCAGCAGCGCTCCAGCCGTCGGGCCCTCGTCGTGCTCCAGCGGCACCGCGGAGGCGCGCAGCAGGACGTGCGTCCCATCCGGCCGGCGCACCCGCCAGCGGGCCTCCGCCACCCACTCGCCCGTGAGCGCGCGTGCCAGGGGCGGCACCTCCACCGACATGGACGCATCCTCCGCACGCGTCCATACACAACCGGGCAACCAACCCTGCTCGGCGCGTTCGGGCCGGCTCATGCGGAACTGACGCCCGGCCTCCACGTTGAAAGCGAGCACACGCCCGGTGACATCCACCAACACGAGCGCCTCGCCCGCCTGCTCGAGCAGCAACCGGAGGACGCCCTCCTTCAGCAGGGCGTCCGCCTCTTCGGAGTCCAGATGCGTCATCGAAAGCGGGGCGCTTCCAGAGGCCATGAGGGACTTCCCGCGAGCAGAGGCAACATGGAGGCATGTCTCCTTCCCCGGACGAAGGGCAGCCTCCGTGTTTCCACAGAACAGCAGAAGGGGCGCCATCCCCATCCCGCACCTGCCAGGGTCATCGAAGCCCCCCTTGCTTGCCTGCCCGGAAATCCAGATTCTCTGTCCCTTTGTAGCGCATCCGGGTGACCTTGCGTCCACCCGCGCGGCCCACTTTCTCGAGTTCCATCATGCAGAAGCCGCACTCCACGCCTGACTGGACCTCCCGCGAGCACCGTTACCGAGGCGTCATCGACAGCCTGCGGGAAGTGGTGTTCCAGACAGACCTGGCGGGGACGTGGACCTTCCTCAACCCGGCCTGGACGGACATCACCGGCTTCAGCGTGGAGGAGAGCCTGGGCCGCTCCTTCTCGGATTTCCTCCACCCGGATGACCGGGAGCGCGACCCGGAGCCGCTCCAGAAGCTGTTCGCGGGGGAAGTGGAGTTCGTGCGCCATGAGATGCGCTACCTCACGCGCGACGGGAGCTACCGCTGGGTGGAGGTGTTCGCCCGGCTGATGCACGACGACGACGGCGGCATCCTGGGCACGGCGGGCACGCTCAACGACTTCACCGAGCGCAAGGCGGCGGACGGCGCGCTGGCGCGGAGAGAGCGCTACCTCACCGCGCTGGTGGACATGCAGCAGCGGCTGCTGGCCACGCAGGATGGCGGCGACCTCTACGGGCCCGCGCTGGCGCCGCTGGGCCACGCGTCGGGCGCCAGCCGCGTCTACGTGTTCGAGCTGCACCGGGCGCAGGACGGCGCCGTCCTGAGCAGCCAGCGCGCGGAGTGGTGCGCGCCCGGCGTGAAGCCCGAAATAGACAACCCGGACCTCCAGAACGTGCCCATGGAGCCCGCGCTGCGGCGCTGGACGGAGACGCTGTCGCGGGGCGACGTCATCGAGGGCCTGGTGGAGAGCTTCCCCGCGCCAGAGCGGGAGCTGCTGGACCCACAGGGCATCCTGTCCCTGCTGGTGCTGCCCCTGCGCGTGCGCGGCGTGCTGACGGGGTTCGTGGGCTTCGACAACACCTCGGAGGCGCGGCGGTGGGACCGGCTGGAGGTGGACCTGCTGTCGGCGGCGGCGGGCGCCATCTCCATGGCGCTGGAGCGGCGCGAATCAGAGCGGGCGCTGCGCGAGCGCGAGCGGCGCTTCCGTCAGCTGGCGGAGAACGCGTCGGACGTCCTCTACGTGTACCGGCGCGAGGCCCCGCGCGGCTTCGCCTACGTCAGCCGCGTGGCCCATACCAAGCTGGGCTATGGGCCGGTGGCGCACTACGCGGACGCGGAGCTGTGGTACCGGCGCGTGCACGAGGAGGACCGCGCGCTGATGGAGCAGTTGCTGGAAGCGCCGGAGCCCTTCCAGGGCGCGCCGGTGGTGGTGCGCTTCCTCCACCCCGACGGGCGGACGCTGTGGCTGGAGCACGTGGTGGCGCCGGTGACGGACGCCTCTGGACGCATGGTGGCGGTGGAGGGCCTGGCGCGCGACATCACCGTGCGCCGGCAGGCGGAAGAAGCCCTGCGGTTGTCGGAGGCGAGCTTCCGCGCGCTGCTGGAGGGCGTGCCGGACGCGGCGGCCATCGAACGGGACAACCAGATTGTCTACGCCAACGCGGCGCTGGTGGCCACGCTGGGCTTCGAGCGCGCGGACCAGCTGGTGGGCCGCCCCCTCACGGAGTTCGTGCGGGACATGCGCAGCCCGGACGCGGTGCGGGCCGGCGCGCTCACCGGCGAGCGGCGGCTGGTGCGCAGGGACGGGCGCACCCGCGTGGCGGAGGTGGTGTCGTTGCCGCTGCGCTTCGACGGCCAGCCCGCGGTGGTCTCCATTGCCCGCGACGTGACGGAGCAGCGCCAGCTCCAGGCGCGGCTGACGCTGGCGGACCGGCTGGCGTCGGTGGGCACGCTGGCGGCGGGCATCGCGCACGAAATCAACAACCCGCTGGCCTTCGTGCTGTCCAACCTGGGCTTCCTGTCCGACGAGTTCAACCGCAGCCTGCCGCCCGGGGACGGCGCGGCGGCGCTCCAGGCGCGGCTCAAGGGCGAGCCGGACCTGGGTGAATGGCAGGAGGTGCTGCAAGAGGCGTGTGAGGGCGCCGAGCGCGTGCGGCAGATTGTCCGCCAGCTCAAGACGTTCTCCCGGCCGGACGAGGAGCGCGTGTCGCCGCTGGACGTGCACGCGGTGCTGGAATCGGTGGCGATGATGGCGGCCAACGAAATCCGCCACCGCGCGCAGCTGCGGCGCGACTACGGCGACATCCCGCCCGTCATGGCCAACGAGGGCAAGCTCAGCCAGGTGTTCCTCAACCTCGTGGTGAATGCGGCGCAGGCCATTCCAGAGGGCGCGGCGCACCGGCACGAAATCCGGCTGGCCACGCGGGTGGACGGCGCCGGGCGCGTGGTGGTGGAGGTGGCGGACACGGGCGTGGGCATCGCGCGTGAGGTCATCGACCGCATCTTCGACCCCTTCTTCACCACCAAGCCGGTGGGCGTGGGCACGGGGCTGGGCCTGTCCATCTGCCACAGCATCATCAGCGGGCTGGGCGGCGACATCACCGTGGACAGCGAGCCGGGGCGAGGCACCCTCTTCCGGGTGGTGCTGCCCACGCCGGAGACGGTGGAGCGCGCGAAGCCCTCGGAGCCTGACTCGCGGCAAGCACCGCACGCGCCGCGCGGCCGGGTGCTGGTGGTGGATGACGAGCCCGCGGTGGGCCGGGTACTGCAGCGCATCCTCCGCGAGCACCAGGTGGACGTGGCGTGCAGCGGGCGCCAGGCGCTGGAGCTGCTGGAGCGCGGGCTGGCACCGGACGCGGTGCTGTGCGACGTGATGATGCCGGACCTGACGGGGCGCGACGTGTACGAGGCCGTGCGGCGCGAGTACGCGGGGCTGGAGCGCCGCTTCGTGTTCGTCTCCGGTGGCGCGTTCACCTCGGGCGCGCGGGACTTCCTGGCCAGCATCCCCAACCTGCTGTTGGAGAAGCCCTTCGACGAAGCCCGCGTCCGCGGCGTGGTGGAAGAGCTCGTCCGGCAGCGACAGCCGGCGCACGACGCCTGAGCCCGCGAGCGGAGGTCGTATCGGGCAACGGGCGGACCCTCCTCCTGGTGACCGATGCGGCCTCGGGTGACTCCAGGCGAGTGTGCCGCATCCTTCCAACCTCGAGGCCCTGAATGAACCGCTCATTGCTGCTGGTCGCCGCGACGGGAGTGCTCGCCGTGGGCGCGCTCCTGCTGGGCACGCCGCCCACGCCGCCCGGACCGCCCCCTCCCGCCGTCACGGACACCAGCCACACGGTGCGGCGCCCGGAGGACCCGCCCGCCACTCGGACGCTGACGCTGGTGACATCCAAGCCGGAGGACGGCGCCCTGAACATGGCGGGCAAGCTGTCCGGCGCGTACGTGCAGACGGGGCCCAGCGAGGCCTTCGCGTGGCTGGAGCTGAAGGCGCGCCCGGCGGAGACCGGCCAGCGGGTGCCCGTCAGCCTGGCGCTGGTGCTGGACCGCTCCGGCTCCATGAACGGCCAGAAGCTGGCCGACGCCCGGCGCGCCGCCACGGAGCTGGTGCAGCGCCTGAAGCCCGAGGACCGACTCGCCTTCATCGACTACGGCACCGACGTGCGGGTGCAGCCCAGCCGTCGGATGACGGAGGAGGCGCGCGAGGAGCTGCTGACCCTCATCTCCGGGCTGCAGGATGACGGCAGCACCAACATCAGCGGCGCGCTCGACGCCGCGGCCAACGCCCTGCGGCCCCACATGCGCGAGTACCGCGTCAGCCGCGCCATCCTGCTGAGCGACGGGCAGCCCACCACGGGCATCGTGTCCGAGCCGGGCCTGCTGGACCAGGTCCGCCAGCTGCGCCGCGACGGCATCACCGTCAGCGCGCTGGGCGTGGGCCGGGACTATCAGGAGACGCTGATGCGCGGCATGGCCGAGCAGGGAGGCGGCTTCTCCGGCTTCATCGACGACTCGGCGCGGCTGGCGGAGGTCTTCTCCCGCGAGCTGGACCAGGCGACCAGCACCGTGGCGCGACTGGTGGAGCTGCGGCTGGACGTCCCGCCCGAGGTGCAGCACGTGGAGGTCATGGGCATGGCGTCCTTCCGCGAGGGCAACGTGCTGAAGGTGCCGCTGTACGACATGGCCAGCGCCCAGACGGTGCGCATCATGGCGAAGCTGACGCTGAACACCCCGCGGACCACCGGCGCGCTCGCCCTGCTGAACGCCCGGGTGCACTACGTCGACGTGGCGCGTGACATGCCGACGGAGACGGCGCTGCGGCTCACCGCGGAGGTGACGAGCGACCTGGACCTCGTGCGCGAGCACCTGGACAAGGAGGTGCGCGTCCACGCGACCCGGGCGTTGGGCACCCAGCACATGGTGGCCGCCGCGGAGGAGATGAAGCGCGGCAACAAGGCGAAGGCCCGTAGCCTGCTGGACAACGCCCGGACCATTTTCGGCTCCTCCGCGGACGCGCTGTCCGGGGAGCTTGCGGACGTGAACCGCTCCCAGGCAGCCTTGGCGGGCGCGTCCAGCGCGGAGGAGGCGCAGGCCGAGTCGCGCAACCTCCTCAAGAAGTCCATCAAGAACTTCGGCCAGAACAACACGTACTAGCAGGACGGTGAACCCATGGCCCTCTCCGTGCAGTACTTCCACCGCGAGGAGTTCGAGACCCGCACGCTTCGCGCGCTGGGAGGTGCCGCCTGCATGGGCCTGGTCGCGGGGGCCGTTCCGGACCTGCACCTGACACCGGAGTACGTCGCCATCGTGGCCGCGGCGCAGGCGTGCGTGAAGCCCACCGGGGTCCACCCCCTGGCGCTGCGCCTGGCGCTGACGGTGCTGCCCGCCCTGCCCTACTTCTTCCGAGCGCCGGAGCCGTTGCCCGTGAGCCTCGCGGGCGCGCTCGCCGCGGCGCTGGTGGCATGGCTGGGCCATGGACGGGAGCAGCCGGGGCAGCCCGCCGCGGTGGCCACCAGCGCCGCCGCCGCGGGCGTGCTCGTCCCACTGGGCCTCTACGTCCAACAGGTGCTGGAGGCGCGCTTCCTGGGGAGCGACGGCCTGCTGTCGGCGCTGGTGGGCTTCCTCGTCGTGGGCCTCTTCTGGAGCATCGGCACGCTGCCGGCCAACCTCCGCGTGGAGCTGGACGCGGTGGAGGCGCGGGGCCGCCAGTTGCAGGACGCGCTCAAGGGCGACTCGCGCACCCTCGCCACGCGGGCGCTGACGCTCTACCGCCAGTGCAAGGACGTGGTGACGAAGATGCCGCCCAGCACCGGGCGCACGGAGCTGCTGGGCGTGCTGGAGAAGATGACGGGCGACAGCTTCTCACTGGCGGAGGTCCACTTCGGGCTGGAGGCACAGCTCGGCTCCGTGGTGGCCAACGACGTGGACGCCCAGGTGCGCGAGCTGCGGGAGCGCGCCGCCGCCACGCAGGACGCGGTGGCCCGCCGGCAGTTGGAGCTGGCCGCGTCCTCGCTGGGTGAGGAGCTCAACCACCTGGACGTGCTGGCCCGCCGCAAGGAGCGGCTGCTGGCCCAGCTCCACGCGCAGGTGGCGATGCTGGAGCGAGCCCGGGTCTCCTTCATCGGAGTGCAGGGCAACGAGCTGGGTGCCAAGGGCGCGCAGGCCGCTGACCTGGCGCGCAAGCTGAAGCAGCTGGGGGAGCCCGCCTCCAGCGCGGGGCCCGAGGACGTCGCCCCCGTGGCCGCGCCGAACCCCACGCGCGTCGCCCCCTGAACGACGCGCTACTTCCGGGACGCCCGGGTGGCGCGCTTGCGCCGCGGCGGGGGCGTGTGGCGCACCGGCGGCGCGTGCAGTTGATCCGCGATGCGCTGTTCAATGGCCTCGCGGGTGCTGCGGGCCTGGACCAGCGCCGCCTCGATTTCCTCACGCACGCGCGCCGCCTGCTCCTCCGCCGTGGCCCGGTACTCTGACGCCGTGCGGCGCAGGGCGATGCTGCCCCGGTCCGGCCCGGCACTCCGTTCACCAGTGCGCACTGTCTTGGGAGTCGATGTCCTGCGCCTGCGTACCTTGGTCCTGGGGGTCTGCTGTCCTTCGTGCTCCGCCATCCGCGCCTCCCGGAAAGTCATCCTGGCCTCCAGGAAAGTGGGCTGCTATCGGACGCGAAGGAAGCCCGCGCCTGGGCCGGCTTCTGGGCAGGCAGGCAACACACCGCCTGTTCATTCAGCAGGGTTGCTTCTCACCTGCTCCAGGAAAACGCTATGGAGCGCCCTTCAGGATGCGGCAATTTCAAGGGCCCCTGGTACTGACAGCACCGCCGTAAGCCCCGTGGCCGGGCGGGTACGGCGCGCACACACTCCTGCTTCGTCTGCCTCCATGGGAGGCAGCGGCGCCCTGCGAGGATACCGTGGCAGTCAGCGCACCCTTTTCGTTCCTGAAGAACCGCAAGCACAACCTGGACCGGATGACGCTGGGCGACCTGGTCTACTCGTTCTTCACCTACTACGCGGTGGTGGCCTACATCACCGTGGGCATCATCAGCCTGGCCTTGGCCGTGAAGTGGTTCGAGAACCCGCTGCGCATGCTGCTGGCGATGCTCGCCGCGAGCGTGGCGTTCCCCTTCGGCTGGTACCTGGTGCACAAGCACATCCTGCACAGCCGGTTCCTCTACAAATCACCGCTCACCGCGGCGACGTGGAAGCGCATCCACTTCGACCACCACCAGGACCCGCACGACTTGCGCGTGCTCTTCGGCGCGCTGGCCAACGTGCTCCCCACCGTGGGCGGCGTGATTGCCCCCATTGGCTATCTCATTGGCGGCAAGGCGGGCGCCGCCGCCGCGCTGGGCTGGGCCATGGTGATTACGTGCTTTTATGAGTTCTGCCACTGCATCCAGCACCTGAACTACACGCCCAAGTCCCAGTTCCTGAAGGACATCAAGCGGCTGCACCTGTCGCACCACTTCCACAACGAGCAGGGCAACTACGGCATCACCAACTACTTCTGGGACCGCCTCTTCGGGACCTTCTACGAGAAGTCTGGTGACAAGCCCAAGAGCCCCACCGTCTTCAACCTGGGCTACACGGCCGAGGAGGCCCAGCGGTATCCCTGGGTGGACCGGCTCTCCGGCGGCACCCGCGGTGACGGCCACCCGCGCCGCTTCTGGGAGGACCAGGCCGCCGCCCAGACGCCACCGGAGCCCACGACGCGACAGGACAGCTGACGGCCGGGCACCCGCCTGTGCTCCCAAGCCCCCTCCCTCACCCAGAGGCAGGGGGCTTTTGACGGACCGCATCTACGAAGGGCTTCGTTGACATCTACGAATCCATTCGTAATATGGGTCCAGGCAATCGAGTCATGGAAGGAAGCGTCATGAGTGAGACGAAGCTGCCGCGTCCCACGGATGGGGAGCTGGCCATCCTGCGGGTCCTCTGGGCGCGTGGCGACAGCACGGTGCGCGAGGTGCACGAAGCCCTCACCCGCGACGAGCCGGAGGGCACCGGGTACACGACGGTGCTGAAGCTGATGCAAATCATGACGGAGAAGGGGTTGGTGGAGCGTGACGAGTCCCAGCGCGCGCACGTGTACCGGCCCCGGGCCACGGAGCAGCGCACCCAGCGGCAGCTGGTGACGGACCTGGTGGACCGCGCCTTCGGTGGCTCTCCGGCGCGGCTGGCGATGCAGGCCTTGTCGTCGAAGAAGACGCGTCCCGAGGAACTGGCGGAGCTGCGCCGGCTGCTCGACACCCTGGAAGGAGGCGAGGAATGAGCCGGCTGCTGATGGAGTCCCTGGGGTGGGCGCTGCTGCACTCGCTCTGGCAGGGCACGCTGGTGGCGCTGATGCTGGCGGTGGCGCTCATCACGGTGGGGCGGCGCGCGGCGCACGCGCGTTACGCGCTGGCCTGTGGGGCGCTGGTGTTGGCGCTCGCGTTGCCGGTGGCCTCCGGGTGGAAGCACTTCCACGGCGCGCCCGCGCGAGTGGCGATGGACCTCTCCGTGCCGCGCGCGCAACTCCGGGTGGATGACGCGAATCCGCCCCCCGTGAAGGACACGGCGGCGCGTCCCGCATGGCGGTTGTCGCCCGTCGCGGCGTCGCCCGCGTGGATTGACGCGGACATGGCCGAGGACGGCGCCGCGAGTGGCTTCGAAAGCACGGTGCTGACCGGCTTGGGCTCGTTCCTGGTCATGGCCGGACTGCTGCTGCAACGCGCGCTGTCCCAGGTGGAAGCGCACCTGCACTGGCTGGTGTTGGCGTGGGTGGCGGGCGTGGGCCTGTGCTCGGGGCGGATGGCGGCGGAATGGATGAAGCTGCGCCGGCTGGCGGACCGCGCCCTGCCCGCGCCCGAGGCGTGGCAGGAGCGGCTTGACGCCCTGTCGCGACGCATGGGCCTGCGCCGCGCGGTGCGGCTGCTCCAGTCCTCCGACGTGGACGTTCCCGCCGCGGTGGGCTGGCTGTCGCCCGTGGTGCTCCTGCCCGTGTCCACCCTGTCGGGCCTGCCCGCTCGGCAGCTGGAGATGGTGCTGGCCCATGAACTGGCCCACATCCGCCGTCACGACTTCGCGGTGAACCTGGCGCAGGTGCTGGTGGAGACGCTGCTCTTCTTCCACCCCGCGGTCCGCTGGATTTCCCACGTCATCCGCGTCGAACGGGAGCACTGCTGCGACGACGTCGCGGTGGCCGCCAGCGGCAACTCCGTCTCCTACGCCCGGGCGCTGACGGCGCTTGAAACGCTCCGCGTGCTGCCGGGAACGCCGAGCCCCGCCATGTCCGCGCTGGGCGGCTCACTGCCGGAGCGCGTGCGGCGGCTCATCACCCTGCCCACGTCGCGCTGCGCTTCGCGCTGGGCGGCGGGCGCCTCCGTACTCACCCTGGTCAGCAGCCTCGCCGTGGCCGCGCCGCTGACGTCGCTCCTGCTGGGACAGACGGACACCGCGCCGCGGCCGGGCGACGAGCCCGTCCTCGTCCAGGCTCCGCCCATCCCGGCGCTCTCGCGCACCCCGCCGGTGCCTCCCGCGCCCTTGCCCGTGGCACCGCCCGCGCCCCCGGCGCCTCCCGCGCCTCCCGCCGGTGTCGCGGCCGTGGCGGCCCGCGTGGCACCGGCGTCCGCTCCGTCTCCTGCCCCTCAGGCGCGGAGCCTGGGTTCGCGCGCCCAGCGGGAGCTGGACCGGCAGACACGGGTCGGCGCGGGGCAGCAGCTCTCCGTCGCGCAGCTCATCGCGCTCAAGAACGCGGGCATCACCCCGGAGCGCGTGCAGCAGCTGACGGCCATGGGCTACACGCCGACCGTCTCCAACCTCGTGATGATGACCCACGCCGGCATCACCCCTGACTACGTCCAGGACATGAACACGCGCTTCGGCCGGAAGCTGGAAGTGAAGGAACTGACGCACCTGCGACACCTGGGCGTCACGCCCGACTACATCCAGTCCCTCAAGTCCGCGGGCTTCAACATCGATGACCCGAAGGCCCTGTCCCACGCGCGCGCCGTGGGCGTGGACGAAGACTTCGTCCGCGGCCTCAAGGACGCCGGCTACACCGGCATGTCCCTGGAGGAGCTCGCTCACCTCCGCGCCGTGGGCGTGAGCCCCGAGTACATCCGAGAGATGAACAAGCACGGCCTGTCGAAGCTGAAGGCCCGGGAGCTGATGCAGCTTCGCGCCGTGGGCGTGGACCCGGGCTGGCTCGCCAGCATGCGCAAGGCGGGCGTGCAGACGACGGATGCGAAAACGCTCCAGCGGCTGCGCGCCACGGGCGTGGACGCCAACTTCCTGGGCGAACTCCACGACGCGGGCCTGAAGGACCTCTCCGTCGACGAACTGGTGCGGCTGCGCACCGGCGGCGTGGACGCGGCCTTCATCCGGAAGATGCGCGGCACCGACTCGAAGTAAGCCGTTCGTCCCGCACACCATCACCCCTCACGTCTCGACCGCCCATCCCGCTCGGCGCAGGTCCCACCGGACGCGCGCCGCACGGGAGGGGTCTACCCGAAGGAGCCCACCATGCGTCTCATGTCGTCACGCCTGTCCCTCGTGGCCCTGTTGTTGATGGCCGCCTCCGCCGTCGCGGCCTCTTCCACCTTCGAGCCACGTGGCACCTGGTCGGCCTCGTCCAAGAGCAGCGCCCCCTCCATCCTGAACCTCCAGCTCCACCAGAGCCCGCACCGCAACATGGGCTTCACCGAACCTCGGGCGTCCTTCCAGGGGCTGTCCACCACGGGCGGCGCCACCACCTTCACCCTGCCGCGCGAGGCCGGCACCTTCCGCTTCGAGGGCCAGTTCCAGGACGGCCAGGGCGCGGGCCACTTCCGCTTCGATGCCAGCAGCGCCTTCCTCAAGACGATGGCCACGCTGGGCTACTCGGACATCACGCCCGAGGCGCAGTTCCAGATGGCGGCGACCAACGTCACGACCGCCCGCATCCAGGCCCTGGCCGCGCTGGGCTACAAGCAGCTCGGCACGGAGGAGCTCATCCAGGTGGGCATCTTCGACGTGACGCCCGAGTACGTGCGCGGCATGTCCGACGCAGGCTTCCCCGGGCTGTCGTTCAAGGAACTGGTCGAGGGCCGCATCCACGGCGTCACGCCCCAGCGCGTGAAGGAGCTCTCCGGCGCCGGCTTCACGAAGCTGCCCTGGAATCAGCTGATGGCCATGGGCATCCACGGCGTCACGCCCGACTTCGTGAAGCAGCTGCGCGAACTGGGATTCCAGAGCACGGATTCGGATGACGTCATCGCCTTCCGCATCCACGGCGTCACGCCCGAGTTCGTGAAGCAGATGCGCGAGCTGGGCTTCAAGGACCTCACGCAGGAGCAGATCCTGGCCTTCCGCATCCACGGTGTCACGCCCGAGTTCGTGAAGCAGATGCGTGATTCGGGCTACCCCAACGTCACCCCGGACGAGTTGGTGGCCCTGCGCATCCACGGCATCGACCGCGTCTTCATCCGCGACATGTCGGGGACGGCGCCGAAGAAGAAGTGACGCCGGGCGCGGTCAACGTCCGACGGTGAACGGCGGGCCCCGCTACCGGGATGCACGGGGCGCTGCCCGGACACATCTTCCCCCCGGGACGGTGGTGGTGGGGAGGGTCGGAATGTCGCTGCTTCGAGCCACTTGTGCCGGGATGCTCTTCCTGGCGGCGTGTGCATCAACCAACAAGTCCGCGGTGCCTGAGCCCCGCGCCTCGGCGTCCACGGCGCCGCGAGTCGAGGTGGTGGAGTACGGCTTCCACCCCCAGGACCCGGTCCGCGTCGGCTGGGGTGACCGGGGGATGATGGCCTTCCTGGAGCTGCTGCGAGGCCCCCAGGGCCAGCGCATCGCCTGGCGCCGCGTGGGCCCCTGCTGCGGCGCCGGCGCGCCCACCGAGCTGGAGGTCTTCGAGGTGACGTACGACGGGCTCGCCGCTCCGGTGAGCCTCTACCTGGACCCGAACACCGCGGGCGCCGTACACGCGCCCAATGGATTCAGCATCCAGGGGCTCGCCTCCCGCTCGCAGGTGGAGCAGGAGGAGACGCCCCGGGTCATCGAGCTGTAGTCCGCGGCTCACTCCAGCGACGGCGCCGTGTCGCCCGGCAGGAACACCTCCCGCGCGAGCGACACCGGCAGCCCGAGCTGGAGGAGCCGGTCGTGGAAGTCCTTCAGCACCAGCGTCTTCCCGCGCGACTCCAGGTGGCGGCGGTAGTCGTCGCGCAGCTTGAAAATCTGCATGCGCCCCACGGCGTAATACAGGTACGTGGGGTCGAGCGTGCCGCGCTCCACCTCGCGCAGCGCGGGGAAGGGCTCGAAGTACGCAATCTCCGCGTACCGCTTCGCCACCGCCTCCACGGGCTCTCCGTACACGTGCAGCGCCAGCGCCGCGTACCAGCGCGCGTGCCGCTGGAGGGCGCGGCGGAGCTGCCCCAGCCGCACGGCCGGGTCGCCGTTGCCCAGTCCTTCATCCACCATCATCTGCTCGGAGTAGTGCGCCCAGCCCTCCACCAGTGACGCTGGGGTGAAGACCTTGCGCACGTCCGTGGGAATCCGCGCGCCGTAGAGCAGCTGCACGAAGTGGCCAGGCATGGCCTCGTGGACGGTGATGCCCAGCAGGCCCGCGCGGTTGAAGTACGTCAGGTGCTGGGCCTTCTGCTCGGGCGTCCAGCCGGGCTCTACGTTGGTGATGTTGTAGAAGGCCTCGGTGGCCTTTGTCTCGAAGGGGCCGGGGGTGTCCATGGACGCGAAGCCCAGCCGCGCGTAGGGCGGCGTCTCCCGCACCACGGGCAGCCGGTCCGACGGCAGCGTGAGGATGTTCCGCTCGCGAACGAAGCGCTGCAGCTCCACCAGCTGCGCCCGCGCCGACGCCACCAGTTCCTCCGCCTTCGGGTGGTCCTTCACCAACTCCGCCATCACCTGCTCGGGCGTCTTGGAGGCGTCCAACCGGGCGGCCTCGCGCGCCACCCAGGCCTTGTAGTCGCGGATGGCGCGCTCGTTGATGTCGCGCAGCGCGTCCGCGTCCAGCGTGACGTGCTCCTCCAGCGCCAGCTTCTTCTCGAAGCGCTCGCGGCCCAGGCGGAAGTCACCGTCCGCCTTGGGCAGCAGCTCGCGCTCCAGCCACACCGCGAAGGCCTCCATCTGCCGCGCGGCCTCCTCGCGCGCGGCGGAGAAGGCGGCGCGCTCGCTCAGCGGTACCTGGGCATACCCCTGCGCCGCCAGGGCCCGGGGCAGGTCCGTGCGCAGGTACGCCACGGTGCCGCGCGCGTCGCGCAGCGCGTACTCCGCCCACAGCTTCGGCACGCCGCTCAGGTTGAACTGCGCCGCGTCGAGCACGCCAGGGATGCGCGCCATCCGGGAGCGCATGGCGCGCATGCGCTCGGCCACAGGGGCGAACTCGCGTGACGACAGGCCGTCCAGCCCGCTGGAGATGATGCCCACGTAGAAGCCCGGGTTGCGCTCCCAGGGGCGCACCTCCTCCAGCTCCAGCAGGTCGGCACGCATCGCGTTCTCCAGCACGCGCACGTCCACGGCGGCATCTCCCGACAGGCCACCGCGCGCCACCGCCTGCTCCAGGCGCGTCAGCCAGCCGCGCAGCGCTTCCGCCTTGCGCTTCAGCGCGTCCGAAGAGACGTCCGGCAGGTGGGCGTCATGCATGTGATAGCCGAGCCGCGTGGCCCGGGTGGGATTCGCCGCCGCATACCAATCCAGATACTCGCGCGCGAGGAGGACATAGTCGGCATCCGCGGCGGAGACTGAAGCGGTGGGCATGGCCGTGGAGGACTCCGGCCCGGCCCCGGAGCGCGATGCGCAAGCGGAGACACAGGCCAACAGGACGAATGCGGAGCGAATGCGCATGGCGCGCCGAGTCTCGTGATTGAACGGCGGTTCGGAAAGCGGGAAGCGCGGTCTGGATGATTCTCCGTCGAACAGCTCTCGCCCGAGCTGTCGACTGAAGGTCCCCATTCTCGTACGCCGAGGCGTCCGCGGAGGGCGACTGTCACGCAATGACAGCCCTGGACCGACTCGCGGACGGCTTGGGTTTCGTCACATCCCGGCCAGATTGCGCGACCGCGGCACCCCACCGCAGCCAGCCCCACCGCAACAAGGAGTGAGTATGCGTCTTCGCGCACAAAGCCTTCCTTTGCTGTTGTCCGTCGCTTCAGGCATCGCCACCCTCGGATGCGGCATCGAAGCCCCTTACCCGGTTCGCCTGGAGCACGGGGAGGTGGAAGCCGCCGTCGGCCGGGAAGACACCGCGCGCCTGGGTGCGTCTTCCGGCTGGCAGCTGTGCGACACGACGGCCCGGCTCGTGCGAGACATCGTCCCGGGCGCGGGGCACTCCCATCCGCGGGACCTCACCCACGGCAACGAGGTCCTCCTCTTCTCCGCCACGGATGGCGTGGGGGGCCGAGAGCCCTGGATGAGCTCGGGCGTGGCGCCGGGGACGCGTCCGCTGATGGACGTGCACTCGGGGGGACAGGGCTCGGACGCGGGCCCCTTCCTCCAGTGCGGGACGACGACGTACTTCGCTGCGAAGAACAGCGTGCATGGCCGCGAGCTCTGGAAGACGGATGGCACCACCGAGGGCACGGAGCTGGTGCATGACATCTCGCCGGGGGCGCTGGGCTCCGACCCGGACCACCTGACCTTCTACGACGGCGTGCTGTACTTCACGGCGAACGATGGTGTGCATGGCCGCGAGCTGTGGCGCAGCGACGGCACCGAGGAGGGAACCTTCCTCTTGCGTGACTTCAGCACGGAGGGAGACCTGGTCTCCAGCCACTTCGAGTTGGTCGCGGGGACGAACGCCCTCTACGTCAAGGTGAACATCTTCTCACCGACCGACCGCCAGTCGAGCCGGGTGCAGCTGTACCGGACCGATGGCGCCAGCTTCGTGCGTCTGGTGGACGGGACGGAGGACAACATGCTGGGCGACCTGACGCCGGTGGGGGACAAGCTGTTCTTCACCTGGAACTTCGATGCGCCGGAGACGCGGCTCTACGTCACCAACGGCACGTCGAGCCTGGTGCGTTACGTGTACACGTTCATCGGCGCACCGCTGGGAATGGTCTCTTACAAGAACAAGCTCTTCCTGAGCGCGGCGACTGGAGCAGAGGGGGTGGACTTCGAGCTGTGGCGCAGCGACGGCACGACGTCCGGCACGACACGGGTGAAGGACATCCACCCGGGCGCGGTGCCGTCGCAGCCGACGAACCTCACGGTGGTGAAGGACCGGCTCTTCTTCGTCGCGGATGACGGGGTGCACGGCCGCGAGCTGTGGAGCAGCGACGGGACGAGCGCGGGGACGCAGCTGCACGCCGACATCGCCGTGGGCGCGCTGGGCTCGGAGCCCTCGGAGCTGACGGCCGTGGAGGAGTACCTCTTCTTCAGCGCCTACACGGAGGCCGGGGGCCGGGAGGCGTGGGTGAGCGACACTCGGGAGCAGGGGGCGTTCGAGGTGCAGGGCATCGCGCCGGGGAACATGCACTCGCTCCCGACCGACTTCGTACGCTCGGGGTGGGACCTCTACTTCGTCGCCAGCGACAGCACCGACTACGGCCGCGAGCTGCGCGCGCTGCGCATCCGGCCAGCGGGCATGTGTGACATGAGCGGCAACGGCGGGCTCTGAGCGGTAGGCGCCTGCCCGCCCTCGGCGCAGCCAGCCCCAGGGGCCAGCCGGGACGGCAGTGGCCCCCTTCCCTTCCTGGCGCCGGGTGCCCACATCGGAGAACTGTCGAGTGGCAGGGGGCACCAGGAGCCGGCTGGTGTCCCCTTTTTCGAGCTCCCAGAGCGGCCGTCCGTCCTTGGAATTGTACGCCTCCGTGCATTTCTCCCCGCCTCCAGCGTCGTCTTGGGCAGAACTGTCATGCTGCTGTCCCGCTGCGGGCCAGTGCGTCTGACGCGTGCGGACGAGCCAGGGCTGGGCTAAGCGTCTGCCTGCCCGTCGGGTACCGCACAGGCCGGCGCCTGCGGCCCGCTCGCTGGAGGAGGTTTCAAGCGATGTCCGACACCGTGGTGAAGAAGAAGCGCCGTTGGCCCTATGTCCTTGGAGGAGTCTTCGCGCTCCTCGTCATCGTCGTGGCCGTGGCGCTCTGGCGACTGGACGCCATCCTGCTGAAGACGGCCCGCGACCAGGCGGCCACCTATTCCCAGCTCCTGGGACGTCCCATCGAAATCGGGGACATCTCCACCAAGCTCTTCCCCACCATTGGCGCCCAGGTGGAGAACGTCACCGTCGGCCCCGCCGAAGGGGAAGACCTGCCGCTGGCCCAGCTGGCCTTGATTGACGTCCGCGTCGCCGCGGGCCCGCTCCTGTCCTCCAGCGGCAAGGACATCCAGGTGAAGAACGCCGAGGTCTCTGGCCTCACCGTCAACCTGGTCCGCTTCGCCGACGGCACCACCAACGTGCAGCGCCTGCTCCAGCGGCTGGAAGAACAGCAGCCCAAGGAAGAGGAGGCTCCGGCTGAAGAGTCGCAGCCCATGGACCTCTCCGGCGTCCACGTGGAGCGCGCGGCCCTCACCGACGGCGCCATCCGCTTCGTGGACCGCGGCGCCGGAGCGCAGGCCCGCGAGCTGGGCGTGAAGGACCTGGACATCGAGGTGAAGGACCTCCGCGTGGGCAAGCCGCTGGTGGTGAACCTGGCCGCCGCCGTGCTCGCGGACACCCAGAACCTCCAGGTGTCCCTGCACGCCGCGCCGCTGCCGGCCACGCTGGTCCCCACGCCCGAGCGCGTGACGCTGAAGGCGCAGAAAATCGACCTCGCCCCGCTGGGCCCCTTCCTGCCGCCGGACATCGGCCTGCAGGCGGGCACGCTGGACGCAGACTGGCAGGCGGACCTGGGCGGCGCCGTTCCCGGCGGCCAGGGCCCCACGAAGCTGGTGGGCATCATCAAGGCCCTGGGCCTGAGCTTCACCGGCTCCGAGGGTGGCAAGGCGCTGGACGTCGTCATGGACACCGACGTCGCGGGCGACATCACCACCGGTGACCTGGCCCTCAACAAGCTGAAGGTGGACCTGGGACCCGCGAGCCTCACCGGCAAGGGCAGCGTGAAGGGCCTGCTCACCGACAAGCCCGCGGTGGAGGGCTTCGAGCTGACGGGCCGCAACCTGGACCCGGCCGCGCTCGCCGAGTACTACCCGCCGCTGCGCAAGCAGCTCAACGGGATGATTGCCGGCCCCATCGGCCTGGACGTGCGCGGCAGCGGCACGCAGGACGCACAGGCGATTGACGTCAACGTGGACCTGACGCCCGTGCGGCTGCGCGTGCCGGCCCAGCTCACCAAGGACGCGGGCGGGGCGATGAAGCTCTCCGCGCGAGTCTCCGGCGCGGCGGCCACTGGCGGCGCCCTGCGCTTCGACGCGAAGGCGGACCTGGGCGGCATCGACCTGCGGCCCGGCCTGCTGGTGGACAAGGCCCCGGGACAGCGGATGGACCTGAGCGCCGCGGGCACCTACGCGCCCGGCAAGGGCTCCGGCATGAAGGTGGACATCCCCAAGCTCACCGCGAACGTGCTCGCGGACACGATGAC
The DNA here is from genome assembly GCF_026810205.1 of Myxococcus sp. NMCA1. Classification (NCBI taxonomy): domain Bacteria; kingdom Pseudomonadati; phylum Myxococcota; class Myxococcia; order Myxococcales; family Myxococcaceae; genus Myxococcus; species Myxococcus sp. NMCA1. The sequence continues at coordinate 187,798 of NZ_CP113950.1, read as the reverse complement.
GGGCAGCGCGTCCTTCGCGCTCGCGGGCTCGGGGAAGAAGCAGACGACGACATTCTCCGCGGACCTCAAGAGCCAGAAGCTGGACGCGGACGCGCTGATGATGAGCGAGGAGGAAGTCCAGGCGCGCGGCGGTCCGCCGCCGGAGGAGCCGCCGTCGGATGACCCGACGCGCTTCAACGGCTACCGGGGCGACATCCGCTTCGCGGTGGGCACGCTGCGCTACATGGAGATGAACATGACCCACGTGACGGGCGTGGTGAAGATGACCGACGACCTCATCGCGGTGGAGAAGTTCTCCACGGGCGTCTACGGCGGACGCATCGTCGCGGACGGCACCACGGTGCGCCTGGGCCCTCTGCCGGAGCAGCGCCCCTTCGAGGCGAAGGTGAAGGTGGAGGGCGTCGCGGTGGAGCAGGCGCTGACGCAATTCACTCCGCAGAAGGCCGTGACGGGAAAGTTCAACGGCAACGTGGACGTGAAGGGCGTGGGCTACACGCCCGACCAGCTCAAGCAGACGCTGCTCGGTGGCATCAACGGCGACCTGCTGGATGGCGAGCTGCTGGGCAAGGACCTGGTGTCCGCGGTGTCCGAGCCGCTCGCCAAGGCGCTGCCCATCGCGGCCAAGGGCCTGAAGAACGAGCAGGTGACGAAGCTGGGCGGCGACCTGCCCTTCAGCGTGCAAATCAAGAACGGCGTGGCCCAGCTCTCCAAGCCGCTGACGTGGTCGCGGCCGGAGGCGGAGCTGAGCTTCGACGGCGGCATCCGGCTGGACGGCGCGCTGGACCTGACGGGCTCCGTGTCGCTGTCGCCGTCCACGGTGAAGACGCTGACGCTGGGCAAGGTGACGCCGCCGGCCGCCATCCCCGTGGGCCTGAAGCTGACGGGCCCCGCGTGGAAGCCGGAGGTCACCAGCCTGGACGTGAAGCCAGCGGTGACGCAAATCGCGAAGCTGGCGGCCTCGTCGCTGGCGGGCAACCTGATTGGCGGCGAGCGCGGCCAGCAGGTGCAGGGCCTCATCGAAGGCGGCGAAGACAAGCTTCGCGCCGAGGCCGAGGCCAGGCGCAGGGAGTTGGAGGCCAAGGCCGCCGAGGAGAAGGCGCGCCTGGAGGCCGAGGCCAAGAAGCGCGCCGAGGAAGAAGCGAAGAAGCGCCTGCGCGGCCTCTTCGGGAAGTAGGTGCCGCGGCCCGCGTCCCCTGAAACACGCTGAAACGGTCGGGAAACACCCTGTTCACCCCGTCACCCGAGGCCTGCCCTCGGGGACGAGTGTGGCATGCGCCCTGCTAGGGCTTCCTGCCCGTTTCACGTGTCACAGGGAGCGCGCGACATGCAGACGAGCGAGGACTTCGGCCGCGAGGATTCGGTGACGCCGTCCAGCCCCGTGGTGGTGCCGGTGCGCGAACACCATCGCGTCCTCATCATCGGAGGAGGCACAGCCGGAATCGCGGTGGCCGCCCGGCTGGCGCGCGCCGGGCAGAAGGGCGTCGCCGTCCTCGAGCCTTCCCAGCACCACTACTACCAACCCCTGTGGACGCTGGTGGGCGCCGGGGAGGCGCGCATCGAGGACACCGTGCGCAACGAGTCCCGCCTCATCCCGCGCGGCGTGAAGTGGGTGCGCGACGCCGCCACGGAGATAGACCCGGAGGCGAGGGAGGTCCTCACCCGCGGGGGCCTCCGCCTGGGCTACGACTTCCTCGTCGTCGCCCCTGGCATCCAGCTCGACTGGGACAAGGTCGCGGGCCTTCGCGAGGCGCTGAAGACGCCGCACGTCAGCAGCAACTACGACGTCCAACTCGCGCCCAAGACGTGGCGCCTGCTCCAGAACTTCCAGGGTGGCACCGCGCTCTTCACCCAGCCCTCCACGCCCGTGAAGTGCGCCGGGGCCCCGCAGAAAATCATGTACCTGGCCGCGGACCACTTCCGCCGTACCGGCGTGCTGGAGCGCACCAGCGTCGTCTTCGGCTCCGGCGCCAAGACCATCTTCGGAGTGAAGCCCTTCGCCTCCGTGCTGGAGGGCGTGGTGCACCGCTACGGCATCACGCCCCGCTTCCAGCACAACCTCATCGCCGTGGACGGCGAGCGGCGCGAGGCCACCTTCGAGGCCCCGCGCGACGGGCAGACGGAGCGCATCACCCTGGCCTACGACATGATGCACGTCACCCCGCCGCAGAGCGCGCCGGACTTCATCAAGCGCAGCCCGCTGTCCTGGCAGGAGGGTCCGAATGCCGGCTGGGTGAAGGCGGACAAGTACACGCTCCAGCACCCGGACCATCCGAACGTCTTCGCGCTCGGCGATGCGTCGGACCTGCCCACCAGCCGAACGGGCGCCGCAATCCGCAAGCAGGCGCCGGTGCTGGTGGAGAACCTCCTGGCCTGCATGAAGGACCTGCCCTTGCCCGCGCGGTATGACGGCTACGCGTCCTGCCCTCTCACCACCGGCTACGGGCGCCTGCTGCTCGCCGAGTTCGACTACGACGGCAAGCCCGCACCCACCATCCCCTTCATCGACACCATGCAGGAGCGGCGCGACATGTGGCTGCTGAAGAAATACGGCCTGCCACGCCTCTACTGGGCATTCATGATGCGGGGCCTTGCGTAAGACGCCGGGAGCCGGGCTATGCACCGACGATGCCCACCTCCCACCTCGCGCTCCCCGCCCTGGATGCCCTCGCGGGCCCCGTGCTGCTCGTGGACGACGCGCGGAAGGTGACCGCGCTCACGCCCGCGCTCGAAGCCCTGCTGGGCGGCACACTGCGCGCCGGGACGCCGCTGGCGCAGGTCCTGGTGCGCGCTGACGGCGCGGCGGAGCAGTTGGACGCCGTCCTGAAGAACGGGCGTGAGGCCTCCGTCCGCCTGCGCGTGGGTGGGCGCTCGAAGCCCGTGCGGGTGCGCGCCGTCCCCCTGGCGCGAGGGCCTCGGGCATCCGGGTGGGCCCTGCTCCTCTCGCCTGACGCGGAGGAAGAGACGAACGGTCGCGCGGAGCTGTTCCACGGCCTGTGGACCCAGGCGCCCGAGCTGCAGCGCGTCTTCCGCATCGTCGAGAAGGTGGCCCGCACCGAGTCCAGCGTGCTCGTTCGCGGGGAGTCGGGCACCGGCAAGGAGCACATCGCTCACGCGCTGCATGCGCTGTCAGCACGGGCGCGCGGGCCGTTTCGCGCCATCAACTGCGCGGCGCTGCCGCCCAACCTGCTGGAGAGCGAGCTGTTCGGCCATGTGCGCGGCGCCTTCACGGGCGCGGTGCGCGACAGTCCGGGACATTTCCGGCTCGCGGACAAGGGCTCGCTGTTCCTGGACGAGGTGGCGGAGATGCCCCTGGACCTCCAGGCGAAGATGCTGCGTGTACTGGAGACGCGCACCGTCATCCCCGTGGGAGGCCGCCAGCCCGTGCCCGTGGACGTGCGCATCATCGCCGCCACGCACCGGCCGCTGCGGCGCGAAGTGGAGGCGGGACGCTTCCGCGCGGACTTGATGTACCGCCTGCGCGTGGTGCCGCTCTTCCTGCCCACGCTGCGGGAGCGACGAGGCGACATCCTCCCGCTGGCCCTGCGGTTCCTGGAGGAACTGCACCAGCGAGGCGCCCGCCGCGTGGAGCGCTTCTCTCCGGGTGCCCGCCGATTGCTGGAGGAGCACCCCTGGCCCGGCAACGTGCGCGAGCTGCGCAACGTGATGGAGTACGCCTATGTCATTGGCGAAGGCCCGGTGGTCCGAGAGGCGGACCTGCCACCGGAGTTCTCCGAGCCGCGGCAGGCCGTTCCCGTGACGCAGCCTCCCCTGGATGCTTCGCTGGAGCCGGAACGGATCCGCGCCGCGCTCGCCCAGGCGGGCGGCAACCGCTCCGAGGCCGCGCGCCTGCTCGGCGTCAGCCGCGTGACGCTGTGGCGGCGCCTGCGCGACCTGGGTGCGTCGGTGGAACGCTGAGCGACGGGCGGGCGTCGGCCACGAAACACCACGAACATTGCCCTCAAACGACGTTTCACTCCTGTTTCAGGTGCGTTTCACGGGAGCGCGCTTGAAGCATGCCGTCTTGCCCGCAGGGTCCGTCTCCGCAGTGCCGGCAAACCGTGTCCCCTCGACACGAGTCCCGCCACCGCCATCGCCCCGCCTGCTGGCACGTCACTGGCAATGACGGCCTCGCACCCCTACTCCGACGGAGGCGAACGATGCTCTTCCGCCAGCTCTTCGACGCGGACACCTCGACGTATACGTACCTCCTGGCCGACGAGGCCACGGGCGCCGCCGCGCTCATCGACCCGGTGCTGGAACAGACGGAGCGCGACCTGAAGCTCCTCCGGGAGCTGGGCCTCACGTTGTCCGTGGTGCTGGAGACGCACGTCCACGCCGACCACGTCACCGGCGCGGGTGTGCTCCGCGAGCGGACAGGCGCCACCGTGGTGGCCTCCAGCCGCGGCGCGCCCTGCGTGGACCAGACGGTGCACCACGGAGACATCGTGCGCGTGGGCGGCCTCGAAGTCCGTGTCCTCGAAACACCCGGTCACACCGACGACAGCCTGAGCTTCCTCTGTGAGCGCCGCCTCTTCACCGGAGACGCGCTGCTCATCCGAGGCACCGGAAGGACGGACTTCCAGAACGGCGACCCGGGCCAACTCTACGACGCCATCACCCGCGTCCTCTTCACCCTGCCCGACGACACGGTGGTGTACCCCGGCCACGACTACGCCGGGCACGCCGTGTCCACGGTGGGCGAGGAGAAGCAGCACAACCCCCGGCTGGCCGGGCGCACGCGCGCGGACTTCATCGTCTTGATGAACGCGCTCCAGCTCCCACCTCCCCGGAAGCTGGACGTGGCCGTCCCCGCCAACCGGGCCTGCGGACACACGCCGCCCTCACCTTCCCTCCAGGCCTGAAGTCACGCGGAGCCCCCATGCATCCTCTCTTCGACAACGCCACACCCCATCCCGCGGGCTACCGCGACGTGGACGTGGGACAGCTCGCGGCGTGCCTGCCCTCCGAGCTCACGTTGGTCGACGTGCGTGAGGCCGCCGAGCTCGACGGTATCCTGGGCCACGTCGCGGGCATCCGGCACGCCCCCTTGGCCACGGTGCCGGACGTCGTCGACACCTGGCCGCGTGACACGGACGTGGTGCTGATCTGCCGCTCCGGGGCGCGCTCGGCGAGGGCGGCCACGAGCCTGGTCACCCTGGGCTTCACTCGAGTGATGAACCTGCGAGGCGGGATGCTCGCGTGGAACACCGCGCGGCTGCCCGTGGTGCGCCCCGTCCCCCACACCCTGCCCACCCTGGGCACCGTCCGCGACGGACTGCTCGACGGCCTCCACCGCGCCCTGACGCCGCCGCCCCATGAAGCGCCCACCGTGCCCCCCATGACGACCCCGTCTCGGGAAGCCCTCACCGCCGTGCTCGACGCGCTCCAGGCCGCGCGGCCGACGGGTGTCCGGGACGCCGCCGCCTTCGAGCACCTGCTGCGCACATACCGGGACCTGCTCGCCGCCGCGCGCGCGGAAGGCGAGCGGTGATGCTGTACGCGGGCATCGCGGGCTCGCTGCTCGTGGGCATCCTGCTGGGCCTGCTCGGAGGTGGCGGCTCCATCCTCACCGTGCCGCTGCTCATCTACGTGCTCGACGTCGAGCCTCGGACGGCCATCGCCATGTCCCTGGTGGTGGTGGGCGTCACCAGCGCCAGTGGCGCCTTCCTTCACGCGCGCGCGGGCCGCGTCCGCTGGCGCACCGCGCTCGTGTTCGGCACAGGTGGCATGGGCGGGGCATTCCTTGGCGGCCGGCTCAATCCCCACCTCGCGCCCGACACGCTGCTGCTCCTGTTCGCGGGCGTCATGGTGGCCGCCGCAGTGGCCATGCTTCGCCGCCGGGAAGCCGGGCCCGTCGCCACCAGCGTCCCCCCGCTCCCCGCTCCGCGCGTGCTCGCACAAGGCATCGCGGTGGGCGTGCTGTCGGGACTGGTGGGCGCCGGGGGCGGCTTCCTCATCGTGCCCGCGCTGTCTCTGGCGGGACTGTCCATGCCAGTCGCCACCGCCACGTCCCTGGTGGTCATCGCGCTCCAGTGCGCCGCCGGCCTGGTAGGCCACCTGGGCCACCTGGACCTGCCCTGGATGCTCACCGGCGAAGTCCTCCTGGCCGCGATGACGGGAAGCCTCGTGGGAGGAAGGCTCGCGGGGCGCGTCCCCCCCGCGTTGCTGCGCAAGGGCTTCGCCGTGTTCGTGCTGACCACCGCCGCCTTCATCCTGAGCGCCCAGGCTCCCGCGCCCCTGCGTGAGCGCGTGTGGACGGAGGGGCTGTGGCTCTGGAGCGTGGCGCCTCTTGCCGTGGGCATTCCCGTGACGGTGTGGCGTCTGCGGGTGGCCCGCCAGCGTCAGACCGCGCAGGCCCTGCCCCGGTGAGGCACCGTCACGAGGATGCCAGCGGCACGGTGAAGTGGAAGGTGGAGCCGCGTCCCAGCTCGCTCTCCACCCACAGACGGCCGCCATGCCGCTCGACGATGTCTCCGCAGATGTAGAGCCCCAGCCCCAGGCCACCGAAGCCCGAGATGGGGGCATTGCGAGCGCGGAAGAAGCGCTCGAAGAGGTACCCCTGCTGGTCCCGCGGAATGCCCATGCCTTCGTCCTGGACGGAGACGTGGGCGTGGCGGTCCTCCCGAGCCACCCGGACGCGAACCGTTCCCCCACTGGGGCTGTACTTGAAGGCGTTCTCCATCAGGTTGACCAGGACCTGCGCGAGCCGGTCCGCATCGCCCAGGACGACGAGGGGCGCGTCCGGCGCTTCATACTCGACCCGGTGGTGCGCGCTGGACAGGCGCATCTCGGAGACGACGTCGTGGGCCAACTCCTGCAACACGACGGGCCCATGCTTCAGCGTCAGCCGCCCCTCCTGGATGCGCGAGGTGTCCAGCAGGTCATTCACCAATCCCGTCAGGCGGCTCACCTGCATCAACGACTTGTCCACGTGCCGGGCGGAGGCCCCGTCCCCCTCGGTGCCGTGTTGCCGCAACATCTGGAGGTGCAGCTTCAGCGGCGTGAGCGGCGTCTTCAGCTCGTGCGCGGCGATGGACAGGAAGTCGTCCCGCACGCGGATGGCCTCCTGGGCTTCGCGCAGCAACCGCTCGCGCTCGGCCTCGGCCTGCCGCTCCGCCGTCACCTCCCGGTAGCTCCACACGCGGCCGATGATGGTGTCCCCCATCCGCTGCGGCAGCGACTTGCGCTCCAGGATGCGCCCGTCCAGCAACTCCACCGTCTCCACGTCCACCTGCTCGGAGGCCTCAAAGCGCTCCCGGATTCGCGAGGTGAACGACTCCGAATCCTTCACGCCGCCCGCCGCGCGCTCCAGCACCCGCTCCGCGTCGCGGTCCACCATCATCTCCTCGGTCAGCCCCCAGATGTCGAGGAAGCGCTTGTTGAAGGCCGTGACGCGCTTGTTCAGGTCCACCACGATGACGCCTTCCGCAATCGAGTCGAACGTGGCGCGCAGCACCGAGTTCATGTGCGCCAGGCTCTCCGGCGCGTGCCGCGTCACACCGCCTTCGGCGGCCTGCCCCGGCGAGGACTCGGGAACCTGGAGGCGCGCGCAGGCCCCCAACAATGTGCCCTGCTCGTCGAACACGGGCAGGACGAAGGCATTCAGGCCCGGCTCCTCGTGGACACCGGCCTTGCCATGGAGCGCGGGCCGCATCGCCTGCGCGAGCCAGGGCAGCCGAGCGAGCACCGCATCCACGTGGAGCCCTTCGATGGGCTCGCCATGCGGTCCGGTGGCATGTGTCAGCGCCTCGTCCATCCAGACCACGCGTCCGTGCGCGTCGACGATGAGCGCCGCCTGGAGCGCGTGCCCCAATCTCAGCAGCACCGGAGCGAAGGCGGGCCCGCTCGGGTGACGGGCCTCGGCAGGCCCCGGCGCGCCCCATCCGCTCCCTCCTTGCTCATGGATGTGGGCCTTCGACATGGGCGCTCCTCGGCCTCGTTGGCGGGACATTTCCGGCGGAAAGATGCGGCGCCCGCCAAGGGCATGAAAGGGGCCGCCCTGCTCGGCTGCTACCGCCAAAGGGGCTCCGACCCCAAGGCCGCTTGCCATGCGAAAGCGGTAGGCTCCCGCCGTATGACGACCTCCCGCCTCGCGATGCTGTTCCTGGTGCCCGTGCTGACCACGGGCTGTGCTTCCACCGCCAGCGCCACCCGGCCGGCCGAGCCCGCGACGGAAGCGGCGGCCCCCGAAGCCACGTCCAGAGCGCCCTCCGGCTATGGCTACAGCAAGGACGACCCCATCCACGTGGGTGGAGGTGTCGGCGGCGAACACGAATACCTCCAGCACCTGCGGGGACCGCAGGGGCAAAAGGTCCGCTACGAGCGGCACGGGAGCTGCTGCGCCTTCGAGTCGGAGGGCGCGCCCTTCGGCAGCGGCCTGCTCGACGTGTACGTCGTCACCTACGACGGGCTGGAGGAGCCGGTGATGATGTACCTCAACATGTATGAGCGGAAGGACCCTCGCGCCCCCGAAGGCTTCCGCCTGGATTGACGCGCGCGACGAGCAGTCGCCGGTGATGGGACCCGCGACCAGCGGGCCCGACATCCATTCGGACGCGGGCTGGGACACTTCGCCGTGGGGAGCTCCGACACCAGCAGGAATCCAGACACGCGAGCGAAAGTCTTCGCGGCCCTGAATTCTAGCAGGCACGCGTCTCCGCCGTTGACCGCCGCCAGGTCCGCGCGGAGATTCCCGGCATGACGCTGAGAGCCATGACCGACGTGGGCGCCGAACTGGGCCTGTCTCCCGAAGACGTGCTGCCGTGGGGAACCCACCGCGCCAAGGTGTCGCTGGACGCGCTCGGCAAGCGGGGCGGCCGGCAGGGACGCCTGGTGCTCGTGTCCGCCATCAACCCCACGCCGCCGGGGGAAGGCAAGACCACCATGTCCGTGGCGCTGGCCATGGGCTTGCGCAAGCGGGGGCGCCGCGCGGTGGCGGCCCTGCGCGAGCCGTCCCTGGGGCCCGTCTTCGGCGTGAAGGGCGGCGGCACCGGCGGCGGGCAGGCCAGCCTGGAGCCCGCTGCCGACATCAACCTGCACTTCACTGGCGACTTGCACGCCATCACCAGCGCCAACAACCTGCTGTCCGCGCTGGTGGACAACGCCGTCTTCTACGGCCAGCCGGTGGCCTTGGATGCCACGCGCGTGCGCTGGCGGCGCGCGCTGGACATGAATGACCGATTCCTGCGCAACGTCATCGTCGGCCTGGGCGGCAAGGCGCAGGGTGTGCCGCGCGAGGACCACTTCGACATCACCGCCGCCAGTGAGGTCATGGCCATCCTCGCGCTCGCGGAGGGGCTGAAGGACCTGGAGACGCGGCTGGGACGCGTCATCATCGGCCACACCCGGGACGGCCAGCCGGTGCGCGCGCGCGACGTGGACGCGGCGGCGGCCATGGTGGCGCTGCTCAAGGACGCCCTGATGCCCAACCTCGCCCAGACGCGCGAGGGCGGCCCGGCGCTGGTGCACGCGGGGCCCTTCGCCAACATCGCGCACGGGTGCAGCTCCGTGCTGGGCACGCGCATGGGGCTGGCGTACGCGGATGAAGTCGTGACGGAGGCGGGCTTCGGCTTCGACCTGGGCGCGGAGAAGTTCCTGGACATCAAGTGCCGCGGCAGCGGGCTGTGGCCCCGGGGCGTGGTGCTGGTGGTGACGCTGCGCGCGCTGAAGCACCACGGTGGCGCCGCCCCCGCGCGCGTGGCCGAGCCGGACCGCGAGGCCCTGGTTCGCGGCTTCGCCCACCTGGAGAAGCACCTGGAGTCGGTGGCCGCCTTCGGCCTGCCGGCAGTGCTGTGCGTCAACCGCTTCCCGCAGGACACCGAGTCCGAACTGGAAGAGCTGCGCGCCTTCGGCAGGGCCCGCGGCGTGGAGACGGCCGTGTGTGACGGCTTCTCGCGAGGTGGTGACGGCTCGCTGGAGCTGGCCGACCGCGTGCTGGAGATGCTGGACGGCACGGACGCCGCGCCGCCCCAGCCGCGCTTCCTCTACGACGTGGCGCAGACGCCCGAGGAGAAGGTGGCCGCCATTGCCCGCACCGTCTATGGCGCGGACGACGTGGCCTTCACCGCGAGCGCGAAGAAGGACCTGGACGCCGTCCGCGAGCTGGGTGGCGCCGGGCTGCCGGTGTGCATGGCGAAGACGCACCTGTCGCTGTCGGATGACCCCACGAAGCTGGGACGGCCGCGCGGCTTCACGCTCACCGTGCGCGAGGTGCGGCTGTCCGCGGGCGCGGGCTTCATGGTGGCGCTCACTGGAGAAATCCTCACCATGCCCGGCCTGCCACGCGAGCCCGCCGCCCGCCGCGTCACCGTCCACGACGACGGGCGCGTCACCGGGCTGATGCAGGGGGAGTGAGCCCAGGCCCCAAGCCGGGGTGCCACCCAGGGCGGTGGCACCCGCGCGGCCCCGAGGCGGCGTCAGACGCGGAAGCCGGTGGACAGCACCTGGAGCTGCCCCAGCGACGCGTTGATTTGCGTCACCGCCTGCTCGGCGGTCATCGTGGCCGTCACCACGTCCGCCATCATGGAGGACAGCGTGGTCATCACCTCGGTCATCTGCGCGATGCCCGCGTTCTGCTGGGTGACAGAGGCCACAATCTGGCGCGCGGCCTGACTGCTCTCCTGCACCACGGTGGTGATTTCCTTCAGCGTATTGGCCGAGGCGAGCACCTGCTCGATGCCCTCCTCCATCTTCTCGCTGTCGCCCTCGGCGATGCCCACCGTCTGGCGGATGGCCTGGTTGATTTCGAGGAGAATCTTGCCGATGCGCTGGGTGCTCTGCAGCGACTGACCGCTGAGTGAGCGCATCTCCCGCGCCACCACCGCGAAGCCCCGGCCCTGCTCCCCGGCGCGCGCCGCTTCGATGGCCGCGTTGAGCGCGAGCACGTTGGACTGGTCCGCCAGGTCCTTCACGCTGCCGATGATTTCACCGGCGTGCACGGCCTGGTCGCTCAGGTGCCCGATGCTGCCCACCAGCGCGCCCACGCGCTGGCGAATCTGCTGGAGGCCCTCGGCGCTCTTCTCGATGGACTCCTGGCCGGACGCGCTGAACGCATCCGCCTGTCCCGCCACGCGGAGCACCATCTCCGCGCGGCTGGCGGCCATGCTGGACGTCTGCGCGATTTCGGCGATGGTGGTGCTCGCCTCGGTGAGGCTGCGGGACTGATTGGTGAGGAAGTTCACCTGCTCCTGGCTGGCCTGCGTCAGCGTCTTCGCCGCGTTCGTCAGGTCCGTCACCACCGTCTGGATGGTGGTGGGCACGTTGCGCAGCCGGGTCACCATGACCTGGAAGCCGCGCGCCAGCTCTCCCACTTCGTCGTGGGCGCTCACGTCGATGGCCTGCGTCAGGTCGCCCTTCTCCGCGATGCGCGTGGCCACGTAGGTCAGCTTCGCCAGCGGCAGCGTCACCTCGCGGTGCAGCCAGTAGGCCAGCCCCACCGTCAGCGCGATGCACAACAGCACCAGCACGCACACCGTCCAGGTGGTGGCGCGGTGCAGCCCGGCCACCTCCGCGTAGGAGGTCGCGATGGCCTGGCCATCCGCTTCCACGGCCCTCTCCAGCTCATGGGACAGCGACGCGGCCAGGGACTCCACGCTTTCGAGCGTGGACGCCGCCTTCTCGTCACCCTCCACCGCGAACGTCACCGCCGCCGTGGAGTTCCGCCAGTACGTGGCCAGGGACGACTTGAGTTCATCCACCCGCTGGAGGTTCGCGTCCGGTACGGCCCTCGCCAGGTCGAGCTTCGACTGGAGCGCGTCCACCTCCGCGCTCAGCGGCTCCAATCCTCCCGCCGCCTTCGCCGCCACCGCCGCCAGCACGTTGCGGTGCAGGCCCGGGAAACGGTGCATCACCTCACGGCTCAGCTCGATGGTGGGAACCTGCGAGCTGCTGATGCGCGCGTACACGCTGCCGGAGCGCGCGCCCAGGGCGATGAACGCCACCAGGATGGCCACCAGGAACACCGCGACAACGGCCGGCAACAACATCATCTTCTGCTTGAGCTTCAGACGCACCCGCTGGCCTCCCCGCTACCGTGAGCACCCTTCAACGCCCGCGACTCCATGCCGCGCGCCGCGGCCAGAATCCGGCTGTGGAAGAGCCACCCCGTTTTCCAGGGCCCGCTGCACCAGCACATGTCGCCATCCTTCCGTGGACTCCCGCGGGAGCCACATCCTCGTGCGGCCGGTGCTCACGCCGCGCGTCGTAGGATAGCCAACTGTCTGCGGGCTGGTAACTCTCACCACCCGTGTCATGCAGACAGACGCGGAGCGCCGTGAAAGACGGGTGGGACCCGACCCCACCTCGGGGAGAGTGTCCCGGTAGCCCGGTTTCACCGCGCTCTCCGGGCAGGAGGGCAGGCCGCCGCTTCCCCGGTGGAGCCCCGTATCAGCGCACGGAGCGCTGGAGCGCGGGCGCAATCTCCTGCTGGCAGGTCGCGTCACATTCCGTGAAGCGGGTGAGGAAGTCCGCCATCTGCGCGCAGCGCTTCGGGAAGCGGCTGGTGCCCGCGTCGCCCATGCACATCTCGCGGAAGGAGTCGCGCGTCTCCTGGAAGAGCGAGGCCCGCTGCACGGGAGACAGCGCGTTCAGCGCCCGGTTCTCCCCGCCCTGGAGGTACAGCCAGACGCCGCCGAGCAACAGCAGCACCAGCCCCACCAGCACGACCTTCCGGGTCCGCTTCTCGGCCGGCGAGGGGCCTCGGGCTCGGGAGAAGACGTTCTCCTCTTCACCGTCTTCGGGCGGTGGGCCGCCCGCCATCATCCCCATCAAGCGCATACGCCCCCTGTTCCAGCCCAAACCGGAGAGCAACGCCAGCACGGAGTGCAGCGGATGTGCGGCAACCGCCAACACCTGGGCGGCCATTGCGTGTGCTCCCGCACGCTGGACGGGAGTCTGACCGTGCGGCGGCGGGGATTGCACCTAGGATGAAGCCATGGACGTTCGAGAGCGCCCCATGCGGGTGCTGGTCGTGGACGACGAGCGGAACATCCGCCACACCCTCCGCGTGTGCCTGGAGGGCTTCGGCTGTGAGGTGCGAGAGGCAGCCACGCCCGAGGCCGCGCTGGCCGCGCTGGCGCAAGGCCCCGCCGACCTGGCCTTCGTCGACCTGCGGCTGGGCACGGCCAGCGGCATGGAACTGCTGCCGCGCCTCCTGGCCGAGTCACCCCACCTGGACGTCGTGCTCATCACCGCCTACGCCACCTTCGACACGGCGGTGGAGGCGATGCGGCGCGGGGCGCGGGACTATCTGCCCAAGCCCTTCACACCCGCGCAGATTCGCCATGTGGTGGAGAAGGCGCGGCGGCACCAGGAACTGGCGTCGCAACTGGAGAACCTGGAGGGGCAGCTTTCCCAAGCGGTGCCGGAAGCCACGTTGGAGACAGCCTCGCCCGCGATGCACGCGGCCATCGGGCTGTTGACGCGCGCGGCGGCGTCCGACGCGGCGGTGCTGCTTCGGGGAGAGAGTGGAACGGGCAAGGGAGTGCTCGCCCGCGCGCTGCATTCAATGAGCGCCCGGCGGCGCCGGCCCTTCGTCACCGTCAACTGTCCCACGCTGTCCGAGCAACTGCTGGCCAGCGAGCTGTTCGGCCACGTGCGCGGCGCGTTCACTGGCGCGGTGAAGGACCAGCCGGGACGCGTGGAGGCGGCGGAGGGGGGCACACTGTTCCTGGATGAAATCGCGGAGATGAGTCCGGGGCTGCAGGCGCAGCTCTTGCGCTTCCTGCAGGAGAAGCAGTTCGAACGGCTGGGCGAGGGACGCACGCGCAAGGCGGACGTGCGGGTGGTGGCGGCGACGAATCGGGACCTGGAGAAGGACGTGGCGGAGGGGCGCTTCCGTGAGGACCTGCTCTACCGGCTGAACGTCATCGAGGTGAAGCTGCCGTCCCTGCGAGAGCGGCCGGAGGACCTGCTTTCGCTGGCCCGGCGCTTCGTCTCCTTCTTCGCGCGCGCGGCGCAGCGCCCTCCGCCGGAGCTGTCGCCCGCGACGGAGAAGATGCTGCTGGCCTATGGGTGGCCGGGCAACGTGCGCGAGCTGCGCAATGCGATGGAGCGGGCGCTCATCGTCTGGCCGGCGGAGGTGCTGGAGCCGCAGGCATTCCCGGACCGCATCGCCGCGGCGGGGAGTCCTGTGATGACGCTGGGCGGGCCGCACACGCTGGAGGGCATCGAGCGCGAGCACGTGCTGCGCGTCATGGCCTCGGCACCCACGCTGGACGAGGCGGCGCGGGTGCTGGGCATCGACGCGTCCACGCTGTGGCGGAAGCGGAAGAAGTACGAGTCGGGCGAGGGCTGAGCGCGGCCGGGTGAGCACGGGCCTGGGAGCGCCCGTGTGCCCGGCTCTCGTCAATGGTGTTCCACGGGAGCGGACCGGGCAGGGCTTCACCGCGTGCCTGGAGCGGCGATTGCGGCGTCCTGCGCGCATGCGGAGCGTTGGAGGACACCGAACCGATTCCAAGGAGCGCAGACGTGGACGTGATTGACCTGTTGATTCAGCAGCACCGCGAAGTGGAAGCGCTGTTCGATGCCTGTCGCGCGGCGAAGGACGACGCGAGCAAGCGAGAGCTCGGCATCCAGCTCGCGGAGGCGCTCACGTTGCACACCACCATCGAGGAGCGCTGGGTGTACCCCGCCGCGCGCCGGGTGGTGGGGGACAAGCTGATTCAGGACTCCGTCGAGGAGCACGGGGAGATGACGGAGCTCATCGCCCAGATGATCCGCGCCCGCAACGACCCGCAGAAGCTGGTCTCCCTGTTCGGTGAACTGGAGAAGGTCGTGAAGGACCACGTGACGATGGAGGAACGGGACGTGCTTCCCAAACTCGGTCAGAAGGTCACCGAGGAAGACCTGGGCATGTCGTGCAAGGACATCGTCCGCACCGCCTCCGAGGTCCGCCGCGAGGAGATGCAGAAGCTCCAGGGGCAGGCGAACGTCTGAGGGCCCGAGTTCAACTCACGGGGACGTCAGCAGCGTGAAGACGAGGGCGCGGTGTTGCCCTGTGGCACACCGTTCCTCGGCTGGCAGCGGTCAAGCTCCCCGCGTCACGTCCTCACGCGCTCGCCGGCCCGGGCTCCTGCCGCCGGGGCAACGTGAACCAGAACGTGCTTCCCTGGCCGGGCGTACTCACCACACCAATCTCCCCGCCGTGCGCCTGGACGATGTCCTTCGCGATGGACAGCCCCAGCCCCGCGCCTCCCGCGGGCGCGCCGGGCGCCCGGTAGAACTTCTCGAAGATGCGCGCCTGTTGCTCCGAGGCAATCCCCTCCCCCGTGTCCTTCACCTCGAAGCGCACCCCGTGCGCGTCCCGCGACACGCGCACCTCCACCTCGCCTCCCGTGGGCGTGTGCTTCACCGCGTTGCCCACCAGATTCCCCAGCACCAACCCCAGCCGCTCCGGGTCCACGTCCACCGGCTCCACGTCCAGTCCCACCTGCTTCGACAACCGCACCCCGCGCTCCTCCGCCGCCGCGCGCTGTGCGTCCAGCGCCGCGTCCACCAACTCCTCCGCGGGCACCCGGCGAATCTCCAACTGAAGATGCCCCGCCTGGATGCGCGACAAATCCAGCAGGTCATCCACGATGCCCTGCAGTCGCTCGCAGTCCTCGCGCGCCGCGAACAACAGGTCCGCCTGCTTCTCCGTCACCGGCCCCACCACGCCCTCCGTCACCAGGTGCAGCGCCATGCGCAGCGACGTGAGCGGCGTGCGGAACTCGTGCGCCACCGTGGCCACCAGGTCGTTCTTCAGCTCGTCGAAGCGCCGCAGCCGCGTCACGTCCTGGAGAATCACCGTGGCCCCCACCACCTCCCCTGACTCCCCGTACACCGGGCTGCCACGCGCCAGCAGCCACCGGTCGCCCTCCGGGAGCGGCGCCCGCACCGCCTCTTCGTACCCGCGCGGCTGATACGCCCCTCGCCCCGTCAACACGTGCTCACGCACCCGCTCCAGCACCGCGCGCGCCTCCGGCACCACCCGCCCCAGCATGTCCCCGCCCGCTTCCAGCGACAGCCGCAGCACGTCCTCCGCCGCGCGGTTGACGTTGAGCAGCCCTCCGTCCGCGCCGAACACCACCACCGGGTCCGGCAGGCTGTCGATGGCCGCCTGTGATGCCGCCTGCGCCTGGAGCAACTCACCCAGGCTGCTGCGCCGGTACTGCTGAAGCGCCTCTGCCATGGCGTTGAAGTCCCGCCCCACCTGCGCGATTTCGTCCTGTCCCTCCACCACCGCGCGCACCGCGTAGTCGCCCTCGCCCAGGCGCCGCACCGCCTGCGACAGCACCGACACCGGACGGAGCGCCCGGTGCGTCAGCGACTGCGAGGCGAACAACCCCACCACGAAGGCCACCATCACCGCCGCCACCATCACCGTGTTCACCCGCGCGCTCTGCCGCTGCAACGCCTCGCTCTTGCGCACCATGGCGTCCTGGTTCAGGTCCAGGATGGCCCGGGCCGCGCCGGTCACCTCCTGGAAGGCCGGCTCGAGAACACCGAAGTACGCCTCCCGCGCCCCCTCCGGCGACGACTGGGCGAGGAACCCGTCGTAGACCTCCTGGTAACGCCGCCAGGCCGTGCGCAACTGGAGCGTCGCCGCATCCTCGGCGGGCTCGGTGACGTTGCCTTCCTGCACCCGCAACTGCGACTCCAAGCGCGCACGCTGCGCCGCCTGCTGCGTCAGCCCGCGCTGCCGCTCCCCCGCGATGATGAAGAGCGCCCCGCTGTCCATGCGCTCCAGTTGCGCCATCATCTCCTGCGCGGCCAGCACACTGCGGTAGTTGTCCTGAAGCACCCGAGGCCCAGAACGCCCCAGCTGGGACAACGTCACCACGGCCACCATACCCACCAACAGCAGCGCCAGGGCCAGGGGTGCTTGCGCCAACAACAACCGGGCTCGCAGCGTCATGGACGGCGTCCCTCCTCGCGCGGCTCGAAGGCCACCACGTGGATGTCGAAGCCCCGGCCTTCGCGCACCAGCCTCATGTCCACCGCGCGCCCCAGCCGCTGCTTCCACCACGGCTGATGCGAACGGCCGACGATGATGTGGCCCACGCCGTGCGAGCGCGCGAAGTCCAGGATGCCCTCCACCGGGTCTCGAGCCCTCAGGCGCACCACCTCCGCGCCCAGCTCCTTCGCCTTCTCGATGTTCGTCAACAGATGCCGCTGCGCCTCCGCGTCGATGAGGTGCGGCGCCTCGCGCGGCGTCTCCACGTACACGACGAACCAGTCCGTGTTCAGCCGGCCCGCCATCCGTGAGCCCCGGCGCAGCAGCGTCGCCGCGTGCCGGGGATAGCTGGACAGCGCCACCAGCACCCGGCCCCACGCCGCGCCCCGCTGCGAACCTTCATCCCCCTCCCCCGGAGGCGGCCTCGCGGTGGCGCGGTCCAGGCTCTCCGCCACCTCACGCAGCGCCAGCTCGCGCAGCGTGGCCAGGTTCTCCTCCTTGAAGAAGCGCTCCAGCGCCCGCGGCACCTTGTCCTTCGCGTAGATCTTCCCCATCCGGAGCCGCTCGTGCAGGTCCTCCACCGCCAGATCCAGGTTCACCACCTGGTCGGCGGCCTTGAGGAAGCTGTCGGGCAGTGTCTCCCGCACGGTGACTCCGGTGGCGCGCTCCACCAAATCGTTGAGGCTCTCCAGGTGCTGGACGTTGAAGGCCCCGATGACGTTGATGCCCGCGTCCAGCAACTCCTGCACGTCCTGGTAGCGCTTGCGGTGGCGGCACACCGGGAGGTTGGTGTGAGCCAGCTCGTCCACCACCGCCACCTGGGGCTTGCGCGCGAGCACCGCGTCCAGGTCCATCTCCTCCACGGTGACGTCGCGGTAGGTGTACTGCTTGCGCGGCACCACCTCCAAGCCCTCCACCAGCGCCTGCGTGTCCGCGCGGTCATGCGGCTCCACGAAGCCCAGCACCACGTCCACGCCGCGCCGCTTCAGCGCGTGTGCCTCCTCCAGCATCCGGTACGTCTTCCCCACCCCGGCCGCGAAGCCGATGTAGAGCTTGAGCCGGCCGCGCCGGCCCCGCTCCACCAGCTCCAGGAAGTCCTCCGCGCGCGAGCGCCGCGTCATCGTCATCCTTTGCCCATCCGGTGGGACGCCGGGCGGAGGATGCCCTCGCGCCCGGCGAATCTCACGTGGTGAATGCGCGTGCCCCCACGTGGCTCAAGGTGCGCCCTGGCTCGGCGAGGCCCCGCCCCCCACGCCCGGCGCCGCGTCCGGAAGCGGCCCGAAGCGCCGGTCCAACGCGATGTTCAACAGCAGGACGTTGACACGCGGCTCGCCCAGCACGCCAAAGGTCCGCCCCTCCACCAGCGCGTCCACCACGTTCAGCACCCGCTCCAGCGCCACGCCGCGGGCCCGTGCCACCCGCGCCGTCTGCCAGCGCGCCGCCTCCGGCGACAGGTGAGGGTCCAACCCGGACGCGGACGTCGTCACCAGCTCGGCGGGCACGGGGCCCGCCGCATCCGGATTCTCCCGGCGTAGGCGCTCCAGTTCGGCCGCCGCGCGTTCCTTCAGCTTCAGCGACGTGGGGCCCAGGTTGCTGCCCGAGGACGCCGCGCCGTCGTAGCCCGCGCCAGCGGCGGAAGGACGCGGATGGAAGTACCCCGCCCGGGTGAAGCCCTGGCCGATGAGCGCGCTGCCCACCACGCGGCCCCGGTCGTCCTTCACAAGCGAACCGTTGGCCTCACTGGGAAAGAGAAGCTGGGCCAGCCCGGTGACGGCCAGCGGGTACAGCAAGCCCGTGAGCACCAGGGTGACGACGCAGGTGCGCAGACCGGTGAGAAGTGTGGAGAACATGGGGATAAGTCCTTTCACGCCAGACCCACGGCGCCGAGCAGCACGTCGATGACCTTGATGCCCACGAAGGGAACAATGACGCCGCCCACGCCGTACAGCAGCAGGCTGCGCCGCAGCAGGGCCTCGGCGCCCAGCGGGCGGTAGCGCACGCCCTTCAGCGCCAGGGGGATGAGCAGGATGATGATGAGCGCGTTGAAGATGACCGCCGACAGCACCGCGCTGAACGGCGAGGACAGCCCCATCACGTTGAGCGGCGCAATCTGGGGAAAGACGCCCATGAAGAGCGCCGGGAGGATGGCGAAGTACTTCGCCACGTCGTTGGCGATGGAGAAGGTCGTCAGCGTGCCGCGCGTCATCAGCAACTGCTTGCCCACCTCCACCACCTCCAGCAGCTTGGTGGGGTTGGAGTCCAGGTCCACCATGTTCCCGGCCTCCTTCGCCGCCTGGGTGCCGGTGTTCATCGCCACGCCCACGTCCGCCTGGGCCAGCGCCGGTGCGTCGTTGGTGCCGTCCCCCGTCATGGCCACCAGCTTGCCGCGCCCCTGCTCGGTGCGGATGAGGGCCAGCTTGGCCTCGGGGGTCGCCTCGGCCAGGAAGTCATCCACGCCCGCCTCGCGTGCAATGGCCGCCGCCGTGCGCGGGTTGTCGCCCGTAATCATCACCGTGCGGATGCCCATGGCGCGGAAGCGGTCGAAGCGCTCCTTGATGCCGCCCTTCACCACGTCCTTCAGGTGGATGATTCCCAGCAGCCGCGCACCGTCCGCCACCGCCAGCGGCGTCCCACCCGCGTCGCCGATGCGGCCCGATGCATGCGCCAGCTCGTCCGGCACCGCGCCGCCATGGGAACAGACGTACGTGACAATGGCGTCCACCGCGCCCTTGCGGATGCTGCGCGGGTGCGGGTCCACCAGGTCACAGCCGCTCATGCGCGTCTGCGCGGTGAAGGGCACGAAGGTGGCGTGGTGCGCCTGGAGCTCGCGCGGGCGCATCTTGTACGTGTCCTTCACCAGCGTGACGATGGAGCGACCCTCGGGCGTCTCGTCCGCGAGGCTGGCGAGCTGCGCGGCCTCAGCCAACTCCTCCATCCGCACTCCCGGCATGGGGAGCAGCTCCGTGGCCATGCGGTTGCCCAGGGTAATGGTCCCCGTCTTGTCGAGCAGCAGCGTGTCCACGTCACCCGCCGCCTCCACCGCGCGGCCGCTCATGGCCAGCACGTTCTTGCGCAGCAGCCGGTCCATGCCCGCGATGCCAATGGCGCTCAGCAGGCCACCAATCGTCGTGGGAATGAGGCACACCAGCAGCGCCACCACCGCCGTGCCCGACAGCGGCACGCCCGAGTAGAGCGCCAGCGGCACCAGCGTCACGCACGCCAGCAGGAAGATGAGGGTGAGCCCCACCAGCAGGATGTGGAGCGCCACCTCGTTGGGCGTCTTCTGCCGGGCCGCGCCTTCCACCAGGCCAATCATCCGGTCCAGGAAGGACTCGCCGGGGTTGGCGGAGATGCGCACGCGGATGCGGTCGGAGAGCACCTTCGTGCCGCCCGTCACCGCCGAGCGGTCACCACCCGACTCGCGTATGACGGGGGCGGACTCGCCGGTAATCGCGGACTCGTCCACGCTGGCGATGCCCTCCACCACCTCGCCGTCACCGGGGATGAGGTCCCCGGCCTCGCAAATCACCTCGTCGCCCTTGCGCAGGTCCGGCGCGGGCACGCGCTCCTCGCGCCCGTCCTTCCAGCGACGCGCGGTGGTGTCCTTGCGCATCTTCCGCAGGGCGCCAGCCTGGGCCTTGCCGCGGCCCTCCGCCACGGCCTCCGCCAGGTTGGCGAAGAGCACGGTGAACCACAGCCACAGCATCACCTGCACGGTGAAGCCCAACGGCGCGGCATCCGGGTGCGGCGACACCACGTCCTTCACCACCAACACCGTGGTGAGCAGACTCCCGGCCCACACCACGAACATGACGGGGTTGCGCGCCACGTCGCGCGGGTGGAGCTTGCGCAGGCTGTCCACCAGCGCCGGTTTGAGCAGCGAGGCGTCCAGCAACGACGCCGGTTTCGAAGCAGGCGAGGACATCTCAGTAGAGCTTTCCGGCCCCGGCGAGGAAGTGCTCGACGATGGGGCTCAAGGAGAGGGCGGGGAAGAACGTGAGCGCGCCGACGATGACAATCACGCTCACCAGAAGACCGGTGAAGAGCACGCCGTGCGTGGGGAAGGTGCCCGGGCCCGCTGGCACCACCTTCTTGCCCACCATGGAGCCGGCGATGGCCAACGCGGGCACCATCATCAGGAAGCGTCCGCCGAGCATCGCCACGCCCAGCGTGATGTTCCAGAAGGGCGTGTTGGCGTTGAGGCCCGCGAAGGCGCTGCCATTGTTCGCCGTGCCGCTGGTGTACGCGTAGAGGATTTCCGACAGGCCATGCGGCCCCGCGTTGTTGAGCGAGGACACGCCCTGCGGCAGCACCGCGGCCAGCCCGCTGAAGCCCAGCGTGAAGAGCGGAAAGACGAGCACGTACAGCATGGCGAGCTTCATCTCCCGCGCCTCGATTTTCTTGCCGAGGTACTCGGGCGTACGGCCCACCATCAGCCCGGCGATGAAGACACTGAGCACCACCATGATGAGGATGCCGTAGAGGCCCGCGCCCACGCCGCCGAAGACGACCTCGCCCAGCTGCATGTTGACCATGGGCACCAGGCCGCCCAGGGGCGTGAAGCTGTCATGCATCGCGTTCACCGCGCCGCACGAGGCCGCGGTGGTGACGGCGGCGAAGAGCGCGGAGGCCGCGACGCCGTTGCGCACCTCCTTGCCCTCCAGGTTCCCAGCCTGCGCCACCTGTCCCGCGGCGCTCAAGGCCGGGTTCGCCTGGGACTCCGCCGCGTACACCGCTGCCACGCCTACGAGGAAGAGGACGGACATCGCCGCGAACAGGGCCCACCCCTGCCGGATGTCTCCCGCCATCTTCCCGTAGGTGTACGT
Organism: Myxococcus sp. NMCA1; assembly: GCF_026810205.1. Taxonomy (NCBI): domain Bacteria; kingdom Pseudomonadati; phylum Myxococcota; class Myxococcia; order Myxococcales; family Myxococcaceae; genus Myxococcus; species Myxococcus sp. NMCA1. Next base: position 166,039 of record NZ_CP113950.1, on the reverse strand, counting down.
GAGGGCCGCGGGAATGGCGAAGATGGACAGCATCTGCACCAGGTTGGTGAAGGGCGTGGGGTTCTCGAAGGGGTGCGCGCTGTTGGCGTTGAAGAAGCCGCCGCCATTCGTGCCCAGCATCTTGATGGCTTCCTGCGAGGCCACCGGTCCTTGCGCCAGCGTCTGGCTCGCTCCCTCCAGCGTCACCCCCTGCGAATAGGGCGCGAAGTTCTGGAGCACGCCCTGCGACACCAGGAAGAGCGCGTAGACGAGGCTCAGCGGCAGCAGCACGTAGAGGGTGGCGTTCATCACATCCACCCAGAAGTTACCCAGCGTCTTCTGCCCGTCCGGACCGAGCCGGCGGGTGAAGCCCCGGGCCAGCGCCAGCGCCACGCCGATTCCCGCGGCGGCGGAGACGAAGTTCTGCCACGCCAGCGCCGCCATCTGCGTGAAGTAGCTGAGCGTGGACTCACCGGCGTACGACTGCCAGTTGGTGTTGGCGGTGAAGCTGGCGGCCGTGTTGAACGCCAGCTCCGGCCCCACCGCTCCCAGCCCTTGCGGGTTGAGCGGCAGCAGGTGCTGCACGCGCTGGAGGCCGTAGACGATGAGGACACTGAAGAGGCTGAACGCCAGCAGCGAGCTCACGTAGGCCACCCACGTCTGCTCGCGCCGGTCCGCCGCGCCGCACAGGCGCAGCAGCAGGCGCTCCACGGGGCCCAGCACGCGCGGCAGCGGACGGGTGTCCCCTTCGAGGACACGGAAGAGATAGGCCCCCAGCGGCTTCGTCACCGCCAGCACCAGGGCGAAGAACAACAGGATTTGCGACCAACCGATGAAGGACATGAAGGGGGCCTAGAAGCGCTCCGGGCGGAGCAGCGCGTAGATGAGGTAGGCACCGAGCAGCACGGACAGGACGGCGCCAGCGGCGTATTCGAAAGTCATCGGGCAATGCCTCACAGGCGCTCGCAGCCGTGGACGTAGGCCCACGCGAGCGCGAAGAAAGCGGTGGTGACAAGAACGAGCACGAGGTCCATGAGATGGGGCTCCCGTTCAAAACCAGGCGACGGCGCTGAGCACCCCGAGCGTCTCGGCGTCCTCGAGCCTGGGCGCGCCATCCCCTCCCGTGGCGCGGCCGGTGAACACGTCTGCGGTGGAGGTGTCGCGGCGCGCCTCCATCTTGAGGACCAGGTGTTCGGCGGGCTTCAACTCCAGGGTGAGGGTGCCGCCCGCCAACGTCTGGACGGCACCCGTGATGAGCCCGTCCTCATCGCGATAGGCCTCCACCCGGGCGGCAACGGCCACGACGTCGGAGAGTTGCACCCGCGCGTTGAAGCCCGCCGCGTACCACAAGGCCGCGGACTGTCCGGAACGCGCCTGCCGGCCCACGTCCGCCGTGGCGGCCAGTGCGAAGGCGTGCGTCACCTTCCAGGTGGCCACGGCGTCCGCGAAGAGACGGAGGCCTCCGTCACCTTCATCCCCCACGAAGGTGTTGAGCGCGGCGGACAACCGTGGGCCGGCGTAGGCCACCTGCGTGCCCAGCGCCTTGCCGCGGTTGTTCTCCCCAATCGTCTGCCAACCATTGAGCAGGTGAAGCTGCGCGCTCCACGCGTCATCGAAGGTCCAGGTGCCCTTGAGGCCGGATTGGTAGTAAGGCGACAGCTCGCCCATCCACGAGCGCGTGTAGTTCCAGTTGAGCTGCGACTGGAATGACTCCAGACCGATGTGGCTGGGATAGACGCCCGCCTCCAGCGTCAGGGGCCCCGTCGCGTACGACACCGTGGCCTGCTGGAGATGACGCCACACCTCAGGCCCGATGGCTGGGCCTTCTGGCTCGGCCTGATGCAGCACCTCGATGCCGGTGCCGAAGCCCAGCAGCACCTTGAAGCCCACGGGCGCGGGCGCGAGCGACACCCCCAGCGACGCGAGGTTGATGGAGACCTCGTTGTCCCGCCGGGCAGTGGTGCCCGTGCCAGTGATGAAACTGGCACCGTCGGCGGGGCGATTGGCGTTGTAGCCGAAGTACACGTCCACCCCGCCTTCCACCTTCAGGCGAGACAGCAGGCCCGGGGCTTCGGCATCGGGGGACGGCTCCGGCGGGGGAGCCTGGGACAGCAACAGGGAGGACACCAGGGCTGGCAGTGGAGAAGGGAACATGGTCGTGCCTTCCCCAAGAGCACGCGCCGTGCCTGGCCACGGCTCACGCGCCCCCTGTCATTCCAGGGGATTGTGTGCCTGCTGCCATTCTCCAGGTTGCAACTTGCACGAACGGGCTCGAGAGCATCGTGCGAGCTGAAACCCCGCCGCCTCTTCCTGCCCCGCGAGGCCAGGGCCCGTCCTCACGTCGACGCAAGGTGAGCGGCACCCGCCCTGAATGACGGCTGTCCACCAACGCGGGACAAGCCGAGCCCACGCCGCGTGACGCCGGGTGCTTTCTTCCGCGCGCGTGCAAGCCCCTGAACGACGCAGGCCTCAGCCGTGGCTCATCCGAGTCACCCACTGGCTCAACGTACCGCTGCTGCTCATCATGGCGGCCAGCGGACTCCAGATACTTGTCGCCTATCCCATGCTCGGGCCGCAGGGACGGCCCTATGGATGGTATCCCTTCCAGGGCATCCCTCCGCCCGAATGGATGCGGCTGGGGAACTGGCTGGCCGGAGCCCGGCACTGGCACTTCGCCTTCGCGTGGTTCCTCATGCTCAACGGCGTGGCGTACGTGATCTACCTCGCCCTCAGCGGTGAGTGGCGCCGCCGCCTCTTCCTGCCCCGCCGCGATACACGCAACGCCCTGGACACGCTCGCCTTCTACCTGCGCGTGCGAAAGCACGCACCCGCGCAGGGGCTCTACAACGGCCTTCAGCGGCTGGCGTACACGGGCACGCTGGCGCTGGGCCTGCTCGCGGTGCTCTCCGGGCTGGTCCTCTACAAGCCCGTGCAGCTCGGCGCGCTCACTTCGCTGCTGGGTGGCTACGACGCGGCGCGCGCCATCCACCTCGTCATCCTGGCGCTGCTCGCCCTCTTCACCGTGGGCCACATCGTCCTGGTGCTGCTCCACCCGCGAAGCCTGGCGGAGATGGTGACGGGCGGAAGGAAGCCGGATGCCTAGACACCTCCTCACACGGCGCACGACACTGCTGGGCGCCACCGCGCTCTCGGCCAGCGCGTGTGATAGCAGCCGCCCTCGCGAGGGCTTCCTGGGCGTCATGGAGCGCTTCAACGCGCGCGCTCAGGCCGTGTTGTTCGACGAACGCCGGCTGGCGCCGGAGCTGCCACCCGAAGAGACGACGCCTCCCGGCAAGTTCCCCGAGTACTTCGTCTCCGACACGGTGCCGCTCGCGCCCGCGGGCTGGGCGCTCCAGGTGGGCGGACTGGTGGCGCGGCCCGGCGTGCTGACGCTGGACGCACTCCAGCGCCTGCCTCGCACGGACCTGCGCATTCGCCACCACTGCGTGGAAGGATGGAGCGCGGTGGCGTCCTGGCATGGCGTGCGCCTGAGCGAGCTGGCCCGGCACGTGGGCGCGGACACCCGCGCGGGCTACGTGGAGCTGCGCTCGTTCGACGCGGGCTATTACTCGTCCTGGGACCGGCCCAGCGCCTTCCATCCGCAGACGATTCTGGCCTACGGCATGAACGGCCAGCCGCTGACGCCCGGACACGGCGCGCCCCTGCGCCTCTATTCGGGCGTGAAGCTGGGCTACAAAATGGTGAAGTACCTCACCGAGGTGAACTTCCTCCCGGAGCCCACCGGCGGCTACTGGGAAGACCGCGGCTACGAGTGGTTCGCGGGCGTGTGAGGCCCCCTGAACTCGCCACCCTCCCACGACATCAACGACAGTCAGGCATTCACTCGCGGCATTTCAGAGCCAGCATCACGAGAACAACTCACAAGGAGACAGGGCCATGGGCCAGCCGCAAACGCACTCACTCCTGAGGGCATCCCTTTGCGGCGTCCTCGTCCTGGGCGGCTGCGATGCACGATATGCGGATGCCCCCCAGACGCAGGAGGTTGACGGACAGGCCGCTGGACTCAGCGACACCATGTGTGGCTACACCTGCCCCAGTCACTTCCAGACAATCGGAAGCAGTTGCAGGCCGGAGTGCGGTCCGTTCTGTCCCGAGCCCTATAACGTCAACGCGACGACGTGCACTCCCATCTGTGATTCCCGTGAAGGAACGCACGGGGAACTGGAGGCCGACTTCCGCTACCACGACGCGTATGCCAACGACGAGGACTGGTGCACCACACTGCCCACGACGTCTGCATCGACGGCTCGTACTACTACTCCCACCTACTCTCGAACTTCTTCTGCCACACCGTGGGAAGCAATGGCTCCTGCGGCGACCCCGACGCCATCTGGGAGGTGAACTGCCGGTCGCGCATCGACTGCGTCTACAACTGCGAAGGCGAGTGCGTGAAGACAGACTGCTGAGCGCGCCGGGCGCACGGCCGCCTCAACAGACACACTTCCGCGGGCGGAAATCCGACCAGGCAGATGGACGCAGACATTCACCACTGGTACGACCGCCCATCACTCCAAGAAACACCCTCCAAGGAAGAGGCGTTCGACCATGCAAGGAATGATGAGACTTTCGGCCCTGACCGCGGCGCTCTGCGGCATGTTTGTACTTGGGGGATGCAACCCCCAGACAGACGAAGAACCTCAAGGGTCCGGAAACGAGCTTGAACTTGGCGAAGCCGCGCAGGAATTGACGCTCTGTGGCACAACCTGCCCTGCAGGGCATCATGTGACGAGCCAGCTCTGCAATCCGACCGCCTGTGGCGGCTCGTGTAGCGGCACCCCCAACTACAATCAGGTCACTTGCGCCCCCAATACCGAGACGTTCTCGCAGTGTGATGGTGATTGCCCGAGCGGCTGGCAGGCGACGAGCTGGGGTTGCTCCTCGGCATGCGCCGGCTTCTGCAATGGCATCTACCTCAATCAAACCACGTGCACACGCGGTTGCGACCCGCGGGCTGGGACCTATGGCCGGAAGACGATCTACACCTCCGCCGAAAGCGAGTATGCCTATCAGGCCGGGTGGTGCGGCATTGGCACCGTCTTTCCCGCGATGTGCCATGAAGGAACCTACTACTACTCCCAGTCGCTCGAGACTCGGGGCTGCCTGCGGGCGGGGAGCAACGGCACGTGCCAGGCCCCCGATGCAGTGTGGCGGGTGACCTGCCGGTCGGTCGTTCAATGCGTCTACGACTGCGATGGAGCGTGTGTTCAGACGCACTGCTCATGAGGCTGGGGGACGGGGGCCGCTTCGACGGCGCCCGTCCCTGGCCGTCAAGGCTCAGACCTTGCTGCCGACGAAGCCACCACCGCCAAAGGGCGAGAAGCCCCGCTTGCGCAGCGCCTCGCGCTCGGCCTGGAGCGCGGCCAGCGCCTCGTCGCGGGTGGCGTAGTGATTGACGGCCGCGCCGTTGATGGCGCCGCTGGTGAGCACGAACATGCGCGTCATCTCGTCACCACCGAAGCGGTACGAGCGGTGCGTGTAGCGCTCCAACACCTCACGGCGCTCCTTGCCGAAGACTCGGCCAGCGGTGAACTTCACCACCAGCCCGTCCAGGTTGATGAGGAGGTCCACCCTGGACGGGTACTTGGAAAGGCGCTCCTCGACGTCCTTCCGCCAGCGAAGGACGTCCGCCTCATTCACCAGGATGCAGTCGGTGAAATACGCGGTGACGACGTCGTTCTGCGCGTCGTACTCGAAGGACATGTTCCAGGCCATCGTGCTGCCTCCTCGAAACCGGCGCTCAGACCGGCAGGGAGCCGGCGAGGAAGGCGGACACCAGCGCCGCCGTCTCCGCCGGGCGCTCCACCTGTGGGTAATGACCGGGGCCGGGAAGGTACGACAGGCGCGCGCCACGAATCCTCGACACCACCGCCTCCCGCAGGAAGGCCGCCGGCAGGAAGGCGTCGTCCGTGGCCAACACCAGCGTGGGCGCCGTAATCGAGGCCAGCTTGTCGGCGAAGCCACCCGCCGTCCACGCGTCGAAGACGTGCTCGATGGCCGCCGGGCTGACGCCCATCGAGTCCTTCACCAACGCCTCCAGGGCCTCCGGCGACAGCTGCTTGCACGCGAGTCCGAGGATGGTCTGCTTCTTCTCGCGGCTCTCCGCCGACGTGCGGAACAGCCCCGCCGCATCCGGAGGCAACGGCAGCCCCGCGGCGGGCACCGTGTTGAGGAGCACCAGCCCCTCCACGCGCGCCGGCACTTCCGCGGCCACCCACTTCACCAACTGGCCGCCCATGCTGTGCCCCACCAGCGTGAAGCGCGGCGCGTCCACGGCGTCCGCCACGGCCAGCACGTCGTGCGCCAGCGACTCCAGGCTGAAGCCTCCATCCGGGCGGCCCGACTGACCGGAACCCCGCATGTCCGGAATCACCAGCCGCAGCCCCGTCAGGTCCAGGCGCTCCACCAGCGCATCCCAGACGGCGCCTGATACCATCCAACCGTGGACCAGGATGACCGTGCGCGGACCCTCACCCACGACACGGTAGTGGAGCGAAGTCCCGTCTTTCGCTGAAGTCGTGGGCATTCCGTCTCTCCGTTGCAACGAGATAAAACAGGATTGTAGAAATCTACGGAAGCGCTAGCAAGCCACGGTTTGGGCGTGTTGACCAGCCCGACGCGGAGTGCGCGCGGCTCTGGCAGACTCCAGCACCACATGGTGGACGAACAGGCAGGCGCCACGGGCGCAGCGAAGCGCACGGTGTACTGCGAAGACGCACTCGTGTGGCTGGAGGCGCGGCCGGTGTTGGAGGGCAGCTCGGCCATCGCGTCCCTGCCGGACTGGTCCGAGTTCCCGTCCCTGTCGCTGGCGGAGTGGAAGGCCTGGTTCATCCGCGCCGCGGAGCTCATCCTCGCGCGCGTGCCGCCCGAAGGCGTGGCCATCTTCTACCAGACGGACGTGAAGGAAGAGGGCACCTGGGTGGACAAGGGCTACCTGGTGGCTCGCGCCGCGGAGGAGGTGGGCGTCGACCTGCTCTGGCACAAGGTGGTGTGCCGGCGGCCGCCCGGGACGGTGACGTTCGGCCGGCCCGCGTACTCCCACATGCTGTGCTTCTCGCGCGGCGTCCGCGTGGACATGGCGAAGTCCACGCCCGACGTCCTGCCCGAAGCGGGCGAGGTGACGTGGACGCGCGGCATGGGCGTGGAGGCGTGCCTCATCGCGTGCCGCTTCATCCTGGAGCACACGCGGACGCGGACGGTGGTGGACCCCTTCTGTGGCCACGGCACCGTGCTGGCCGTGGCCAACGCGCTGGGTCTGGGCGCGGTGGGCGTGGAGCTCAGCCGCAAGCGGGCGCGCAAGGCCCGCAACCTGCGCGCGGAGCTGATGGACGGCACGCTTGTCCTCTCGGGCGCCCATGGCACGGGCGCGCCCGGCGGCGAAGACGACGCGCTGTAGTCACATCCGCGGCGGCGGCGCCGGAACCAAGGCGTCCTGGGCGCCCGACTCCCGCGCCACGGCGGTCTCCAGCTCACCGATGAAGGCCGCGAAGAGCCGCTCTTCCAGCGCCAGCGCGGCGTCCAGCGTGGCGCCCACGGCGGTGAGGCGCGCGACACACGCGTCCTCGATGGTGCGCCGGTGGCTCTGCTCCTCGGTCACGACGCGCCCCAGCTCCTCGCGCACGGCCGGCTGGCGGGACGCGGCCTTGTAGAGCGGATACAGCACCATGGCGCGCCGCTCGATGGCCGTCGTCGTGAGCAGGTAGTGCAGGTAGACATCCGGCGCGCCCGTGAAGGACGTCGCCCAGGTGGCCAGCTCGTGGTCCAGCGCCTGGAAGTAGCGGCCCGCGGCCTCCGGGCAGAGGAACGTGGTGATTTCCGCGCCGGCGACCTCGGCGGACAGGCGCTTGAAGGCGAAGGCGTGGCGCGTCTCGTCGGCCAGGTGCTCCAGCACCTCCAGCGTCGGGTGCCGGTCCGCCACGGTGCGCGAAATCTTCCGCGCGCCAATGAACTCCATCAGGGACAGGGTGTGGAGCCAGCGCGCCTCCACGTCGGGCGTCTGGGCAAGCTGGCGGAGCACGGCCTGGATTCGGTCACGCATGAGGCCGTCCTCTAGCCCGGCGCCGGGCCCCATTGCGAGCCCGAAGACAGGCACAGCTCCGGAGAACGGTGTCGACGAACCCTTCCGGTCAGCTCGCGGCGGCGGCTTCAGCGGGCTTGCGCGATGTCGCGGAGCTGCCCACGGACGCCAGGATGATGCAGCCGATGGCCGCCCACTGCACCAGCGACAGCTGCTCCTTCAGCAGCAGCAGCCCGGACACGGCGGCCAGCGCCGGCTCCAGGCTCATCAGGATGCCGAACGTGCGCGTGGGGAGCGCCTTGAGGGCATACATCTCCAGCGAGTACGGCAGCGCGCTCGACAGCACGGCCACGCAGAGGATGAGCGGCAGCAGCGACACGTCCAGCAGCTTCATGCCCGCGTGCGCCACGCCGAAGGGCATGACCAGCAGCGCCGCGGTGAGCATGCCCAGCGACGCCGCCGTGCCGCCGTGGACGGCGCCTCCGGCCCGCTGACCGAAGAGGATATACAGCGCCCAGCAGGTGGCGGCCACCAGCGCCCAGAAGACGCCCATCCAGTCCAGCGCCCGCGACGTCTCCGACAGCGGAAGAATCAGCAGGATGCCAGCCACGGCCAGCAGCGCCCACACGAAGTCGAGCGCCCGGCGCGTGGAGAAGATGGCCAGGGCGAGCGGCCCGGTGAACTCGATGGCGACGGCGATGCCCAGCGGGATGCGCTCCAGCGCCAGGTAGAAGGTCAGGTTCATCCCGCCCAGCGCCGCGCCGTAGATGGCCACGGCCCGCAAGTCCTTGCGGGTGAGCCGCTGCCGCCAGGGCCGGAACACCGCCGCCAGGATGAGCGCCGCGAAGAACACGCGAAGCGCCGTGGCCCCCGCCGCGCCCAGCACGGGAAAGACTTGCTTGGCCAGCGAAGCGCCCGTCTGGATGGAGGCCATCGCGACGAGCAACATCAGGACCGCCACCGTGACTGGCCCCGGCTTCGTCAAGACTCGAGACATTCCGCACACCTCTTCCACCGCGCCCGCTGTCCATCCCGTATCACCCGCCTGCCCTGAAGGGTGAAGAGAACACGCTGGACAACACTCGCCTGGCCGGGAGTTTGACGGCGCGGGGGGGCCTTCGCTTTGCTCGGGGGTGAAACGACTGTGCCAGGCCCCGGGGGGGAGCCAGCATGACGCCAAGAGTCCGAGAAATCCGGTTCCATCCACTTCGCACGCGACGAGAATGCCCACCGCGCTGGGATGCCCGCACGGGCGCGCCCGCGACGCCGCGGCCTCGAAACCGCGCGGCCAGGCCAGCGCACGACGGCTCGCGCGGCGACACCGCCCGTGACAGCGCGCTGACGGCCTACCTGGCGCGCTGCAATGAGTTGGGCGCGATGGAGGGTCCGTTGGGTGCGCGCACGCTCAGCCCCGCACTGCGGCCCGTGCTGGAGGCCCTCCACCACGTGCTCGCGGGCGGCGAGGTGTCGGTGCAGCTGGTCCAGCGCGGCAACGCGGACATCGTCAACGAACTGAACCTCCGGGCCGAACGCGCCACCGAGGAGTCGTCCAGCCTGGGTACGGCGGGTGACATCCTGTCCGCCACCGTATGAGTCCGCGCTCCGCCGGGCGACAGGCCCTCCTGTCCTCGTTCCGGCGGTGGACGCGCGCCCAGGATGCCGCGGAGGTGCTGGCCGCCTCGGGCCTGGGCGCGTGGCTCGCGCTCTGTGCCTTCGTGCCGAGCCTGCTGGCCATGACGGCCTGGGCCCCCGGCGCGCGGAGCTTCTTCGGCATCCACTTCGGCACTGCGCTGCTGTGCGCCGCGCCCATGTTGACCAGCGGCGTCCTGTTCTCGCTCGTCCACCGGCGGCGGCGCCGCATCGAGCCCTGGGGCTGGGTGTGGCTCATCTTCAGCGTGGCGGCGATGCACTTCTTCGTGGCCGCGCTGATGGCGCTGTCGGCGCCGCCAGGGGCCGCCGTCCTGGCCTCGCTGTTCCTCTTCACCACCGCCTTTCATGGCCGCCTGCACCGGGTGACGCCGCGCCAGCCCTTCCTCGCCTTGGGCACCGCGCTGGCCCTGGCGCTGGCCTTGCCCCTGCGCGGAAGCGACGAACACCTGGCCCTCTTCGGCGTCATCGGCCCCGCGGCGCTCACCGCCCAGCTCTACCTGGGGACCTTCGCCGTGCAGCATGACCGGGCCCGCGCGGACGCGGAGCGCCTGCGCGCCGCCGTGCACGCGCAACTGCTGGAGCAGCAGGAGCGCGACGTGGGCCGCCTGTCGCAGGCGCTGTCGGAAATCCTGGGCTATCACCACGACATCGACAACGCGCTCATGGCGGCGGGCAGCGCGGCGGACATGCTCGCCGTGGTGGGCGCGCACCGCCCGGGCCCCGGCCGCACCGAGTTCGACGACCTGCTCCGGCAGCTCAACGACAACCTGACGCAGATACGGGACATGATGATGGACGCCCGCAACAAGGGGCGTCGCCATGCCGGTATGGAACCGGAGCCCGTGGAGCTGGCGCCGGTGCTGGACTCGGTGCAGGCCAGCGTGGGCCTGCGCTTCCCGGACGTGGACATCCAGGTGGAGGTGGAGCCGCCCTCTCCGCCCCTGCTCGCCCTGATGCGCGGCGGCGCGCCCACGCTGCGCCGCGTGGTGGAGAACCTGGTGCTCAACGCCTGCGAGGGCAACGGCGAGGAAGGCGCGGCGCGGGTCCACATCCACGCGCGCGTGGAGCCACTCAGCGGGCGCCTGGAGGTCACCATCTCGGATGACGGCCCCGGCTTCCCGCCCGGCCAGCTCGGCCGCCCCGCCGAGGCGCTGTACACCAGCAAGCCCCACGCGACGGGCCTGGGCCTCTACACCAGCGAGTGCCTGCTGCGCGCCAGCGGCGGCATGCTGCACCGGCAGAACGCGGCCGGGGGCGGCGCCGTGCTCCGCATGGTCCTTCCCAGGGAGTACCGATGAGCGGCGGAGCCCTGTACCAGGAGTCGCTGCGCGCGCTTCGCCGGCTGGGCTTGCCGGAGGTGTCGGAGCGAGACGTGCTCGCGGCATTGGAGGCGGCGCAGCCGGGTCCCCTGTCCCTCTTCTACGAGGCGGGCGCGGAGGCCGGCCTGCCTCGTGAGGCCCTGCTGGCGCGCGGCGCCGGGCTCTTCCTCAGCTTCAGCGCGGGCAACCTCGCCGACGACCTCATCGACGGCGAGTGCACGTACCACGACCCACCCATCCGCGTGGGGCCGTGCGTGCAGTTCATCCTCCAGAACCTGGCCTTCGCCACGCTGTGCGGCGCGCAGGCGCAGTTGCCGGGCCCGGTGTTGGAAGAGGCGGTCCGCACGCTGGCGGTGGCCGCCGGCCCGCAGGCGCTGGAGGTGCGCGCCAGTGAATGGACGGCGCCGTTGTTCCGCCAGGTGGCGGAGGGCATCGCCGGCCAGCAGTGGGCCGCGTACCTGCGCGTGTTGTGGGCGGGCACGGTGCTGGAGCCGCGCGCGGCGGCGGCGGGCCGGGTGTTGGGCGTGGCCGCGCACGTGGCGGAGGACATCCGCACGCGGGACGTGCGCTTCACCAGCATGCCCGAGGCGGACCGTCACGCGGTGGTGGATTGGGCGCGCGCCGCCGCGCGGGCGCTGCGCCGCCAGGACCTGCGCTGCCTGGACGCGGCGCTCCGCCGCATCGAACCGATGCTGCCAGAGGGGGAGTCATGAGAGCCGAAGCCGTGCAACCCGAGTGGAGACGCGACGAGGTGAGCGCGTACTACGAGGCGAAGACGGAGCGGCTGCTCCAACGCTACGGGCCCGGCCCGCGCGTGCACTATCACTCCGGGCTGGTGGACGTGGTGCCGCCGCCCGGCGCGCCCTCGGAGGTGCTGCGCGACACTGTCCATTTCGCGCAGGAAGCGCTGCTGGTGGAGCTGGCGCGCGCCGTGGGCCGCTTCCCGGATGGCGGAGAGGTGCTGGACATCGGCTGTGGCCTGGGCGGCGGCGCGCTGTACTGGGCCACCGAGCACCAGGCGCAGGTGACGGCGGTGACGAACGTCCCCTCACATGTCGCGCTGGTGCGCGGCTTCGCGGAGGCCGCGGGCGTGAGCGCGCACGTGCGCCCCATCCTCTGTGACGCCCTCTCCGTGCCGGGCCGCGCGGCCTTCGACGCCGTGGTGGCGGTGGAGAGCGCCTGCTACCTGCCGCGCTCCGAGTGGTTCCGCCGCACGCGGACGCTGCTGAAGCCAGGCGGCGTGCTGGCCATCGCCGACTGCTTCCTCTGCCGTCCAGAGCTGGCCCCCGGCTTTGACCGGTATTGGCGCACGCGCATCGGCTCGCTCGATGAGTACCTGTCCGCCGCGCACGCCGCGGGGTTGGAGCTGGAGGTGCGCGACGACGTGTCCTCACGCGTGGTGGGATTCTGGTCGCTGACGCTGGAATTGATGGTGCATGAGCGCGCTTCGGCACACCCCTCCCAGCATCCCCTGCGTGCGCTCGCTCAGGCCGGCCGCGGCGAGTCCAGCCGCGAGCACCTGCGCTTGCAGCAGGCGTTGATGGATGGCGGTCTGGAGTACGGGCTGCTCGTGCTCCGGCGGGTGGACTGAGGCCGCGACACCTCTGACGAAAGCCAGCCCCTGGCCGCCTGGCTGCAGCCCAGGCGTGCGTGCGCAACGGTCGAGGGGGCGGGGTGCAACACGCGAGGGTCGCCTCCAGCCTTGGGCCAGTCGCTACTCAGGGAGGAAATGCGATGCAGGCTTTCAATCGGTGGATGGTGCTCGGTACGGTGGCGGTGGCGATGTCGGTTACGGGATGCAGGGAACAGAACCGTGACCATAAAGGGACGACGACCACTCCGGGCATGGAGGGCACCGGCGGTAGCGGCCAGGGCAAGCAGCCGCGCCCCAGCGACGGCACCGGCGGCACCGGCGGCTCCGGCCAGGAGATGCAGGGCTACGACGCCGGCACGGGCGGCTCTGGGATGATGAACGAGGACGCCGGCACCGGTGGCTCCGGGATGATGAACGACCACAACACCCAGGACACCGGGACGCACAGCCCCGAAGGTCAGCAGTAGCCCGCCTGCTCGCGACCCGCCGCGAGCAAGCAACCCACGGGGTCCGGGATGCTCCCGGGCCCCGCTCCGCTTCTGGGCCCTGGCTCGGCTCTGTCCTACCCGTCACACCCGTTCTGGCGGCGAGTCGACGCCACCCAGGCACAAAGGGCGGGGTCGCTGTCGGCCAGCGACCGAGCGTCCGGGCCGGAATGTCGGGTCACCCGCCCGCATCGGGTACGTTGTGCGGCGCGCCATGCCCTTCAAGTTCGTTCATGCCGCCGACCTGCACCTGGACACGCCTTTCCGAGGCGTCGCGACCCAGGGGCCGCTCCTGGGACGCTTCCAGGATTCGACGTTCCGAGCGCTCGCGCGCATCACGGAGGTCTGCCTGCGAGAACGGGTGGCCTTCCTGCTCCTCGCCGGAGACCTCTTCGACGTGAAGGACCGCTCGGTGCGCGCGCGGCTGGCGCTGCGACGCGAACTGGGCCGGCTGGACGCGGCCGGCATCTCTACCTTCATCGTCCACGGCAACCATGACCCGCTGAGCGGAGACACCGGCGCGCTGGGGCTGCCGCCGTCAGTGAAGGTGTTCGGCCCGGACTGGGAAGAAGTGGAGGTGAAGCGCGAGGGCCGGCGACTGTGCCGCGTGCAGGGCATCTCCTATCCGGACGTGGAGGTGCGCGACGACCTCTCCGCGCGCTTCCGCCGCACCGGGGATGGCTTCAGCGTGGGACTGTTGCACGCCAACCTGGGCGGCGCGGAGGGCCACGCCAACTACGCGCCCTGCACCACCGCGGGGCTGGGCTCGCGCGGGCTGGACTACTGGGCGCTGGGCCACGTCCACACGCGCGCCGAGCACATGCTCCCCGGCGGCGGCGTGGCGGTGTACCCCGGCAACCCACAGGGCCGGCACGCGAACGAAACCGGCCCGCGCGGATGCATGTTGGTGGAGGTGGAGGACGGCGGCATGCGGCGGCGCTTCATCCCGGTGGACGGCGTGCGCTGGCACAAGCTGGAGGTGCCGCTGACCGGCGTCAGCACGCTGGACGGACTGCTGGCCACGGCGATGGAAGGCGTGGAGGCGCGCTGCGCGCCCGAGTTGGACGGCCACGCGGTGCGCCTCACCCTCACCGGAAGAGGTCCGCTGCACCGCGAGCTGGCCCGCCCTGGCGCGCTGGCACAGCTGGAAGTGGACCTGCGCGAACAGCTCGCGAGGAGCCACCCACCGGTGCTGCTGGAGTCGCTGCGGGACAGCAGCCGGCCAGAGGTGGACCTGGAGGCGGTGTGCGCGGCGGGCGGCTTCGCGCGCACGCTGCTGGATGAGGTGGGCTTCCTCGCGGAGGACCCGGAGGCATTGGCGCGGTTGTGGGAAGAGGAGACCCTGGGCGCGCTGGGCCAGCGACTGAAGCGACTGGGCGTGGACGCGCTGGACGCGCCCCGCGCGGAGTGGGTGGTGCAAGCGGGGCTGCACGGCGTGGAGTCGCTGCACGAGGAGGAGACGTCATGAAGCCGGGGCTGCGCATCGACGCGCTGCGCGTGCTCGGCTTCGGCCGCTTCTCTGGCCTCGCGCACGACCTGGGGCCGGGACTGCACCTGATGTACGGACCCAACGAGGCGGGGAAGAGCACGCTGCTGGCCTTCCTGCGCAGCATGTTGTTCGGCTTCGAGAAGCGCGGCCAGCCGGAGCGCTACGAGCCGGCCCACGGCGGCGCGTTCGGCGGCGAGCTGACGCTGACCACCCACGCGGGACCGCTGCTGGTGCGGCGCATCGCGAGCCGGCGCTCGTCGGAGGGCGAGCTGTCGGTGCGCGACGCGGAGGGGAAGGAGCTCTCGAAGGAGTCGCTGGAGAGCGCGCTGGCCCACGTGTCTCGCGAGCTGTTCTTCGACGTGTTCGCCTTCCGCCTGGATGAGCTGGCCGGCTTCGAGCGGCTCACCGAGCAGCGAGGTGCCTCCGAGGCCCTGGTGGCCGCCAGCATGCGCGGTGCGCGCCGGTTGCCGGAGGTCATGGACCAGCTCCGAAAGAGCACCGAGGGCATCTACAAGCCCAACGGCGTGAAGCCTTCGCTGAACGAGACGCTGAAGGCCCTGGAGGACGTCCAGGTCCGGCTGCGACAGGAGGGAGACCGGCCCGCGCGCTACTTCGCGGAGAAGGAGCGGCTGGGCGCGCTGGTGGAGGAGCAACGGACGCTCGAAGCGGAGCTGCTGGAGACGGGGACTGGACTGGAGCGGCTGACGCGACTGGAAGCGGCGCTCGGAGACGTGGCGGCGCTGGCGCAGGCCCGGGCCGAGTTGGCGACGCTGCCCGCGCTGGAGACCTTCCCCGAGGCGGGTGAGTCGCGGCTCGAGGACGGCCTGCACCGGCGCAGGAGCTATCGCGCGGAAGGCGCCCGGCTGGCGGAGCGACTGGCCACGGTGGAAGCCGGACTGGAGCGGCTGTCCGCGCCGTCCGGGGTCCGGGGTCGCGAGGAGGCGCTGAGCCAGGCCCTGGCGGCGTACACCGAGGGCGCCGCGCTGCTGCGCGCCCTGCCCTCCCGCCGGGCCGCCCTGGCGGAGAAGCAGCGGCAGGTGGAGCTGGCCTTGCGCGAGCTGGGCCTGCCCGTGGATGGCCCCGGCCTGCTGGCGCTGGACTTGAGCGTGAGCGTCCGCGTGACGCTGGAGGAGTTGGCGCTCCGGCTAGGAGCGGCCGAGGTCGCGCATCGCGAGGCGGAGGGCGCATGGGCCCGCGCCGTCTCGGAGCGTGAGCGGCTGGATGGCGCGCTGGCGCGGGTGGACGCGGAGCTGTCGACGCTGCCGGAGGAGCGGGCATCGCGAGTTCGCCAGCAACAGGCGGGGCTGGGACGGCTGCGCACCGTACGCGCGGAGATGGAGCGCCTGTCGGAGCAGCGGGCCGAAATGCACCGGCAATTCGAGAGCGTCCGCACCCAGGGCGAGCCGCAGGCGACGGCGGCGGTGCTGCCCACGTGGTGGGTGCCGGCGGTCGCGGCGATGGTGGTGGCGCTCGCGGTGACGGCGTGGCTGCTGGCGGGCAACGTGGTGGGCGCGCTGTGCCTCGTGGGCGGACTGCTTCTGACGGGCGTGCTGGAGCTGGCCCGGCGCCGCGTGGAGACGGCGCGCGACGCGGACGTGGAGGCTCAACGCGCGCGCCAGCGCTGGCGGCAACAGGAAGAGGAGCGGCTGCGAGCGGCCTTGATGAGCCTGTCCGCGCGGGAGGAACTGCTGCACCGCGAGTTGCTGGCCGCTGCGGCCGAGGCCGGACTCAACCTGGTGGCGACGGCGGCGGACATGGCGGCGCGGGAAGCCGTGCTGGCGGATGCGCTGGAGCGAGCGGGACGGCTCGAGCAACTCCAGCGGGAGCGGGAGACACTGCACGCAGAGCACACCGCCGCGCGACGCGAGGAGCACCGCGCGAGCGATGCGGTGGGAGAGGCGGAGTCGCGACAGGAACAGTTGGGCGCGGAGCTGACGGCCCTGCTGTCCGAGCGGTGCTTCCCCCCCACCCTGGCCGCGTCCGCGGCGCTGACGCTGTGGCGGGACGCGGCGGCGCTCCGCCAGCGGCTCCTGGACGTGGGCGCGGAGGAAGCCGCGCTCACTGTGGACGCGCAGGTCTGCGCCCTGGTGACGTCACGGCTGTGGGCGGAGGCCGTGGTGGCGGAGCTCATCCCAGGCGCGACGGAGGCCCGCGAGTTGGACGCCGGTGTCATGGAACCCCTGGCGTCGCGGGTGGCGGCGGCGCTGGAAGCGGAGCGCGCGCAGAGCCTGGAGCGCAGGACGCTGGAAGAGCGGCGGCACGAACTGCGCGCGGAGAAGGCGCGACTGGACGGGCTGTGCCACGACGAAGAAGCGGCGTTGGCGACGCTGCTGGCCGAAGGTGGCAGCGCCGACGAGGAGACCTTCCGCCGCCGCGCCGCGCAGGCGCGCCGCTACGTGGAGCTGACGGGCCGGACGCGGGAACTGTCGCACCGCATCGAGGCGCGCACGGGCCTGTCGGAGACACCCGCGCGGCAAGCGCTCATCGACGTGGGCGGCGAGCAGGGCCTGCGCGTGGAACTGGAGTCCCTGCGCGACAGACAGGCGGAGGCCCAGGACCGGCTGAAGGCGGTGCTCACGGAGCGCGGCGCGCTCAGCCACCAGTTGGAGCAGTGGGAGAACGACGACGCGCTGGCGAAGCTCCGCATCGTCGAGGAGTCCCTGCGCGCGCGGGCCGCCGAGCTGGCGAAGCAGTACGCGGCGGACCGGCTGACCCTGGCACTGCTGGCCCGGGCCCGGCGCCGCTTCGAGGAGGAGCAGCAGCCGCGGGTGGTGCAGCTCGCCTCGGAGCACTTCGCCGCGCTCACCCAGGGCCGCTACCAGCGCGTCTTCATCCCCACGGGAGAGGAGCGCGAGCTGCGCGTGGGTGATGGCCAGCGAGACTGGAGCGCGGCGCAGCTCTCCCGAGGGACGCGTGAGCAGCTCTACCTCGCGTTCCGGCTGGCGGTGGTGCGCGACTTCGGCGAGACGCGCGGGGCGCTGCCGCTCATCGTCGACGACGTGCTGGTGAACTTCGACCCGGAGCGGGCGCGAGGAGCCATCCACCTGCTAGCGAAGCTCTCCGAGCACCAGCAGGTCATCGCCTTCACCTGCCATCCCTGGCTGCGAGACGCCTTCGCCGCCGAGGGCGCGCGGGTGCAGGCGCTGGACGCATCCACGAGTGAACCGCCCGCGCCGGTGTCCGTGCTGAAGACGGGCTAGCCCAGCGAAGCGCCAGGATGACGTGCCCGAAACGTATCGGAGATACGTCAGGTTCCGTCCCTGGCAGCGACCCTCCGAGCCATGATGACCACCGATATGCGGAACCCCGAACGACAGGGGACGACAGGACTGCCCGACGGGCGCGTGTTGGGCTGGAGTGAGTGGGGTCCGCTCACAGGCAGGCCCGTGTTGCTCTGTCCGGGAGCGGCGACCAGCCGGTGGCTGGGCTTTGGCTCGGCGGTGTTGGAGAAAACGGGCGTCCGGCTCATCTCCGTCGATAGACCAGGCTTGGGGGCGTCCACGCCCATGCCACAGCGGAGTCTCCTGGACTGGGCCAGTGACATCCGGAACTTCCGTGTTGCTCGGGCGCTGAACGGACTTCGCGCGGTGGGTTTCTCACAGGGCGCGCCTTTCGCGCTGGCTTGCGCGGCCACGCAGGAGGTGGAAGCGGTTGCGCTCGTTTCAGGTGGGGACGAACTGGCACACCCGGCCGTGCGTGCACTTCTCCATCCGGACGTCGCGAAGCTGGTCGACCTCACCGCCATGGATCCCGCCCAAGCCGAGGCATTCTTCGCGGGGATGAGCGCTCAGATGATGTGGAACATGGTCATCGGCATGAGCCACGAAGCGGACCGCGCTGTGTACACCGAGCCACGTTTCGCCGAAGCGTACCGGCGCGCGCTGGACGAAGCCTTCTCACAAGGCACTGCGGGCTACGCACGGGACACCGTGCTGGCCATGTCCCGATGGCCCTTTGAACTGGAGACACTCACCGTGCCCGTGGACCTCTGGTACGGCGCACTTGATACCAGCACTGTTCACTCACCCGACCACGGACAGACGCTCGCGACGAGGATTCCCACGGCCCAGCGCCGCGTGGAGCCAAGCGCCGGGGGCGCACTGCTGTGGACGCATGCCGAGCACATCCTCACGTCGTTGCTCGCCCGGTAGGTCCCGCGCGACACATCCAAGTACAAGCCCACCTGTCGCGAGCCTGTGGCACACTGCGCGCCATTCGACTCCTCTTCTCCATCGTCTTCTGGGCGTTCCTGATGCTCTCCAGCGCCGTGCTCTTCGTGGGCGCCGTGCTGGTCTGGCTCGTCACGTTGCCGTTCGACCGCAACGGACGCGTCCTGCACCTGTATTCGTGCTTCTGGGCGCAGCTCTACTTCTACGTCAACCCGTTCTGGCACCTGGAGGTCGACGGCCGCGAACACCTGCCCTGGCGGGGCCCGGCCGTGCTCGTGTCCAACCACGAGTCGCTCGGCGACATCCTGGTCCTCTTCGGCCTCTACCGCCCCTTCAAGTGGGTCTCCAAGGCGTCGAACTTCAAGCTGCCGCTCATCGGCTGGAACATGCGGCTCAACCGCTATGTCCCCCTGGTGCGCGGTGACAAGGCGAGCATCATGAAGATGATGACCGCCTGCGAATACTGGCTGTCTCGCGGCGTGCCCATCCTCATGTTCCCCGAAGGCACGCGCTCCTCGGACGGCGTCGTGAAGCCCTTCAAGGACGGCGCCTTCGCACTGGCCTTGCAGCAGCGCTGCCCCGTCATCCCCGTGGTCCTCACCGGCACCGCGCGCACCCTGCCCAAGCATGGCCTGGTGCTGGAGACCACTGCCCGCTGCCACGTCCAGGTCATGCCCCCCGTCGACCCCAGCGCCTTCACCGACGTGGCGTCCCTGCGTGAGCACGTCCGGAATCTCATCGTCTCGGAAAAGGCGCGCATCGAGGCCCTGACGCCCGGCGCCGCCACCCCGTAGCGCCAGCCCGAGCCCCCAGGCGAAGATACGCTCCGGGTTCGAGGCGGGGCTCGCGCTCCGGGGGACGCAATGCGCAAACAGCCGCTGGTGATGGTCGCACTCGGAGGGCTCGCGCTGCTCCTGGCCGTGGCGCTCGTCCACCGGTGGGAGGACACCGGCGAGCGGCCAGCGACCTCCACCGCGCAGCGCATCCCGTCACGACGCGACCTCGGCGTCCCGACGCCCCCACCGCGTGGCAACCACTCGCTTCGCGGACGCGTGCTCGACCCGCGGCGCCGCCCCGCCGCCGGCATCCAGGTCACCGCCACGCGCGACATGCCCGGCGAGTCCCTGTCCGCCCGCTCCTGCGACACGCGCTCACCGGAGCTGCCCTTGTCCTCCGGAGGCTGCATCGGCGAGCCCGAGGAACTGGTGCGCGCGCTCGTCGAAGCCGGTCACGGCGCCGCGCCCGTGGTGGCCCAAGCCCACACCTCGGCGGACGGAACGTTCCTTCTCGAAAACCTCCCCGAGGGCATGGTGGCGCTCTGGGCCATCGGCGAGCGCCACGCCACGCTGGCGCTGGATGTCCGCACCGACGCCCAGGACGTGCAGCTCGTGCTCGAATCAGGCCGCTTCCTGCCTGGCCGCGTCGTCGCCGAGTCCGGCACACCACTGCCCGGTGCGCGCCTGACGCTCTTCCACCAGGACCACACCCGCTTCTTCGATGCCCAGGCCGGCGCGGACGGCCGCTTCGCCTTCGGTCCCCTCCCACCGGGCGAATACACCGTCGTCGCCACCAGCGAAGGCCTGCTGACGGATTCGCTCCAACAGGTGGACGAGGAGAAGCTCAACCCTGTCGTCCTTCATCCACCGCGACGACTGTCCGGCCGCGTGCTCGCCCAGGACAAGCCGGTGTCCGGAGCGGAAGTCCACGTGGAGTACACGCCGCATGTCACCGTGACGGACGACGAGGGCCGCTTCTCCTTCGAGCCACTCGCTCCGGGCGACTACGAGGTGCGCGCGGAGCATCAAGGCGAGTACGGCTTCGCCACGGTGGCGCTGACCGAGGAAGGCGGGGACGCGGAGGCCACCGTGCGGCTGGGCACGCTCGTCTACGTGGAAGGCTCCGTGCGTGACGAGTCCGGACGCCCCGTTGCTCGCGCCAGGGTAGGCGCCGGCGCGGCCAGGGGACGGGCACCTCCCGCGGACTACGTCACCACGGCGGAGGATGGCCGGTTCCGGATTGGCCCCCTGCGACTGGAGCCCTACATCTTCAACGTCATGGCCCCCGGCTACCAGGGCCAGCTCCGTGACGCGGTCGCCAGCTCCGGCGAGCGCGTGGACTTCACCCTCCGCCGCGCCCATCTCCTCCAAGGCACCGTCACCGACACCCAGGGCAACCCCCTGTCCGGCGTGGACATCGACGTGGACGACGAGATTCAGACCGAGACCGAGACCGAGACCGAGACCGAGACCGAGACCTTCCGCGAAGAAGTCGACCCCACCACCTCGGACGAACACGGCCGCTTCGAGCTCACGTTCCCCACCCCTGGGAACTACACGCTCGTCCTCACCCACCATGGACACATGGAAGAGCGGGTGGAGGTGAACGTGCCTGGACCCACGCTCAGCGTGGTGCTGCGCGCGGCGGGCCGGGTGGAGGGAGTCGTCACGAACACCCAGGGCGTGCCCATCCACGGCATGACGCTCAGCCTCGTGGACACCCGTGAGACGGTTGCTTCCCAGGAGACCGAAACGGACGCGGAGGGACGCTTCTCCCTCACCGAGGTGGGCCCGGGCACGTACACCCTGATCCCCGGTTCGGACCTCGGCGACACCGACCACCAGGTGATGCGCACCGTCACCGTGCAGGGGACCGAAACCGTGGAGGTCTCGCTGCGGCTGGAGACGGGAGCCCCGGTGTCCGGCATCGTCGTGGACGAGCACGGACGCCCGGTCGCGAACGCGCTGGTGGACGGGAACAACGTCCCCAGCCCCCGTGACGGCGTCTTCGAGAGCACCTCCAGCGACGCGGAAGGCCGCTTCGTCCTGCACCACCTGGCGGAGGGCGCGTGCGCGCTGCGCGCGTCGAAGGACAGATATGTCTTCGAAGCCCGGAGCCCCACGGCGGACGGCCTCTCACCGCCCGCGGTCCTCGCGAGGTCCGGGGCGGACGACGTGCGGCTGATACTGCGGAGCCAGGGCCACATCCGCGGCCGCGTGGTGCGCGGGGATGGCTCGCCCATCACCCGCTTCACCATTGACCAGCAGTCCTTCCGGGACCCCCAGGGCACCTTCAGGCTCACCGCCGAGCGCGCGGGCGCGCAGCGGCTGACCTTCGAGGCCCCCGGACTGACACGCGCGATGCGCGAGGTGCAGGTCTCCGCGGGCGAGGACGTGGACCTGGGCGCGGTGCGGCTGGAGGCCGGACGCCACGTGCGCGGCCGGGTGGTGGACGCGGAGACGTCGCGCCCCATCGAGGACGCCGTCGTTGCGGTCCACCTGCCCGGTGAAGGTGGCGCGCTGGAGGAGGTCGCGCCCATCGCCGCGGAGGCCTCTGACACGGACGGAACCTTTGCCTTCACCCCGCTGGAAGCACGCCCGCTGGACCTGCTGGTCCAGACGAACCGGGGCCACCCCGAGATGCGCCAGCGTATTGGCACCGGTGACGAAACACTGGAGCTGCGAATCTACCCGGGCGCCCAGGTGGACGGCACCTTGAAGGACCGCGACGGAAAGCCCGCGGAAGCCATTGTGCAGCTCGTGGCCAACGACGGGGACTACTCCGCCGCGGTGGACGAAGCGTTGGGGACGTTCCAGGCCCGGAACGTCCCGGCGGGCACCTACACGCTGTCGGCTTCCATGGGACAGAACGCGGAAGGCCGCAGCGTGGCCTTCCTTCCGCAGCGCGTGAAGGTTCCCCCCATGGGGAAGGTGACGTTCTCCTTCACGGAAGCCACCGGCGGCGGCACGATGCGGCTCGGCATCCGGATGCCTCCGGCCAGGCCGGGCGAAGGGCTCTACCAGGCGTTGCTGTCGGGCACGGTGTCACCGACCGTGTCCGCGCGGGAGCTGCGCACGAGGGCCCGCTTCGGAGACATCCGAGCGTCCACGAAGAGCCAGGATGGCGTGTTGGTGTACGAGCAGCTCCCGGCTGGGGCGTACACGTTCATCGTCCTGCTGGAAGAGGGGAAACCCGCCCGCTTCACCGTCCACCGGGAGGAGCTCTTCCTCGCGGAGGGGGAGACGCTGGAGCGGGACATCCAGGTGACGCCACGGCCCCTGCCCTGAGCGGGAGTGGGATTATCGGGAAGCCCGGCCCACGCCTAGAGTGAAGCGGATGAGCGACAAGCGCCCCCTGACGGACACGACCGAGCTGGAGCTGGACTGGCGTGGCCGCGCCCCCCGTCAGCCGGAGGCGCCCTCCAGCGCGGCCTTGGAACCGCTCTCCGAGGTCGAGGTGCCGTCCGGCGCGGGAAAGGGGCTCCCGGGTGACCCGCGCCACATGAGCACCGAGCTGCGCCTGTCGCTTCAGGGGATGATGGAGACGCCCGCGCTGCGCATGAGGCAGATGCGCGAGGGCCTGGAGATCATCTTCGGCGCCCAGACGCGCAACCGCTACGAGGTGTGCGACGACACGGGGCGCGTCGCGCTGTACGTGGAGGAGGAGGCCCGTGGCTTCGGCGCCATGCTCCGGCGGACCTTCTCGCCCTTCTACAAGGCCCGGATGGAGTGCATGACGCTGGGCGGCATCGTGGCGCTCGTGGTGGAGCGCCCCTGGAGCATCCTCCTCACGAAGGCGGACATCCTGGCCTGGGACGGCCGGCTGATGGCGCGCATCCAGCAGCGCTTCACCCTGCTGGGACGCCGGCTGGACATCGTCACGCCCGGCGGCGCCGTCATCGCCACCGTGAAGGGCCCGCTCTTCAGACCCTGGACCTTCCGCATCTTCCAGAATGACGTGGAAGTGGCCGTGGTCCGCAAACGCTGGAGTGGCTTCCTCCAGGAGAGCTTCTCCGCCGCGGACACCTTCACCCTCGACTTCCAGCCCCAGTGCACCGACTTCCGGCTGCGGCAGCTGGTGCTGGCCGTCGCCCTGCTCGTCGACCTGACGTACTTCGAGAACAACAGCCCCCGCGGCGCCCTGGGCCCGGGGCTGGACCTGTTCGACGCGTTGATGTTCTGGAAGAAGTAGCGTGGTAAATCCCCCTCCATGTCCACGTCCACGAGCGATGCGCTGAGCGCGGCAGACCTGGAGCGGCTGGTCCGCGCCGAGTCCCCTGACCTGGCCGATGCCGTCCTCGCCCTGCTCGAGCAGCCGGAGCAGACGCCGGAGAAGCCGCTGCCGAAGGATGCCTTCACCTTCGACGCGCTCCTCCGGACGCTCACCCAGGCCCGGGCGCACTACGAGTCGGACGGGCGGCGTCAGGCCTCCTCCGAGGCGTGGCAGCGCTACCTGGCGCAGCAGGACGTGCCCCGCCCTCCCCGCTTGGCCCTGGCCGACCTGCTGGTGGCGCTCTACCAGCGCGGCACCCAGGCCTCGCGGGCGGCGCTGATGGACATCGCCCGCCGCGCGGACCTGCGCTTCGGCCTGTGGGGCGGACTCAAGCGCATCTACAAGCTGGCGGAGGCCAACCACGACGCGGAGCTGTTCGGCGTGCTCGCCTGGCGCTTCGACGTGGAGCGCCACCGCCCCAGCGCCAGCCGTGAAGTCTCCGGCGGCACCCTCACCTACCTGCGCCGCCGCGCGTGGCGCTACCTGCGCCACCTGGGCGCCGCCGTTCCGGAGCTCTACCCGCAGTTCGCGGTGGAGGTGCTGCGTCACTACGCGCCGGACACCTCCTGGTACGGCGTCTGGGTGGCCCACCACATCTGGGCGCACGGCAGCGGCAAGTACTCGCAGGACTCCTTCGCCATGCCACCGCCGGGCGACATGGTGAAGCACCGCGCCTTCCCGGACGCGTGGAAGCGCTCGCCGGACGCGCTGATGCGCCTGCTGGACGTGTGTGAGTCGGACCCCGCCGCCAGCTTCGCCATCCAGGGACTGCGCAAGGACTTCCCGGAGGCGCTGCGCAAGGTGACGCCCGCGTGGTTGGACCGGCTCGCCCGCCGGCCGCTGGGCAGCGCGCACGACTTCCTGGTGGAGACGCTGCAAGGCTCGCCCGAGTTCCACCAGGGACGGCTGCGCGAGCTCGGCCTGCACGAGGCGGTGCTGGCGCTGCTCCTGTCCCCCAGCACCAAGGCCCGCGCCTACGCCATCGAGTACGCCCGCGCCCACGCGCAGGACCTGCCGGCGGAGCGCCTGGAGGAGCTGGTGGCCCAGGGCGCCCCGGACGTGAAGTCCTACGCCGCGGCCACGTTGGAGAAGCGCAACCCGCGCGAGCTGGGCGTGGCGCTGCTGGGGCGGCTCCTGCAGCACAAGGCCACGTCGAGCTTCGCGGCGGGCGCGCTGGCGCAGTCGTTCGACCGGGCGGAGCTGCCCGCGGACTTCCTGCGCGACATGTACCTGGGCACTGGTGAGCAGCTCAACTGGGTGAAGGGCTTCATCAGCTCCAAGTACGGCGCCACCGAGCTGCCCACGGACTTCTGGAAGGCGCTGCTGGACGACCCGCGGCTGCAGAAGAAGCCCCACCCCGTGGAAGGCCTGGCGATGCGGGCGCTGTCGGCCTACCCGGCCGCGGCCATTGGCCCGGAGTGGCTGCTGGAGAAGGCCGCCCATCCTCGCATCGGCAACATGGCGACCCAGGCGCTCATGCGCGCGGACAGCCTGCCCGGGCTGGACGTGGAGCAGGTGAAGGCGCGCGTCTTCAGCGCGAAGTACCGGGGCGTGGCGCTGGGGCTGCTGGGCAACCGCAAGCTGTTCACCGCGCGCCAGCTCACCGTGCCCTGGCTGCTGGCGCTGGCCCGCCGCGCCGACCCGGAGCTGCACGGCTTCGCGCACCGCTACCTGCTGGAGAACGTGGCCCCCGCGGACTTCAGCGACTCGGGTGACGCGGCCGCCGGCCTGGAGCGCCTCTTCGAGCTGGCCCTGGGCGCGAAGCAGCCGGTGCCCGTGCGCGCCTTCGCGCAGACGTACCTGCGCTGCCACCACCCCGTCATCGGGCCGGAGCAGCCGGAGTCGAAGTCCTACAACCTCAAGCCCCGCGCGCCGCGCAAGGCGTACACGCCGGAGCTGCTGTGGCCCGCGCTCACCGATTCGCGGGACGACGTGCGCCGCTTCGCCCTGGCCATTGCCCGCGCGGAGCTGCGCGCCTGGGGTTGGCACACGCGCGTGTACGAGCTGGCCGACGCCGAGGCGAAGGAGGTCCGCAACCTGGCCTATGACGCCCTGCTGCGCGCGGGCGAGGAAGGCGCGGACGCCCGGCACACGCTCCAGCCGGAGGAGTTGGACCCGGTGAAGGTGTTCTCCCTCACGGAGAGCACCAAGCGCAGCACGCGCGAGGTCGCGGTGGAGCTCATCCGCCGGCACTACACGCGGCTGGGCGGCGCCGAGCGGCTCGCGTGGCTGATGCAGAGCGCGGACCGCGAGGTGGGCCTGTTCGCGGTGCGCCTCCTCTGGGAGAAGCACCGGCCCACGCACCTGCCGGAGGGGTGGAAGCCCGCGGGCGCCAAGGAGGCCCCGGCCGCCAGTGGCACGGAGCGCTTCGCCAACGTGGACGCGCTGCGCACCTTCCTGCGGAAGATGCTCTTCGGCCTGCCGCCGGGCCGCGCCAAGGAGGCCCGCGAGGGCGAGGTGCAGAAGCGCCTGTCCGCCAGCGTGGCCAAGCGCCGCGTCATCGAGCTGGTGCGCGACCTGGGCCTGGACGACGCGGCCTTCGCCCGCGTGGTGGCACCGGTGCTGGAGGAGTTCACTGGCTCGCTGGCCAAGGGGGAATGGCAGAGCTGCCTCGCCTCGCTGGTGCAGCTGCGGGCCGCGCACCCGGATGCGCAACTCGGCAGCGCCTGAGCAGATTGAACGCCCATGCTGCTCGATGAACTGCTGAATGGCTTTCCGCGGGAGCGCTTCCTCCAGGAGCACTACCAGCGGCGTCCCTTCACCGGCGCTTCCGCCGCGGAGCGCCTCCAGCGCCTGGGGACGTGGGAGACCATCGACTTCCTCGTCGAGGAGACGGCCTGCGACGTGCTGCTCGCGCGCCAGGGTGTGCCCTACCCGGGAGGCAGGCCCACGACGGCGAAGGCGGCGCGGGAGCTGTTCGCGCAGGGCTACACGCTCGCGCTGCGGCAGCCGGACCTGCACCACCCAGACCTGGCCCAGCTGGCGCGCGCCTTCAGCGCGGAGCTGCACGGCCGCATCAACCTGCACATCTACTGCACACCCGCGGGGCACCACGGCTTCGGCTGGCACTGCGACCCGGAGGAGGTGTTCATCCTCCAGACGGCGGGCCGCAAGGACTACCTGCTGAGGGAGAACACGCTCCACCCCGTGCCCCTGCCGGAGTCCGTGCCCAGCGGCTCCCTGGCGGCGCAGGAGAAGACACCCGTGGAGACGCACTCGCTGGGCGCCGGGGACTTCATCTACATCCCGGGCGGGTACTGGCACATGGCGCAGGCAACCGAGGAGGCGCTGTCCATCTCCATCGGCCTGATGCCGCCCACGCTCCTGGACCTCCTCGACGGGGTGAGGGCCGCGCTGGCCAGCAGCCCTGTGTGGCGGCGGCGGATGCCCTCGCTGGGGCGTGCCTCCACGCTGGACGACCCGAGCAAACTGGCGCTGCTGCGGACGTTGCTGTCGGAGCTGGGCGGTGAACTCCAGCGCCAGCTCGCCGACCCCGGCTACCCCCTGCGCTTCCTCGCGCAGACGGCCCGGTTCTATCTGCGCTCCACGGGAATCCGGGGCAACGGGCGCTGACGGCGCGCGGCACCGTGAACCCCTTCACTGCGCGCTCTTCTATTGAGGGCGCTGGTGCTAAGAAGAGCAGCCACTGAGGAGCGTGATGCCCGTACTCGCCATCGGCAACATCGAGAAGGTCCGCGCACTCGCGGCCAATGCGCGCCTGCTGCTGGTGGGCGGCGCTCGCGCATCCACCGCCAGCCGCCTCACCGCGTTCGAGCCGGGCACCAACAAGGTGCTGTGGAGCACGGAGCTGCCCTCCGCGGTGAACGCGCTCGCCCTGTCCGGTGGACAGTGGGCCGCGGCCGGCGCGGATGGCACGGTGCGCATCGGCACGCTGTCCGAGGGGCAGGTGCAGTTCCAGCTCAATGACGTGCACCCCGGCGGCGTCACGGCGCTGGCCTCCAGCGCGGATGGCACGCTCCTCTTCAGCGCGGGCGCGGACGGCGTCGTGCGCGCCTGGGACTGGGAGTCCACGCGCAAGATGCACGAGTGGAAGGCGTCCACCCAACCCCTGCGCGCGGTGGCCGTGGACCCCTCCGGCACCTACGCGGCGGGCGCGGGTGACGACGGCGTGGTGCGCGTCTTCACCGTGGCCACCGGCGCGCAGCGCGACATGGCCGGCCACGAAGGCGCCGTGCGCGCGCTCGCCTTCACGCCACGCGACGGCCGGCTGGTGTCCGCCGGTGACGACGGCAAGCTGCGCATCTGGTACCTCGTAGGCGCGGTGGAGTTAGAGGTCCGCGGCGAGAAGGACACCGGCCATGCCGGCCCGGTGCTCGCCCTGCTCTTCCCGCCCACGGCCACCGCCAAGCCGGGGGAGGAAGAGCCCGGCGACCGCGTGTGGTCCTCGGGCAGCGACGGCCAGGTCAAGGTCTGGCGCCTGGACGTTCGCCGCAAGCCGCGCTCGCTCGACGCGGGGGGCAAGCCCGTGCAGGCGCTCGCCTTCGCGCCGCCGGCCAATCCGCGGCTGGCGAAGACGTCCCTGGGCTCCGTCTTCACGGGCGGGGATGACCGCCGCACGCACCGCTTCGGCCTCGCGGTGGACGGCTCGCCCGCGGGCGACCACGACACGTCCCAGCACGGCATCGACCTGCTGACGGAGTCACTCAAGGCCGGCCGTCCCCGCCGCGAAGCCGCGGTGCGCGAGGCCGCCGCGCTGGAGGAGACGGAGGCGCTGGACTTCCTCTTCCAGGTGCTGTCCTCGGAAAAGGACGCGGAGGTCCGGCGGCTCGCCGTGCGCGAGCTGGCGGACAAGGGCCGCACCGCCGCGCGCCCCAAGCTGCGCGAGCGGCTGGACGACTCGCATCCGATGGTGCGCAAGGCCGCGCTGGACGCGCTCGTCGCGCTGGAGCCTGAGGCCCCGCTGTCCGCGCCGCGCGCGGCGCTGGGCTCGCAGCACCCGGAAGTGCGCGTGCTGGGCCTGGAGCTGCTGGCGAAGCTGGGAGGCACGTCCCCGCTGGTGCCGGGCCTCATCGCCGGCCAGCTCGCGGACAACCAGGGCACGGTCGGACTGGCCGCGCTGGACGCGCTCACCCAGGTGGTGCCAGGCGACGGCGCCGAGCCGCTGCGCACCGCCTTCGAGCGCGGCCCCTCCCTGCTCAAGGTGGAGGTGCTCATCCGCGCCGCGGCGGGCGGGCTGCTCGGCCACGCGCAGCTGCAGGCCCTGGTGGCCCGCGCGTTGGATGACGCGGACCCCGGCGTTCGCCGCGCGGCCTTCACCGTGCGCGTCATGGAGCGCCGGGCGCTGTCCCACGCGCTGGAGTCGCGTGACGAGGACTTCGGCCGGGGCACCAAGGAAGTCTCCCGCTGGCTGGTCCAGCGCGCGCGCCGTGCGCAGGGCGTCGCGGGCAATCCGCCCATCACCGACGCGGAGCTCCAGGCCGGACGCGATGCGATGCCCGCGCAGGGCACCACGGGCGCGGCCATCACCGAGAGCGACCTGGAGCCGCTGCTGGCCGCCATGGCCTGCCGCACGCCGGACACGGCCGTGCGCGGCGCTCGCGGCCTGGCACAGCTGGGCGACGCACGGGCGCTGGGCGCGCTGCTCCAGCTCTCCCGCGAGCCGGACGCCGCCATCCGCCGGGTGGCTGCCTCCTCCCTCCAGGCACTCCAGGACGCGCGCGCTCGCGAGCGGCTGGTGTGGATGCTGGACGACGAGAACGCGGACGTGCGTGCCGCCGCGCTGGACGCGGTGGTGGCGCTGGACGCGGACGCGCCGCTGGCGTCGGCGGAGGCCGCCCTTCGCTCGGGCCACGAGGACGTGCGCGTGCGCGGCCTGGACCGGCTGGTGAAGCTGGGCGCGGCGACGCCGGGCGCGGAGCCGCTGCTGGGCGATGCGCTGGAGGACGAATCCAGCAAGGTGCGCGGCGAGGCCTTCCGCACGCTGTGGGCCTGGAACGAGAAGGCGCCGGAGAAGGCGCTGGACCGCGCGCTGGCGGGCCGCTTCCCCGACCTGCGCCACCGGGCGGTGGAGGTGCTGGCACAGCGCGCCGCCGAGGGCTGGGCGCTGGAGCGGCTGAAGAAGGCCGTGGAGGACCGCGACACCAGCGTGGCCACCGCCGCGTATGACGCGTGGGTGAAGCACGTGGGCAAGGAGCACGCGGAGGCCCACCTCGCGGCGCTCGCCACCACGCACGCGCCGCTGCGGGAGCACGCCGCGAAGGGCGCCATCAACGCCCCCATCGAGCCCCTGCGCTCGCCGCTGCTCAAGCGCGTCCAGGACGAGGAAGTCCCCGTCGCCGTGGCCGCGCTGGAGGCGCTGGACAAGCTGGTGCCCAACGAGAACGGGCCCCTGCTGGCCGGGCTCTCCGCGGCGCCGCTGCCGGTGCGCGTGCGCGCGGTGGAGCTGCTGGCTCCGCGTGGCGCCGAAGACATCATCGAGCCGATGCGCGCGTTCATCACCGACAAGGACCTGGAGCGGCTCTACCCTCCAGCCTTCCTGGTGCCGCTGCGCATTCGCGCCGCGCGGGCCCTGGCGTCACTGGGCTCGCGGCGCCTGCTGACCTTCTTCGCCACCGTGCTGCTGCCGCACGAGCTGGGCGACCTCCAGGAGCAGGGCGGTCGCGGGCTCGCCACCGCCGCTCGCCGGGGCGACGAAGGCTTCCTGCTGGACGCGCTGAGCCACGCCAACGTGGCGGTGCGCTCCTGGGCCGCGGACGGCCTGTCCCGCCTGGGTGACGTGCGCGCCCTGCCGGTGCTCACCGGCAACCTGCGCCACGACCACCTCCCCATCCGGCTGGGCGCCATCCTCTCCTTCGCGGCCCTGGGCCCGGAGGGCGACGGCGGCCTGCTGCACGGCCTGGAGGACCGCGCCCGCGAGGTGCAGGAGATGGTGTTCGCCATCGTCCTCGCCCGTGATTTGCGCGCCAGCCGCCGGGGCGAACCGCCCGACCTGCTCACCAGCGCCCTCTCCAGTGGCAGGCCGGAGGTCCGCTACGCGGCCGCCCGCGCGCTGGAGCTGCGCACGGAGCCGGACGCGGCGCGTGCCCAGTTGGTGGAAGCCCTGCTGCCGCCTCGGCCGGAGAAGGTGGCCGACATGAAGGACTGGCCGGCCGAAGAGGAGCGCGTGAAGTACGTCGTCGGGCTCGCGGAGGCCCTGTCCAGCCTCCAGCCCGAGCAGCGCTACGCGGCGGCCCAGGTGCTGCTGCTGCGCGACAAGCCGCTGGAGTACTTCCGCCACGCCAAGAAGGTGGCGCGGCCGAGCACGCTGGATGCGCCATGGAAGCCGGAGACGGCGCCCACCAGTTCGCCTGTGCAGGCCACGCCCGCGAAGAACTGGCTGCGGCGCATCTTCTCCGCCGTGAAGACGGATGCCCCCGCCGCCTCGCCCGAGGCCTCCGCCCAGGCCGAGCGGCAGCACCTGCGCCGGTTGGCCTTCGGTGCCTACGTCGGCCTGCTGCGGCAGGTGTCCACGGGCGACGATGAGAGCCACCGCGTGCGTCGCGACGCGGTGGACCGCGTGGTGAAGCTCACGCAGGAGGGCTTCGCCGGCACGCCCGCCGCCGTGGCCGCCCTGCTGCGCGCCCTGGAAGACCCTCACCAACTGGTGCGCAAGGCCGCGCTGGCCGGGCTGAAGGAGCTCTTCCCCGCCGGAAGCGATGAGCCGCTGGCGCTGGCCCTGGCCTCGCTGGCGCCGGACGTGGCGCGCGCGGCGCTGGATGAGCTGGCCACGCGGGGTGACGCCGCGAAGCCGCGCATCACCGCCGCGCTGAACTCGCCGCTGACGGACGTGCGCCGCTACGCCTTCGAGCTGCTGGAGAAGCTCAGCCCGCCCGGCAGCCTGGAGCCGCTGCTGGCCGCGCTGGGCAGCGAGCACGCCGACCTCCGCGTGGGCGTCATCGAGCGGCTGGCGGGCGCCAACGACTCGCGCGTCACCGAGGCGCTGGGACGCGCCATGGCCAGCGAGCACGAGGACCTGCGTCTGCGCGCCTCGGAGCTGCTGGCGTGGCGTGGCGATGACCGCGCGGTGGAGGTGCTCGCCACCTTCCTGCGCGCGGAGAACGCGAGCGCCGCGAAGCGCGCCACGGAGGCCCTGGCCCGGCTGGCCACGCCCGCCGCGGTGGCCGCGCTGGCCGCCCGGCTGCCCGCGGCCCAGGACTCCCATGAGCGCAAGCGGCTGGTGACGGCCCTGGGCAACACGCGCCGGCCCGAGGCGCTGGAGGTGCTGGCCCGCCAGTGCCAGACGGACGCAGAGGGCGTCATTCGCAGCGAGTGTGTCACCGCGGCCATGACGGTGGCCGGCAGCGACGTGAAGAAGCGCGACATGAAGCTGGCCGTGTCGTTCCTGCGGCAGGCCGTGAAGAGCTTCGACGTCGCCGTGCGGCTGGAGGCCCTGCGGCACCTGGAGCACGGCGCGGAGGCCGGCCAGTCGGAGCTGCTGGTCAGCCTCTTCACGGACCGCTTCCCCGCAGTGAGCGGCGCGGCCGTGGAGGCCTACGCGAAGCGCGTCATCGAGCACGGCGCCCCGGCGGAGCCGCTGGAGGCGGTGCTGCGCGGCGGCTCGCGCGACCTGATGCTGCCGGCCGCGGAAGGCGTGGCCTTCAAGGGCGGCGCCAGCGCGCTGCGGCCCCTGATGCTGTACGCCCGCGCGGGCGAGGACGGCCAGCGCGAACGGGCCCTGCTGGCCCTGGGCACGCTGGGTGACGCGCGCGCCCTGGCCGAGTTGGAGACGGTGGCCGCGGGCGGCACGGCGGAAGCGCCCGTGGAGCCGAGCATGGTGTCGGCCGCCATCGAGGGCCTGGGCCGGCTCGCCGCGAAGCTGCCGGACGGCGAGGAGCGCCGCCGCGCCGAGGAGAAGGTGGAGGCCGCCGCGGTGGAGGGCGCCACGCTGGAGCTGCAGCAGGCCGGCGTGAAGGGCCTGCGCGCCATCGGCGGGGAGCGCGCCCGCGTGAAAATCGAGGCGCTGCTCGGCGACACGAGCACGGCGCTGCCGGTGCAGCTGACCGCGGCCCAGGAGCTGGGGAAGCTCAAGGACACCGCCGCGGAGACGGCCCTGGCCGCCGCGCTGGACGCGCCCCAGCAGGACCTGCGCAAGGAGGCGCGCAAGGCGCTCGACGTGCTGTTCCCCACCGAGCGCACGCGGGTGGAGTTCCACGCGGTGGCCAGCCGCTACCCGGACATCTCCGCGCCCGCCGCGGCCTACCTGGCCAACGAAGGCGACCCGGCGCTGCTGGTGCCCCGGCTGGCCACGCTGGACAACGTGACGCTGCGGCTGCGCCTGCGGCGCGGGCTCGCACGCCGGGGCGCCCTGCCCCTGCCGGAAGTGGTGGCGCTGCTGGGCCACGACAAGCCGGAGGCCCGCGAGGAGGCCGCGCTGCTGGTGGGTACCTGGACGGGTGAGGCCCGCGAGCCCGGCACGGTGGACCTGGCCGCGCTGTCCCGCGCGCTGGTGACGGCCGAGCGCCGCACGGCCACGGACTGGACCTCCGCCGCGCCGTCCAGGCGCGCCGTGCTGGAAGGCGCCTGGGAGCGGCTGCTGTGGGCGGGCTCCCGTCTGGGCACCGCGGGCATGGCCGACTCCGCGCGCACCCTCCTCCAGGGTGGAGAGACGGCGGCTCCGGGCACCGTGCGCCAGGAGGCCGCGCGCGCCCTGGGCAGGCTGGGTACGCCGGGGGGCTCGCTGACGCTCACCGGACAGGCCCCGGCGGCCGTGCTGACGAACGAGAAGGAGCGCGCCGCCGCGGCGGACACGCTGCGCAAGTCGCTGGTGGACCCGGACGCGCGGGTGCGGGCGGCGGCGGCGGATGCGCTGGCGAAGCTCGCCCCCGAGCGCGCCACCGCATGGGCCCTGGAAGTGAAGCCCTTCGACGCGGTGGCCCTCGGCCCCATGGGTGCCCGGACGACGCGGGAGCTGCTGGCCACCTCCGAGGGTCGCCGGCTGTCGGTGCCGACGCTGCTGGGTGCCCACGCGCTGGAGCCCCTGAAGTCCCTGGCCACCGACGCGAAGCCGGAGACGCGGCAGGACGCGTGGGCCGCGCTGGGCCGCCTGGGCGGAGACGACGCGGCGAAGCTGCTGCACGAGGCCGCCTTCGACAAGTCGCAAACCGTGGAGCTGCGCAAGGCCGCCTGGCGCGCCCATAAACGAGCACGCCGCGCCGCTGAGCGCGCCCGGAACCGGAAGGAAGGTAACCCGTCGTGACGACCGCCACCCGACACCCCGTCGAGCTGCGCTACGCCACCGCGAGCGACGTCGAGTCCGGCACGGACGGCTCCCGCGTCCGCCTGGCCCTGGAGGGCTCGCGCGGCACCGTGGGCGTGAGCGGCCGCGTCACCGACGCCGCCCTCTTCCGCGACGCGCTGGCCGCCACCTTCGGCATCCTCGCCAGCGACCTGCGCTACCGGGGCAAGGACCGCACCGCGTACCTCGCCTACCTGATGAAGCAGGGCAAGCGGGCCAGCGCGCTCATCTGGGAGGCGCAGAAGGCGTTCCTGGACAACGCGCTGGACGGAGAGAAGAAGCAGGACGCGGTGCTGGACCCCGTGCTCACGGTGGACCCGGACAGCGTGTCCCTGGAGGTCTTCTCCCGCGACGAGAGCGCCTACGCCCGGCTGTCCTTCGACAACCGCCTCTTCGAGGGCCGCGAGGCCGCGCACGGCTCCACCTTCCTGGACGTGCCACCGGAGCTGCCCGCCCGCGTGGACCGGCTGCGCACCTACGTGCCCGTCTCCCTGGAGGCGCACGTCGCGCTGGCCACGCCGGCCTCGCAGCCGGCCCGCGCTCCGCGCAACGTGGAGGTGCCCCACGCCTGGCTGCGCGGCTTCCTCCAGGTGCAGTCCGCCGCCACGCTGCCCGCGAGCACCTGCGAGCTGGCGCCCATCGACCTCTACAACCTCCTCTTCGCCCTGCGCGCTCGCAAGGCGAAGAAGGCCCCCCGCGCGCTGCGCTTCGAGCTGGTGCCCGGCGCCCCGCCCCGGCTGGTGCTGGAGCCGTGGGAGCTGGTGCTGGAGTGCCACGGCAGCACGTACAACGGCACCGCGCCCGCGGTGGTGCGCACCTTCGGCCGTCAGCGGCTGGCCGCGCTCGCGCGCCTGCTGCCCCACGCGAAGTCCGTGCGAGTACAGCTGATGGGCCCCGGCCTGCCGGTGTTCTGGGTCATCGACATGGGCGCGGCCACGCTCACGCTGGGCCTCACGGGATGGACGGAGAGCGGCTGGTCCTCCGCCGCGGCCTTCGACGTGCTGATGCCCCGCGCGGTGCCGGACGGATTGGCGGAGCAGCTTCGCAACCGGCTGCGGACCGAAGGCCCCCTGCCCTTCGACACGCTCGCCGCCAGCGCCGGCGCGCCCAAGGAGTCCGTGCGCGCGGCGCTCCAGCTGGAGTGCCTGCGCGGGCGCATCCTCTTCGATGTGGCGCGCGGCCAGTACCGTCCGCGCGAGCTGATGCCCACGCCGGTGGACGCCGCCGTCATCCGCTACGGCAACGAGCTGGAAGCGCGAGCGCACCGCCTGCTGGGTGGCGACGGCGCTCCGGGCGCGGGCGAGGTGAAGCTGACCAAGGTGCACGACGTGGTGGGCGAGGGCATCCGCATCCACGGCGAGGTGGTGGACCGCGAGGCCCTGCGCAGCTTCTTCCCCAGCTTCACGTTGGACTTGGAAGGCCGCGTGAAGGACGCCAGCTGCGGGTGCCCGCACCACCGGCGCTCCGGTCTGCGGGAAGGCCCCTGCGAGCACCTGCTGGCGCTGCGGCTGGCCTACGCGCGCCGCCGCGCGGAGGAAGAGGCGCTGCGGCAGACGCCCGAGGGCCGCAAGCTCATCCGCGCGGAGACGCGTTCCTACGTGCGACGCGACGCGGAGAGCGGACTGGAGACGGTGTACCGGGTTTCCCTGGATGGTCAGGTGGTGGCGGTGGAGTGGGGCCCGCGCACGGGCACGCCGCGTCACCAGCGGCTCTGGTTCGACTCGGATGCGGAAGCGCGCGGAGCGTACTTCGCGCGCCTGGAGAAGCTGGCGGCTGACGGCTACATCGACGCGGCCTCGGCATTGGTGTAAACCCTTCAACCACGGCCCGGCCGCCACGAGCGGCCGGCAGGACAGGTGCGACGAAGAGACGACGACGTGCGCTTCACGCGCGAGCAGCCGAGAGAGGTCCGGAGTGCATCAGCCTGAGCGCCTCGAGCGCGGGAGCGGCGTTGCGCCGCTCCGGTTGAAATGCAGGACACTCTCCGCAAGGTAGCCTGTTCTTGGCTCTCTCCCTCCTAGGCACTACGGCCAGGGTGGGTAGCGGAGCCAACGACGCGACCGCCGTTTACCCACCCCGGCCGTAGTGCCTAGGAGGGGAGAGCCGGTGAGGCTACCGTGCCCCAGGTAAGATGGTGGTGCTTTCCCGGCCTCCCTCGACTGCTCGCGCCATGTCCCGTCCTCCATCGCCGCGCCCGCCCAAGGTGCAGACATGACCGCCAGGCTGGACCCGTTCGTCCCCGCAGCTTCGCCGCAGGCCGTGCCCACGCCCGAACCCACCGCTCCGTCGCCAGACGCGGCCGCGAAGCGTGAAGCCCGCCGGCTCGCGCACGAAGCGCTGCTCGTCCGCGCGAAGGCCATCGACGAAGCGGGCGGCGCCGACGACTGGGTGCAGGCGCAACTCGTCTCCAAGGGCCTCGCGGTGGAGGACCTGGACTTCTCCAGCGCCTCCGAGAAGGACAAGAAGGCCTGGAAGGAGAAGAAGAAGGCCGAGGCCACCGAGCGCCGCGCGCTGAAGCGTCAGGCGCACGAGGCATGGAAGGCCACGCACGTGGGCCACCTGGGCGCGGGCGTGCACTGGGTGGAGGACCGCCCTGCAGACGCGTTCGACGTGCCCCACCGCGAGGAGCGCGCCCGGGCCAACGGCCTGACGGAGCTGGACTCGGCGGAGGCGCTGGCCAAGGCGCTGGGGCTGAGCGTGTCCAAGCTGCGCTGGTTCGCGTTCCACCGCGAGGTGGACACGGCCACGCACTACGTGAGCTGGACGATTCCGAAGCGGGACGGCGGCAAGCGCACGATTACGTCGCCCAAGCCGGAGCTGAAGGAAGCACAGCGCTGGGTGCTGTCCAACGTCGTGGAGCGGCTGCCGGTGCACGGCGCGGCGCATGGCTTCGTGGCGGGACGCTCCATCCTCACCAACGCGCTGGCCCACCAGGGCGCGGACGTGGTGGTGAAGGTGGACCTCAAGGACTTCTTCCCCTCCGTCACCTGGCGCCGGGTGAAGGGCCTGTTGCGCAAGGGCGGCCTGCCGGAGGGCACGTCCACGCTGCTGTCGCTGCTCTCCACGGAAGCGCCGCGTGAGGCGGTGCAGTTCCGGGGCAAGCTGCTGCACGTGGCCAAGGGCCCGCGCGCGCTGCCCCAGGGTGCGCCCACGTCGCCGGGCATCACCAACGCGCTGTGCCTGAAGCTGGACAAGCGGCTGTCCGCGCTCGCGAAGCGGCTGGGCTTCACGTACACGCGCTACGCGGACGACCTGACCTTCTCGTGGACGAAGGCGAAGCAGCCCAAGGCGCGGCGGACGCAGCGTCCCCCGGTGGCGGTGCTGCTGTCGCGCGTGCAGGAAGTGGTGGAGGCGGAGGGCTTCCGCGTGCACCCGGACAAGACGCGCGTGGCGCGCAAGGGCACGCGGCAGCGGGTGACGGGGCTGGTGGTGAATGCGGCGGGCAAGGACGCGCCGGCGGCCCGAGTCCCGCGCGACGTGGTGCGCCAGCTGCGCGCCGCCATCCACAACCGGAAGAAGGGCAAGCCGGGCCGCGAGGGCGAGTCGCTGGAGCAGCTCAAGGGCATGGCCGCCTTCATCCACATGACGGACCCGGCCAAGGGCCGCGCCTTCCTGGCGCAGCTCACGGAGCTGGAGTCCACGGCGAGCGCGGCTCCGCAGGCGGAGTGACGCTCAGCGCGCGAGCAACGCCGCGTCGAGGAACGCCTTCAACCGCTGGGGGTACGCCTCCGGCTCGGTGGCGCTGAAGTTCCCGTGTCCGGCGCCCTGGATGCGCCACGTCTGGGCGTACTCACGCACCTTGGCGAAGAGCTCGTCGGCGAGCGGCTGTCCTGACTCCTCCGTCCCCATGACGATGAGCAGCGGCCGGGGGCGGATGCGCTCCACCGCGTCGATGGTGCGCACCTCTTCCAGGGCGATGCCGCGCCGCCAGAAGGGAACCAGCGCCCCGCATTGCGACACGAAGCCGAAGCGGCGGAAGTCATACGCGGCGGCCAGCCACAGCGTGTTGAACGGGGACAGCAACACCACGGCGCGCACCGCCGGGTCCTCCGCCGCCACCTCCGCCACCGCGGCGGAACCAATCGAGAAGCCGAGCGCCCCTACCCGCTCCGGGTCCACATCCGGCTGGGCGCGCACGAAGTCCAGCGCGGCCCGCACGTCCCGGCGCTCCAGGTCTCCCCAGGTGGAGAAATCGCCCTCGCTTTCACCGTGGGCGCGCAGGTCGAAGAGCAGCACGCCATAGCCCGCGGCCCGCAGGATTCGCGCTTCGGGCAGCAGGTCCGCGCGCGTCTGGGACAGGCCGTGCGCCAGCACCACGGCGGCGCGGTTCTGGGACGGCACGTACCAGCCCCGCAGCGTCAGCCCGTCCGACGTCTGAAGCGAGACGTCCTTTGCCTCGGCGAAGTCAGCGGGGCGCTCGGCCTTGGGACGTGGGTAGTGGAAGTAGGCCTCTGAATGACGCAGCGCTCTACCAAACACCGCCAGCGCGGCCAGCAGCCCCAGCGAGAGCGCTCCACCCAGCAGCCACCGCCACTTCATCTTCGTTGGACCTCGTTGAAGGAAGCTGGGGTGTTTGAACCCCAGGCGTGCAGACGGGACCCACGTTGCTCCACCACGTACTGAGCAGCTTACACTCCGTGTAGACAACTCACAGTGCCATCAAAGACGGCACTGTCGCGCCAGGAAACCTGTGGGCACATCCAGGACGATGTTCGACGTGGTGGTGGTGGGTGGTGGCGCTTGCGGCGGCTGGACGGCCAAGCAGCTGACGGAAGCAGGCTTGCGTGTCCTGGTGCTCGAAGCGGGCCGAGGCATGGGCGCGGACCGGATGCTGTGGATGCTCCACCGCATGCGCCAATCCTTCGGCTACCTGGCGGAGACGGACGACCAGCGCAAGGTGCGCCAGTCGGTGCAGAGCACCACCTTCGCGTGGCCCTTCCACCCGCACGCCTTCGTCGACGACGTGGACAATCCCTACACCACGCCAGAGGACCAGCCCTTCACGTGGATTCGTGCGCGGCAGGTGGGCGGGCGCACGTCGGTGAAGGCGCACGGGCGCCAGTTCTACCGGCTGTCTGACTTCAACTTCAAAGCAGGCACGCAGGATGGGCAGGGGCCGGACTGGCCGCTGACGCTGGCGGACCTGGCGCCGCACTACGAGACGGTGGAGCGGTGGATGGGCATCCACGGCAACGCGGATGGCCTGGACATGCTGCCGGACTCCGTCTTCGCGGGTGCCATCACCATGACGCCCGCGGAGCAGCGCCTGAAGGAACAGGTGGAGCGCCGCTGGCCCGAGCGCCGCGTCATCGTCCGCCGCACGGCGGGAGCGCCCGTGACGATGCCCGCCGCGTTGAAGACGGGCCGGCTCGCGCTGCGCACGAACGCGGTGGTGGACCAGGTGCTGTACGACGCGGCGACAGGGCGCGCCACGGGGGTGCACTACCTCGACGCGAGGTCGGGCAAGTCCTACGAGGCCCACGCGCGGGTGGTGGTGCTGGCGGCGGGCGCGATTGAGTCCACCCGCCTGCTGCTGCACTCGCGCAGCAGTGCGTTCCCGGACGGACTGGCGAACTCGTCGGGGCAGCTGGGCCGCAACCTGATGGACCACACGTACATGCTGGGCATCGAGGCGAAGATGAACCTGCCTCCCGAAGCCCAGCGGCAGGAGCATAGCTGGGCGTACATCCCCCAGTTCCGCAACGTGGCCACGAAAGAGCAGGACTTCGCGCGCGGCTACGGCGTGCAGGTCTTCACCTTTGGAGACAACTGCCACTTCGTGCCCTTCGGGGAGATGGTGCCGCGCGCGGAGAATCGCGTGACGCTCAGCCCGACGGTGAAGGACCGCTGGGGCATCCCCGCCGCGCACATCGAATGCCGGCATTCGGCCAACGAGCTGAAGATGGCCGAGGACGCGGTGGCGGCCTGCAAGGAGATGATGGAGGCGGCCGGCTTCACCGTGGAGAAGGCCAACGCCACGTTGTCCACGCCGGGCATGGCCATCCACGAAGTGGGCACGGCGCGCATGGGCACGGACCCGAAGACGTCGGTGCTCAATCCCCACAACCAGAGCTGGGACGTGCCCAACCTCTTCATCAACGACGGTGCCTGCTTCCCGTCCCAGGGACCGCAGAACCCCACGCTGACGATGATGGCCATCGCCGTGCGTGCCAGTGCTCACATCGTGGAGGAGTTCAAGGCCGGGCGGCTGTGACGTGGTGGCGAGCGTTGCGGCTCCGGCGCTGCATGCCTTAGCGTGCTCGCGATGATTCAAGTCGACGAGCTCGGTGAAGAGACGACGTTCGCGGAGGTCGCGAGGCGATTTGCTGGGGCGAGCTGGCTCGCCTCGTTCCTCGAGACCGAGCAACTCAACGACCCGGAGACCAACGGCATCGTCGTGCCGCGCATCGTCAACGCAGGCCTGCGCCTCGACGACACGCTCGAAAGCGGGCCCGGCCCCTGGGCTGTCATCGTCGACGGTGACCTCGAGACGCGCGGCGACCTGGTGTGCACGACCGACGATTACCTGACGAGCACGCTGATTGTGACCGGCGACGTGCGCGCGAGGAACGTGCGCTTCGCCGCGAGCGCGCGCGTCGGAATCGAGGGCGACCTGGTCGTCGGCGGTGGGCTCGGCATCGTGAGCGGAACGTGGGGCGACGGCGGCGCGGTGCTCTGGGCGCGCTCGTGCGAAGCCGCGCTCGTGTTGCTCGACGGCAACACGAGCATCGACGCGGACCGGTGCCGGCGGACGCTGGTGTGTGGGTCGACCGGTTGGCGCGAATTCGCCCCGGACATCCACGACCACGCGACGTTCGAGGAGATGTTCGAACCCGCCGCTTTCGATGAACGCGGCGACCTCGATTTTGGCCGGGCGATGGCGCTCGCGAATGAAGGGCGCTCAGCGCTGCGGCCCGAGGTCGAGAATCGGCTGCGCGGAAGCAAGGGACTCGCGACACGCGAAGCGCTCGCGTGGCTGGCGAGCGACCCTCCCTGCCGCGAGCTCATGGCACTTGGCGATGACGCATCGATGGCGGTGCTCGCCGAGCGGTTGGCTCAGCGCGGCCATACGGTCTCCATCGAAAGCCTCACGCGCTCGGTGCGCGCCATGCGGGGCGCGCGCCTCGATTCGCAATCCATTGGGTGATGAACGCCGGACTTCGAGTCCTTCTCGCAGTGGCTCGCACGGCTGGGCGCGCCGCACCCCCGAACGCGGTAGCGGCTCGTGGCCACCGTGCACCGCATGAGCCCGTGTGCCGGTGGCACGGAGCATCCCCGCGACAGCCTCAAGCCCCTCGGGGCCGAGCCCTCCGCCGCGCCAGTACCGCGCCCGCGAGGCCCACCACCGCTGACACCAGCGCCAATGGGCTCAGCCAGTCACCCCATGCCAGCGCGAGCGTCGTCAGCGCGGCCGTCTCCGGCACGCGCATGGTGAGGCCCGCGCGCTGGTTGTCGTCCACCTCGGCCACCACCGCGCCCGTGCTGTCGATGAGCGCGGTCACACCCGAGTTCGTCACCCGGACCTGTGGCCGCCGTGTCTCGATGCTGCGGAAGGCCGCGTGCATCAGGTGCAGCCGGGGCGCGGGCGTGCCGGTGAACCACGAGTCATTGGACAGCGTGAGCAGCAGCTCCGCGCCCTGCCGCACGCCCTGCGCGACATACTCAGGGAAGATCGTCTCGTAGCAGATGAGCGGCGCCACCCGGAGCTGGCGTCCGTCGCGCAGCGTGAAGCTCACCGCCCGAGGCCCGGGCCCTCGCTTCCAGCGTCCCGTCCACGGCAGCCACTCGCGAAGCGTGGGGGTATCGATGGCGTCCGGCACCCACTCCGTCAGCGGGAAGAGCATCGTCTTGCGGTACGCGGCGCGCTCGAGCGAGCCTCCAGGTGACGACGGCCCCAGGAACATGGCCGCGTTGAACTCACGCTCGCCCTCCAGGTCATAGGCGCCGAAAACGAGCGGCACGCCGCGCTCGGAGACGTAGCCGGCAATCTCCGCGTCCAGCTTCGCGCCCGTCTCGCTGCGAGGCGTCCCAAAGGGCGTGGGGTACACCGTCTCCGGCCACACCAGCAGGTCCACCGGTCCGTCGCGCAGCAGCGCGTCCGACATCGCGTAGTGCGTGTCGAGCACCATCCGCACGACCTGGTAGGCCCCCATCTCCGCCTTCAGCTTCTCATAGCGGGTGATGTTCGCCTGCACCGCACCCACCACCAGCCCGCCCTCACGCCGGGTTGCCTCGCGCACCTGTGCATGCCGGAAGGCGCCATACCCCGACAACACGAGCACCAGCGCCGCGAGCCCCGCCATGGGCCGCCAAGCGGAACGCCCACCCTGCCGCCGTGCCCGGCGAAGCGCCGCGAGCACGCACTCATTGCCCAGCAGCAGCACCAGCGTGAGCCCAGGCGCACCCGCGACGTCCGCGCCCTGGCGCTGCCACTCGGAGGCGTAGAGGCCGTGCCCCAGCGTGTCCGCGAAGAGCTTGGGCGTGATGCCCTCCACTCCCACGTACGCGAGCGTCCCCACCAGGGGCGGCAACCAGCCCTGCCCCTCCCGCGCCAGACGCCGCGCCGCGTACCGGGCCAGCGCGGCGGCGGGGAACTGGAGCTGGAGCAGCGGCGCCACCAGCAGGAACAGCGCCCAACCCACCACCGTGGGCGCCCGTGAGTACGCCTGGAGCGCGCCGGGGAACCAATGAAAGACGGCGGCGGTGAACGCCACGCTGAGCAGGACACCCAGGCCCAGCGCCTCACGCGCCGAGCGGGCCCGGTCCAGCGCCGCGAGCCAGGGCACCATCGCCACCCAGCCGAGCACCAACCAGCGCGCCTCCAACCGCCCGAACAGCGCGAACAGCACGGTCGTCCCCAGGACACCGAGCAGCGCCGCACCCAAGCGCCGCCCGCGTCCCATCCCCACCTGGACACCGGTCACGGCGAGGGCGCCCCACTCTCCGCGCCCTCGGGCAGCTCCAACCGTTGGATAGGCATTCCCGGAGGGGCCAGCTCCTCGGGCACCAGCCCGTCTGCGGGCTTGGGAACCGGCTGCCCGTTCGCATCCACGGGCTGATGGTCGGGGTGGAACATCAACACGGCCGACACGAGCTCGCCCGAGTCCTTGTACTGGAAATGACGCACGTATCCGGGCGGCAGCTCGAAGTCGTCGGGGACGACGAGGCCCCTCTTGATGGGCTTCGTCCCGGGCCGGTAGAGCTGCATGCCCGTCAGCTCGGATTCCATGGCCGGCTCCTGGACGTCGGTATCGGTGGCCAGTTCGGGAACAGGCTCGGGGCCAGGCTGTGGAGCTGAAGCCGTGACGGGAGGCGGTCGTGTCCGCGGCGCGCGGGCACGCACCTCGGGCGTGGGAGACGGAAGGGGCAGCGGCATCTCCGCGAGCGGCGGCGCTTCCACCTCGATGTCGGTCGAGCCCCACCAGACACTCAAGCCAATGCACGCGAGCGTGAAGACACACGCGCCGCCCACGAGCCACGCGCCCAGACCCTTCCCCGTTCGAGCGGGCGTGATGTGCGTGACGCCGTCGCTGTCAACGCGACGCTTTGGTGCAGGGGACTGCGGCCTCATGTTCGCGCGAAGACCTCCGGGCTGCGTATGCTACGGAGCCACTCCCTCCGAGGCAAACACAGCGCCTTCCGCTCACCCTCATGAGCTCTTCGTCCATTCTCGTCACCGATGCCCCTGGCGGCACGCCACCCGCCACCACGCCCGAGCCCGCTCGCTTCGCGGTGCACGCCTGGACACCCGGGCTGCGAGGGCTCGCGGTGGTGACGCAGCTCGCCGCGCTGGGCGCCCTGCTCCACTTCACCGCGCAGCTCTGGATGGAAATTTCCGAAGGGACCCAGCGGATGCAGCCCGTGCCCATCGCCATCGGGCTGGTGCTGCGAGTCGTGCTACCGCTCGCGTTCGTCTCCGCGCTGCGCCGCAGCCGCCGGGCCACCGTGGGCGTGGACACCCACCAGTGGACCCTGACGCTGCGCGGCGGCGCCCGGATGGAGATTCCCTTCGAAGCCGTGGCCGCGGTGCGCCCCTGGCGGCTGCCGCTCCCGGGCCCCGGCCTGGCGCTGCGGATGCGGTCAGGCCACGCTTTCAGCCACG
Source organism: Myxococcus sp. NMCA1 (assembly GCF_026810205.1). NCBI lineage: Bacteria > Pseudomonadati > Myxococcota > Myxococcia > Myxococcales > Myxococcaceae > Myxococcus > Myxococcus sp. NMCA1. The sequence goes on along the minus strand of NZ_CP113950.1, from coordinate 121,934 downwards.
CGCTGGAGGTGGAGGACGCACTGCCCCTGCTGAACGCGCTGGGCCAGCACGGAGCCCTGGGCGCCGCGCAATCCCACACGCTGGTTCGTTACGCCCAGGCTCGCCATGCCCTGTGGCGCCGGCGCTGGTACCACCTGCTGGTGAAGTTCGTGTTCTTCCCGCTGGTGCCCACGGCCATCCTCTTCTACTCGTACCAGGTCATCTCGTTTGGAGGCGCGCTGGGTGAGTACAGGATGTACGGATTGGACGCGTACCTGCGTTCGTTCGGCCGGTACTACGCGCCCATCTCGTTGTGCCTGCTGCTCTTCGCCTGCTTCTGGCGCGTCGTCGCGGAGGGCGCGTCGCTCCTGGCTGCGTGGCTTCTGCCAGCCTGGGCGCGCGGCGTGCGGCGTGCGGCGGAGTGGTTCTGCTGGCTCGTCTACTACGTCGGCACCCTGGGGTTGATCGGCGCGCGCTTCATGATGTGACGTGCGCGCCAGGCGCTGGAAACGACAAGGCCCCCGGTTCCCGAAGGCAACCGGAGGCCCAAGCACCGCGCCCACACCCGAGGCGTGAGCGCGGTCGCAGCGACTACGGCGTGGGGTTGAACTTCGCGCTCTCCCAGCCCATGCGGTCGTGGCCAGTCTTGTTCCAGGTCGAGGTGTCGGCGGGCAGCGCGCCGGTGCCGCCAGAGCTGGAGATGGTGCCACCGGTGTAGGTCGGGTGGGTGTCGTCAGACTGGAGGTAGTCGTAGCTGGTGCTCGCGTTGACGAAGTGCGTGTTGGAGTCGCGCAGCGTGGAGCGCAGCGTGACGGAGATGCGCTGGACGTACGCCGCCTCGGACTCGCCCTCGATGTAGCGAATGGCCTCGGAGTCCACCTTGCCATCGCCGTTGGAGTCATAATCCGCGGCCATGTACTCCGCGAACGAGTCCGCGCACTTGAAGCCGTGACGAGCCGCCAGGCTGCACGCACGCCAGTTGCTCCTCGCCAGCAGCGGCAGGAACTTCTCCCGCTTGTTCACCACCTGGCCCGTGGCGGAGTCCCGGCATTGGGTGTTCACGTTGTCCGCGTTGAAGCCCGGGTAGTAGATGTTGGAGATGATCTTGGTCGCGGTGGCGGGCGCGTACTGGTTGATGGTCTGCATCGCCCGCTCCATGTACGTGGTGCAGGTCGCCAGGGCGGACTCCAGGCCGGAGTAGTTACAGGTGCCCGTCTGCCCAGAGAAGGCGCTGCGCGCCTGGAGGTAGTCGTTGCCACACATCTCGAACATGACGACGCGGGTGTTGGCCGCCTGCATGTACGAGCGCTCAGAGACAATCTTGTTGTTGTAGATGTCGTCCGCCTTCGCGCCGGACTTGGTGCGGCGGATGACCTCCACGTCCGCGTTCCACTTCCGCGCCAGGTCCTCGCCCTGCACCACCGGCGCCGCGCGGCGGGCCACGTTCCAGAAGAAGACGGAACCGTTGTAGCCGGCGTAGATGGAGTCGCCGTAAGCCACCACGCGGTACTTCGTCGACGTCGACGGCTGGTCGATGGTCCACGACGTGTTCTGGTTGAGGGTGCTCGCCATCGCGCTACCACCGACCGTGAAGGCCGCGCACATGGCGACGACGGACATCCCGCTGTGACGGAAAGACATGCCCCGCTCCTTTGGATTCCCACTGGGGGGTTGTTGGGGGAGCGCGGAGGCTACATGGCGTCGATTCGCAAATCACCTTTAAACAAGGATAACGCACCATGCCAGAAATGCTGGTGTTGGCATGACCTCACCCGTGTTTGAAACGATGTCGTAAGAATGACGCGAGCAAGCCTTTGACGCGGTGTTTCATCATGTTTCACCCAGGTCCGGAGTGTTTCACGTGAATCTTTCCCGTGGCACGAGAGCGCTGATGCAGTGGCTGCTCCTGGGTGGGCTGGTGGGCGTCGTCTGCGGCGTGGCGTCCGCGGTCTTTTTGTACCTGCTGGACGAAGCGACACACTTCCGGGAAGGGCACCCGTGGCTGGTGTACGCGCTGCCGGTGGCGGGGCTGGTGCTGGGGGCGGTGTACGGGAAGTGGGGTGGGCCCATTCGCGGGGGCAACAACCTGGTGCTGGACACAGTGCACGCGAGCGACGCCCAGGTGCCGGTGCGCATGGCGCCCATGGTGCTGGTGGGGACGGTGCTGACGCACCTGTTCGGCGGCAGCGCGGGCCGCGAGGGCACAGCGGTGCAGATGGGCGGCAGTCTGGCGGACCTGGTGGCGCGGCGCTTCCGGGTGGGCCCGGAGACGCGCCGCGAGTTGCTGGCGGCGGGCATCGCGGGTGGGTTCGGTTCGGTGTTCGGCACGCCGGTGGCGGGGGCGGTGTTCGGGCTGGAGGTCGTGGTGGTGGGGCGCATGGGCTACGAGGCCCTGCTGCCCGCGCTGGTGGCGTCGGTGGTGGGCGACCTGGTGACGCGGGGGCTGGGCATCCACCACACGCCGTATCCGGCGCCGGGGGCGCTGCCGCTGACGGTGGCGGTGTTGGCGAAGTGGCTGGTGTTCGCGGTGGCGGTGGCCGTGGTGGCGGTGGTGTTCGTGGAGTTGATGCACCGGCTGAAGAAGCTGTTGGAGCAACGCGTGCAGGTGCTGCCGCTGCGGATGGCGCTGGGCGGTCTGGCTGTGCTGCTGCTGTGGCTGCTGGCCGGTACGGATGACTACCTGGGCCTGGGGGTACCGGGCATCCAGCGGGCCTTCGAGGACCCGGCGCTGCCCGTGTCGGCGTTCGCGTGGAAGCTTGCCTTCACGGTGGTGACGCTGGCCGCGGGATTCCTGGGTGGCGAGGTGACGCCGCTGTTCTTCATCGGCGCGTCGCTGGGCAACGTCCTGGCGCGGCTGTTGGGCCTACCGTTGGATTTGGGCGCGGCGGTGGGCATGGCGGCCCTGTTCGCGGCGGCGGCGAACACGCCGCTGGCGCTGTCCATCATGGCCGTGGAGCTGTTGGGGGCGAACGTGTTGCCCCACGTCGCGATTGTGGCCACGGTGGCGTACCTCCTCACGGGGCAACGGGGCATCTATCCGTCACAGCGGATTGCACGGATGAAACACGGAGGTCCGCTGCTGGAGAAAATCGTGGCCCTGCGGGAGCTGACCCGCGAGGACCGCACCCCGCCCTCAGGGCCTGAGGGACGGGGCGGCGGCTGAGGGCTACGGCTCCGGGAAGTGGTAGACGTTTCCGTCGTCGCCGACGATCCAGAAGTTGCCTGAGGAGGTCATGGCGATGTCGCGGAGCGGCACGTTCGGTGCGCTTGGGGTGAAGGCGGGAGCCTTGGCCCACCCGTTCGGGGTCAGCCGCTGTAGCCGTCCTGCATTGCCCTCGTTGCCAATGACGTAGGCAGCTTCGGTACCGGGAGGGGCCACCACACTGACGTAGTTGACTGCCGGCTCCGCAGGAGCGAGCACCCGTTCCCAGTCCCTTGATTGCCCGCTGCCTTTCATCACCAAGCCGCTGTCACCCACCGCGTAGATGAGGGTCGGGCTCGAAGCCCACACCGCTCGCAAGCCTCCGTTGTAGCCCGCGATTCCCTGGAGATTGTGCACTGCTGCAGTGCCCCAGGTGGTGCTCCGGGTATAGAGACTCACGACCGGCGTCAGCGGCGACGACTCTCCTGTCGAGCCCACCGCATACAGTGCATCCAGGCCGTTCGCATGGAGCCCCCAGTATCGACCGGGCGAGTCGTGGCGCTGAGTCGCACCTGTCCACTCATACAAGTGGCCCAAGGTGGAGACTGCGAATACTTGAACTGGATTTCCTACTCCAACGACACTGGAGAAGTAATCGCTATTGCCAGGGAGGTTGATCTGGGCTGGGGAACAGGAGCCGCCGTTGTGCTCGCCAATCCAACCGTCTTCACCGGCCACGATAAGATAACCATTATGGGGATTAATCCAGGCCGCGAGCCAGTCCAGCGTGTTTCCGGCCGGCCCACACCGAGTCGCCGTATCCCCGCCGTGGCTGAGGAACGCTGAAGTCGCGTTCATCTTCACCGCCAGCCTGCCATCCAATCCCGCCACCCACACCGGGTAACCACTCGGGTGCACCGCCACCGTCCTCCAGTTGCCCCCTGCCAACACGGGGTCCACCACCCTCTTCAGCGAACCGCAGGACATCTGCTCATCCACCTGCCCATCGCAGTCGTTGTCCAGGCCGTCGCAGACCTCCGTCGCTTGGGTGTTCGTGGCGAGGTCAGCGTCATCACAGTCCAGCATGTTCGTCGCCATCATGGGAGGCAGCGTCTCTCCAGGGCAGAGATCTCCCACCGGCGCGCTGTCCTTCTCACCCTCTCCGTCGCTGTCCGCGTCCGCGTAGAGCGGCGTCGAAGGCGTGCCGACGCAGACCGTCCCCGTCTGCGCGCCGTTGCATGCATACGTCCCGTTGCAGGCTTCCGTGCACGCCGTCCCCAGTGCCCCCGGCCCCTCCTTGAACAACTCGTCGACGCGCCCGTCGCAGTTGTCATCCAAGCCGTTGCACGCCTCCACGACGTTGGGGTGGATGTCGGCCCGCTCGTCGTCACAATCCCCCGTCATCTCGACATGAAGTTCGCTCGGCGGGTCACAGGCCTCCGTGCCGGGCCCATTGCGTCCGAAGCTGTCGCGATCGTGGTCCAGGTACCAGACCTTGTTGACGACCCCCGTTTCCATCTGGCCGTCGCAGTTGTCATCCAGGCCGTTACAGAGTTCCGGCGCGCCAGGATAAGCCTCCGCACGCGTGTCGTCGCAGTCCCCTTGGGTCGTGGAATAGCCAGCCGGAACGGTGCCACAGAACACGCGCGAAGGCGCATTCACATCGGCGAAGCCGTCCCCATCCGCATCCGCATATGCCACCGTCGGCGTGGTTGAACCACAGGGACTCTCCTGACAGGCACCCAAAACACATACCTGTCCCGATCCACAGGCATGCTGCGCATCACATGCCAGAGGACGTTTCCCTTGGAGTTCCTCCAGGCTCGGGACGGAGCACGCGGTGAACAGCAGCAGCCATGCCACGCTCCAGCGCATCATCGTACTCCCCCTTGCTGCGTGACAGCCTCGTCCCGCTCTCCCAACAGGAGCCAGGTCACCAGGGCGCCCGCCGCCGCAACCCCGGCCGTACCAAAGAGGACGTTGGCCGTTCTCGCGCTGCGCTGCGCACGGCTGTGATGCGCCACGAGATGCTCGTAGAACCTTGCCTCCCGAGCGTCCGCGATCTGTCCTCGAGAAGAAACGCCGAAGACAGTTCCCGTCCCTCCTGCCGCAATGCCAGCACCCAGCAGCACCAGACTTGCGAGCGGCACCTGCCGCCCCCCAATGCGCATCCAGTAAGCGCTCGACGTTGCTGGTGTGCCTTGGACTTCCATTGGGCTCGAAGCCGTAGCCTGTTGGTCAGGTATCAGCGCAGCAGGCAGCCCTGAAGAAGCGTCTGCAATCGACTCCGTTTCCACCTCGGACTGCTCGACGCGCTCCGCTTCACGCGTGGGCGAGTCCTTTCGCCTACGCGCCAGCTCTGCCTTCGCGAGCGCACGCTGGGCCTCGAATTCCCGTGAGACCTTGGGGGAAACGCGCAAGGGAAGGCGAGCACCTGGCTCCTGTAGGAGGGCTGAGCGGAACTCGTCACGCGCCGCCTGCCACCGCCCGAGGTCCGCGCTGATGATGCCGCGATACAACGCCAGCGACATTCGATCGCGCGTCCCTCGGAGGCTCCCTCGGGCACGATCCAGTTGCTCGAGGGCACGCTCATACTCGAGGTCATCGTAGAGGCGCACGGCCTCCGCGACATGACGCTCAAAATCGCTATCTGCGCTGGCCGCATGCACTGGAATGACAATCCATATGCATGCGGCGAGCGGCAGGCACCGCCCCCAGGTCATGGCACCAAGCATGCCTGGACCTTAGGCCAGACAGACACATCAGGCAAAACCCTACCGGAGCCAACCCATCAACCCATGGCTGAGCAGCGGGTGACTATTCCGGGAAGTGGTAGACGTTTCCGTCGTCGCCTACGATCCAAAAGTTGCTTGAGGAGGTCATCGCGATGTCACGAATTGGCACGTTTGGTGCGCTTGGGGTGAAGGCGGGAGTCTTGGCCCATCCGTTCGAGGTCAGCCGCTGTAGCCGTCCTGCATTGCCCTCGTTGCCAATGACGTAGGCATTCATGGTCCCGGGGGGGACAGCCACACTGACGTAATCGACTGCGGGCCCCGAGGGAGGAAGCACCCGCTCCCAGTCCCTTGACTGCCCACTGCCTTTCACCACCAAGCCACCGTCGCCCACCGCGTAGATGAGCGTCGCGTCCGCAGCCCATACCGCTCGCAAGCCGCCGTTGTAGCCCGCGGTCCCCTGGAGGTTGTGCACTGCCGGAGTGCCCCAGGTGCTAGTGCGGGTGTAGAGATTCACCACCGGCGTCAGCGGTGACGACTCTCCTGTCGAGCCCACTGCATACAGCGCATCATTGCCGTTTGCATGGAGCCCCCAGTACCGGCCAGGTGAGTCGTGGCGCTGGGCAGCGCCTGTCCACTCATACAAGTGACCCAGGGTGGAGGCTGCGAATACTTGAGCTGGGTTTCCTACTCCAACGACACTGGAGAAATAATCGCTGTTGCCAGGGAGGTTGTTCTGGGATTGAGAACAGGAGCCGCCGTTGTGCTCGCCAATCCAACCGTCTTCGCCAACCACGATAAGATAACCATTATGGGGATTGACCCACGACGCGTGCCAGTCCAGCGTGTTTCCGGCCGGCCCACACCGAGTCGTCGTATCCCCGCTGTGACTCACGAACGCTGAAGTCGCGTCCATCTTCACCGCCAGCCTGCCACCCAATCCCGCCACCCACACCGGGTAACCACTCGGGTGCACGGCGACCGTCCTCCAGTTGCCCCCTGCCAGCACGGGGTCCACCACCTTCCTCAGCGAGCCGCAGGACATCTGCTCATCCACCTGCCCATCGCAGTCGTTGTCCAGGCCGTCGCAGACCTCCGTCGCCTGGGTATTCGTGGCGCGGTCAGCGTCATCACAGTCCAGCGTGTTCGCCGCCATCATGGGAGGCGGTGCCTCGCCAGGGCACAGCTCGCCTACCGGTGCGCTGTCCTTCTCGCCCTCTCCGTCGGCGTCCGCGTCCGTGTAGAGCGGCGTCGAAGGCGTGCCGACACAGACTGTCCCCGTCTGCGCGCCGTTGCATGCATACGTCCCGTTGCAGGCTTCCGTGCACGCCGTCCCCAGTGCCCCCGGCCCCTCCTTGAACAACTCGTCAGCGCTCCCGTCGCAGTTGTCATCCAAGCCGTTGCACGCCTCCACGGCGTTTGGATGGATGTCGCCCCGCTCGTCGTCACAATCCCCCGTCACCTCGACATGAAGTTCACTCGGCGGGTCACAAGCCTCCGTCCCGGGCTCATTGCGTCCGAAGCTGTCGCGGTCGCTGTCCAGGTACCAGACCCTGTTGACGACCCCCGTTTCCATCCGGCCGTCGCAGTTGTCATCCAGGCCGTTACAGAGCTCCAGCGCGCCGGGGAAAGCCGTCGCCCGCAGGTCATTGCAGTCCGTCCCCCGGTTCATCGGACCACCCGGTGAGACGAAGCCGTCACCGTCCTCGTCAGCGGTGTGCAGGTCCTCGAGCAGCCACTCCTGCCGGCCCGCGGAAGCGAAGCTGAAGGTCTGCTTCCGCTCATCCACCAACTGCTCCGCCGCGCAGCCCTTCTCGAAAGCCCTGACGGTGATTTCGACATCCCGCCCCCAGTCCGCCTTCCGGAAGACAGCAACGTTCAACACCGGGTCGTTGGAGTCGAACTGACCGGGCTCCTTGAACTCCGCGAGCACCGTCTCACCGGTGCCACCATGGGCCTCCACCGTGATGCAGCCCTGACTGAATTTCGGGTGGTGGCCAATCTTGACGTGAACCGCAGCCTGCTTCGTGTCCGGCTCTTTCGAGTCCTTCTTGCAGGCCAGCAACAACAGAGGCAGGAGGAGAATGGCGGATTGACGCATAGGGTGCACTCTACCCCAACCCCAGGCGTGACTTGCCCAGAAGCCGACTCACCCTGAAGTCCGCCTGAATGAAAGACCATGGACATCTCACAACCAGAATGGCCTGAGGCACATCCCCGTGTGCCTTCACCGTCAAGGCTGTGAAGCCAACCGCCCTGGGGGCACTGCTACCGACCCACGCTGACGCAACTCGGGCGACGCCACCGCGAACCCTTCCGGCAACATCCGGAGGATGCGCTCACGCCGGTGCTTGGAGCCTTCCAGCCGCCGCTCCAGCAAGGCCTTCTGCGCGCGAGTCTCCTTGTCCAGAGGCGCGGGGCGCGCCGCCAGCAACGCCAGCCGCGCCGTCACCTCCTCCACCTCCCGGTCGATGAGCACTGGCTGGATGTTCCGCGACTCATTTCGCGCCCGCCCCACCGCGTTGTTCTCAATCCACACCGGCAGCACCGCCACTTCCTCCAGCGCTACCGACACACCGGGCATGGGCCGCACCAGCGACAGCCGCAACAACATCGAATCCCGCCGGTCGCCCCCCGAGCTCTTCGCCCCCACCTCGTGCCGGTAGAAGCGGTCCTGGTTCGCCACCAGGTTGCCCAGCGAGTACGCGATGAGCCCCTTGCGCCCATCCACCGTCTGGTACGACTCCAGCGGCTGGAGCACGTGCGGATGGTGCCCGATGACCGCCCTCGCCCCCGCGTCCAGCAGCGCGCGTCCCAACGCACGGTCCTCTGGCAGCGGCGTGGCCTTGTACTCCGTCCCCCAGTGCACCAGCACGATGAGCGCGTCACACCGCGCCGCCGCGGCGCGCACGGCCTCCACGGCCTGTTCGGGTTGAAGCCCTCGGTGCGCTTCGTGCCGCGAATAGGGCACCAGCGCGACATGCGGCGCCTGCGCATCCTTCGGATTGCTGAAGCCATTCAGCATGCGCGTGAAGGACAGGAACCCCACCTTCACGCCGCGCACGTCCACGAAGGCGGGCTCCCACGCGGCGTCCTTCGTCGCGCCCGTGCCCGTATGGCGGATGCCCGCCGCATCCAGGTGCCGCAGCGTCTCCAACATACCCACGGGGTGCTGGTCCCTCGCGTGATTGTTCGCGGTGGACACCACCTTCACCCCGGCCGAGGCCAGCGCGTGCACCATGGCCGACGGCGCGTTGAACAAGAGCTCCCGCGCGACCGCCTTCTTGTTGTCGGTGACGGGCGTCTCCAGATTCACGACGCCCACGTCCGCGGTGCGCAGCACGTCCGCGATGGGCCCGAAGACATGGTCCCAGCCCTCATGGTTGAGCGAGGGCGCACGGCCCCCTTCCGGTGGCGGCGCCCCGGTGCGGGCGTGCAGCCTCGCGACCTCCTTCACCTCGCCATGGGGAATCACATCCCCACCAAACACCAGCTCCACGCGCGTGGGGGCGGAGGCACAAAGCAGGGGCAACAGCAGCAAGACGGAGGCGGACACGCCTCCACCCTAATCCAGACACCCGGCATCCCTGGAAGGGGACCCCGGGTACCGGCGAACCGCGGCTCCTACGGCTTGCCCTTGTCGCTGCTCACGTCACCCTCGCGCGGGTAGCTACCGCAATTGCCACGGCCGCGAAGGCCAGGGCTGGGACCAGTACCCCGGCCTCACGAACACCGCGCGCCTCTTCGCCGCGCCGGGGGGGACGCGAATACTGGGTGGAGCCGCACCTCTACGGCTTGACGAGCCCTCGCTGGGGCTCCCCCATGCCGTCCATGGGCCACCTGCAGGACGTGGAGCTGGTGGCCGTGCTCACCCACTTCAGCAACACACCGCCCGCCGGCGCACACTTGTACGTCCCGGCGGACAGCGCCGCTCAGGGCCTGCGCTCAAGCTCCACGGCGCCGGCGAGCCACCGCGCCCACCAGCAGCGCCACCCCCGCAGCGCCCAGCGCACCCGGCGCCGCTGCACAGCCATCGGAGTCGCGGACGTCCCTGCACGTCACCTCCGCGCTGATGGCGAGCCGCTGGTCCACGCCGTCCACGCGCACCGTGTAGGCCTGTTCGACGAAGCGCTCTCTCTCGAACTCCTCCCTGCCGAAGATGAAGCCCGCCTCTCCACGTGGCGCGAGCGCCTGGGTGCACACGCTGTCCGGACAGCTCGACAACGGCCAGTCGACCAGCGTCACCGTCTGCGCACAGGCGTTGCGCACGTTGCTCAGTCCGCAGCTGACGGACGCGCGGAAAATGAGGCACGGCACCTCGGAGACGACGCTCTGGTTCGACGTGGAGCACGCGCACGGCTCCGACTCCGCCCGGGCGATTCCCGACAGTCCCAGCGCACTGGCGCAGCCCAGCCAGACCATCATGCGCCGGGCGCGAACAAGCATTCCTTGCATCGACTGCTCCCAACCCGATTGCGCCGGCCCCGTCCGCGGCGCGCATCCTGTCCCGGACACGGCCGCACGCCAAGTCACCGTTGCCGGGTAATGGGTATCTCCTCCACCGCGCTACTTGGTTCCGAAGAGCCGGTCACCCGCGTCGCCCAGGCCCGGGAGGATGTAGCCGTGCTCGTCCAGCCGCTCGTCGATGGCCGCGGTGTAGACGTGGACGTCCGGGTGGTGCTCGCGCAGGTTCGTCAGGCCCTCCGGGCACGCCAGCAGACACACGAAGCGCAGCGAGCCGGGCTTGCTCTTCTTCAATCGCTGGAGCGCGGCCACCGCCGAGTTCCCCGTGGCGAGCATCGGGTCGCACACCACCACGTCCCGGTCCGCGAGCTGGCCGGGTACGCGGTAGTAGTACTCCACCGGCGACAGCGTCTCCGGGTCCCGGTACAGGCCGATGTGCCCCACGCGCGCGGAGGGCACCAGCTGCAGCATCCCGTCGAGGATGCCCTGCCCCGCGCGCATGATGGCCACCAGCACCAGCTTCTTGCCATCCAGCACCGGCGCCATCGTGCGCGCCATGGGCGTCTGGATGTCCTCCTCGCGCACCTTGAGGTCTCTCAGGGCCTCGTAGGCGAGCAGCAGTGAGATTTCCTGGAGCAGCGCCCGGAAGGAGGCGGTGCTCGTCTCCACGCGGCGCATCTGCGTGAGTTTGTGCTTCACCAGCGGGTGGTCCACCACCGTGCAGTTCGGAAATTCCATTGCGTCCTCCCGTCAGAACACCGTGCCGTCACTGTCCACGCGGATGGGCGGCCCACCCCCGGGACGCCGCTCCGCCGCCACGCGCCGGCCCGCGGTCCACGTGCCACCCTGGAGCACCTTCCCCAGCGGCAGCTCCTCCGCGCTCAGGCCCAGCCGGCCACGCACCAGCGCCGCCACCCGGTCCAGCAGCGCCACCGTCAGCGCGCGCCACTCCACGATGGGCTCGTCACCCGGGTGAAAGGACTGAGTGAAGAGGCGCGGCTCCCGAGGCGACAGCACGCCCAGGTCCACCAGCAGGCCGCCGTTGCGGTACTCGGGCAGGCCGGTGAGGCCATCCAGCTCCGTCACGACCACGCCCGCATCGGACAGCGGCTCCACCAGGGAATACGTCATCCACTGCGACAGCTTGTGGAAGGGCACCAGCGCCTCCAGGCTCTCCACCGACCCCAGCGCGGGATGCGGCCACACGTCGCCCAGGTTCACCGCGTCCACCATCACCCGGCCCGGCCAGATGGGGCCCAGCACCTCCAGCACTAGCCCCAGCAGCTCCGCGGCGCGCACGCTGCGCTGCTGCGCGGTGATGATGTCCAGCAACGCACCCGGCCGAGGCAGCACCTTCGCCAGCCCGTGCAGCAGGTGCAGCCGGCCCTCCAAGCCATCCACCGGGTTGGTGTCCGTCACCTGCATGCCCTGCGCGAGCGCCTCACGCGTGAGCCGGCCCAGCGCCTCCGCGTCCACGCGCAGCGGCCGGTCCGGGTCCGATGAGAAGCGCCCCTCCATGAACATGCGGAAGCTGGCCACGGCCAGTCCCTCGGAGCGCGCCCACGTCTTCCCGCCGGCCTCCTGGTAGCGCCACTGCGGACCACTGCCCGCGTCCAGCAGTACGCTCACCACCACCAGGTCCAGCTTCGCGCGCGCCCGCTCTTGGAGAGAGGCGTCCTTCAGCCGCGCCTCCAGCTCCGCCAGCCGGGCCACGCCGCCCACGTCGAAGTGGCGCCAGCGGCTGTGCAGCGGCACGTCCAGCGTGGGGTAGTGCTCGCGCGTCACGTGCAGCACCGTGTCCACGACGATGGGCAGCCGCGACGGCTCGACACGGAAGTGCTCCAGCTTGCCCGCCAGCCCCAGGTCCAACAGCTGGTGGCACCGCTCCCGGATGGCGGACGGCGTGCGCAGCCACGCAACGGCGGGAGAGAGGTCCGACCTCGCCAATGCGGAATCAGACATCGAGGTCCCGTCCCTTCACCTGCGCCAACCCCGCAGCGTCCGCCACCGGCCCTTGCGTGAAGTAGCCCGCGGCCTTCTTCGCCTCCATCTCCACCTTCGCGTCGGCGGGGATGAGCTCGTCGGGGATGGGGACGCGCTCCAGGATTTCGATGCCTGAGCGCGTAATCGCGTCGTGCTTCATGTCGCTCATCGACACGAAGCGGTGGATGCGGGTGATGCCCAGCCAGTGCAGCACGTCCGGCATCAGCTCCTGGAAGCGCATGTCCTGCACGCCGGCCACGCACTCGGTGCGCTGGAAGTAGGTGGCCGCGGAGTCGCCGCCCTCCTGCCGCTTGCGCGCGTTGTACACGAGGAACTTCGTCACCTCGCCCAGCGCCCGGCCTTCCTTGCGCAGGTAGACGATGAGCCCCGCGCCGCCCGCCTGCGCCGTGCGCACGCACTCCTCGATGCCGTGCGCCAGGTAGGGCCGGCAGGTGCAGATGTCGCTGCCGAACACGTCGGAGCCATTGCACTCGTCATGCACGCGCGCTGTCAGCGGCACGTCCCGGTCCGCCAGCGTCTCGATGCCGCCGAAGACGTACAACGTCAGCCCGCCGATGGGCGGAAGGAAGACGTGCAGGTCCGGGCGCGTAATCAGCTCCGGGAACATGCCGCCCGTCTGCTCGAAGAGGCCGCGGCGCAGCGCGCTCTCCGTCATGCCGAAGCGCTTCGCGATGCCCGGCAGGTACCACACCGGGTCCACCGCGGCCTTGGTCACCTTGATGTCGCCGTTGTCGCGCAGCAGGTCCCCGTCCGGCTTCAGGCGCCCGGCCTCGATGGCGTCGCGCACCTCGGGGAAGTTGATGTGCGCCTTGGTGACGGCGATGGTCGGCCGGAAGTCGATGCCCTGCTCCGCGAAAGGCCGGAACGCCTGCGGCGCGATGGCACCCCACGGGTCCAGCGAGACGATGCGCTGCGGGTCGCTCCACGACGGATGCGGCCCCACCTGCGCGGCGGGCGCGGTGTTCTTCAGGTCCGCGCGGTGGTCCTGCGGCAGCATGCCCGCGGCCACGGCGAGCGCGCGGTACACCGCGTACGCGCCGGCATGCGTGCCGATGACGTTGCGGTGCCCGGCCTCCGTCAGCGTGGCCACGACGGGGCCCCGGCGCGTCGGCTCACCGGCTCCCCAGTGGATGGGGACACTGGGAACGTCGCCATCCGGGTGGGAGGTGAGGCGGATGTGATTGGGATTCTTCTTCTCGGCCATGGGAGCGCCCTCCTTGCGGGCGCGAGAGCAAAGTCGGGGTGCGGGGGGCGGTGCTTCGCGTCGTGGGGCGCGCTTCAGCTCATCCACGAGCCATCGGTCCGGGCCGACCACTTGCGGGTGACCTTCTTCACCTGCGTCCAGAAGTCGAGGCTGGACGGCCCGGTGATGTCCCCGTGCCCGAAGCGCGAATCGCCCGTGCCACCGAAGGAGAACGGCTCACGCGGAACAGGGACGCCCACGTTGACGCCCACCATGCCGGCACGCACGCCCTCCACCACCGTCTGCGCCACCCCACCGTTCGTGGTGAAGATGGACGCCGCGTTGCCGTAGGGCGACGCATTCTCCACCGCCAGCGCCGCGGACAGCGTGGGCACCCGGACGATGGAGAGCACCGGGCCGAACAGCTCGCGCCGCGCGGCCTCCATCTCCGGGCGCACGCCGTCCAGCAGCGTGGGGCCCAGCCAGTTGCCACCGGCCCACGGCTCGCCCTGCGGCTTGCGTCCACGGCCGTCCAGCAGCACCCGCGCGCCCTCGGCCTCGGCGCGAGCAAGGGCCGTCTCCAGGCGGTCCAACGAGCCCCGGTCGATGAGGGCGCCCATGTCGGGGCCCACCTCCAGCTTCGCCGCGCGGCGGACGACTTCCTGGAGAATGGACTCCACGTTGCCCACCGCGAGCAGCACGCTGGCCGCCATGCAACGCTGGCCCGCGCAGCCGGTGAACGAGTCCACCACCGCCTGCGGCGTCAGCTCCGGGTCCGCGTCCGGCACGACGATGAGGTGGTTCTTCGCGCTGCCCAGCGCCAGCACGCGCTTGCCGCGCTTGCAACCCTCCGCGTACAGGTGGCGCGCCACCGCGGACGAGCCGACGAAGCCCACCGCCTGCACGTCCGGATGCGCCACCAGCGCGTCCACCGCCTCCTTGCCGCCGTGCACGACGGAGAAGACACCCGCGGGGTAGCCCGCCTCGCACATGAGCTCGCCCAGCGCGCACGCGGTCAGCGGCACCTTTTCCGACGGCTTGAGGATGAAGGCGTTGCCCAGCGTGACGGCGATGGGGAACATCCACATCGGCACCATGGCCGGGAAGTTGAAGGGTGTGATTCCGGCGACCACGCCCAGCGGCTCGCGGCGGTACTCACACGAGACGCCGCGGCTGACTTCCAGGTGCGCGCCCGTGTCGAGATTCTGGAGGGACAAAGCGAAGTCGCAGACCTCCATGCCCTTGAGCAGGCCCGCGCGGGCCTCCGCCACCGTCTTCCCCGCCTCGCTGGCGGCCAGCTGGGCCAGGGAGTCCAAATCCCGCTCGAGGAGCTGACGGAAGCGGTACAGGTACTGCGTGCGCTCCCGCAGCGGGGTGTCCTTCCAGGAAGACGCCGCTGCCTTCGCGGCCTCCACCGCCTGGGCGACTCCCGATGCGGGCGTGAGGGGAACCCTGCCAATGACGGTGCCCGTGTAAGGGCTCCGGACATCGAGGTGCGCCGCACCGGGCGGCACCTGCCAGCTTCCTCCAACGAGGTTACGGCACGAGACAACGCTCCGCGGAAGCTGGATGAAGGACACGCACACCCCCCAGGTGTCTGGCGTGAAGAAATGGCCTGCCATTGTAACCAGGGGAATGGACTGACATGCAACCCAGGGGTCCCCGAGGGTGCCCTCGGACACGCCCAATGGTAGACATCCAGGTGCCTGCTCTGTCAGGTAGCGGACCCATCTCTCGGACAGGTGTGAGGGATTGCGTTCAGTGGGCGTCGGGCGCGGTCAGCAGGCCGCGCAGCCGGGCGATGGTGGCCGTGTCATCGGCGTCCAGCGTGAGGCCCAGGACCTGGACCTCGTCGTACAGCGCGAGCGCGTAGTGGAAGCGGGAAGTGGCCGTGGCGGCGTCGCCCTGCTCGGCGATCAGCTCTCCGTCCTCGGCGACCAGGCGCGCGAGCACCTTCACGCGCGTAGGGGAGCCCAGCAGTCGCGCGGTGGACATCGGGTCCGCCATCAGCAGCGCGGTGTACTCCATGCCCAGCGTGGACAGCGCCGTCTCCTGGATGAGGCGCTGGGCGTCCGCGAGCTTCTTCTCCCGGCGCGCCTTGATGATGCGGGCCAGCGCGGCGGCGAACTCCTCGATGAGCCGCTCGATGTAATCCTTGCGAAGGGACATGGCGGCCTGAAGGTAACCGCGGAGCGGGGGGCGTGCACGCCCAGGCCTTCCGTCGGCGAGGGTCCCATGACTGTGCGACGCCCCCATGCGCTCTGGCTCCTGCTGGCCGTGTCCCTGCTGGGCTGTTCGACCGTTGCGCATGACGAACGCCGGAGAGGACCGAACGAAGACCAGGAGGTGTGTCGCCCCTCCGACGACGCTCCATGTGTCGCGGTCCAGTGCACCCTCGACGTGTGCGGGCTCTACTTCTGCGAAGACGTTGCCCCTGAAGTCCAGCCGGTGCGCTTCCCTCCCGCACGCCCTCCAGTCGCAGCCGCGCCAGGAAGCGGGCCCCGCCGGAACTGGGGACGCGACACGAAGCGCTCGAACGGCGCTGTACCCGTCATGGTCTTTCCGAACTGGAATGGGGCTCGTGAGCGCGCAGTCCCGCCCTCACACCAGCGTCCAGCCGGCCGCTTCGAGAAGCACCACATCTTCCCGCAGGCCGAGCTGCTCGCCAGGTGGTTCGAGCGGCAGGGCGTCAAGATTCACAACTACACCCTCCCGATTCCCCGCGACCTCCACCGGAAGATTCACGGCGGCGATGGCCGGGGTGGCGCCTGGAATCAGGCTTGGCGCGACTTCATGCTGGCCAATCCCAGGGCCACACCTGAGGAAATCTATCGACACGCGGGGGAACTCATCTACCGCTTCCAACTTCTGGGCGGCCCCATCCAGTCGTACTACTCCCGCCCTGGAACATGAGGACTTCGACGCCCCGATGACACGGTTCTTCTGGCTAGGCGAGGACGCGACGGTCGCATCGAACCAGGGCGGCTACATCGATGCGTGGCACAAGTGGGGCCTCCCAGGAGTGCACTGCCCCATGTGCGGCGCCACGTGGAGTGATGTGGGGCACGACTATGCCTGCGTCGACCTGTCCCACCTTCCCGAACGCGAGATGTTCGAGCGACCTCGCCCGGAGCCGCTCCCGGAGTTCGCACGACTCCGAGAGCTGGTGCGCCCTCTGGCACCTCCGCATGCGGCCCTTCCCCCTGGAACAGGCTTCGGTCCATTGACGGGCAAGGGCACGGGACGTTTCGGCCTCATCGCCTGGGTCGAGCAACTGCTGCTGCTGGTCCAGCCCGATGTGTTGGAGCGCCTTCAAGGGGAAGGCGTCGAAGGACTGGTGGGTTGCCGGACGGAGCTGACGTTCCGTCAGAAGAACCCACCCGCGTTCCTGGAGCTCCAGATTGAACCTCTGGGCCGCCTGCATCCCGACTGCATCCCCCCCGAGGTACCGCCTCCATGCGGGACATGCGGCCGGCATGGCTTCACGCGCCCGGAAGCGCCCATCCTGGATGCCGCCTCGATCCCCTCGGGAGTCGACCTGTTCCGGGTCGGCAACTTCGCGACCATGGTCGTTGGGACCGAGCGATTCATGGAGGCCGTGCGGCGACAGAAGCTCGACGGCATCACCTTCCGCGAGCTGCCCACCCGTTGACACCCGGACGAGGCACTGCACGCCTCTTCTGTTTTCAAGTGTTCGTCCCCTGCATCCCCACGGCGCCCCAGCTGACAGGCCACACACGTCGGTGACGACCGACACCGGCCTGGTGCGTAGGCAGCCATGCGAACAGCCTGGAACATGGGCCTGATGGACAAGCGCGGATAGAGTCGCGGACCAGGTGCATCGGCCATGAGCATGAACGACAGCGGCAGAGGACGCGCAGGCACGGGCAATCGCGAGGATGACGCCGTCGGCACCGGCCCTGGGTCGCGGCGCGACGACGCTCCACCCGTTCCCCAAGTAGGGCGCTACTTCCTCCTCAAGCGCCTGGGACAAGGCGGCATGGGCGTGGTGTACGCGGCCTATGACCCGGACCTGGACCGCAAGGTGGCCCTCAAGCTGCTGCACGCGGACTCGCGCACGGACTCCGAGGAGGCCCGGGCACGGCTGCTGCGCGAGGCGCAGGCCATGGCGCGCGTCTCGCATCCCAACGTCATCCCCATCTTCGACGTGGACGTGTGGGGTGACCGCGTCTTCCTCGCCATGGAGCTGGTGGACGGCGGCACCCTGGCCTCGTGGGTGAAGGAGGGACAGCGCTCCTGGCGCGAGGTGCTGGAGTCCTTCCTCGCCGCGGGCCGGGGGCTCCAGGCCGCACACGAAGCCGGGCTGGTGCACCGCGACTTCAAACCCGCCAACGTACTGGTGAGCAAGGCAGGCCGCGTCTTCGTCACCGACTTCGGCCTGGCGCGGCCGGTGGGCACGCTTCCCAAGGAGGAGCCCCTCTCCGAGGACTCAGAGGCCTTCATTCCCTCCGAGCGGCGCATGCTGGACACGCCCCTCACGGAGGCGGGCCTCATCATCGGCACGCCCAGCTACATGTCCCCGGAGCAGTTCCGTGGAGATGACCTGGACCCGCGCTCGGACCAGTTCAGCTTCTGCGTCGCGCTGTACTGGGCGCTCTACCGTCAGCGGCCCTTCGAGCCCGCGAAGATGGAGGCGTATGCCTCCTCGCGGAAGCCCCAGGTCCAGCCCGTGGTCGAGGCCACCGAGCCACTGCACGTGACGGCCCCCCTGGAGCGCGAGGCCCCCAAGCCCCTGCCGCCGCCCGTCCTCATCCAGGAGCCGCCGCGCGACGTGAAGGTCCCCGCCTGGGTGAAGCAGGCGATGATGCGCGGACTGTCGCTGGACCCGTCCGCGCGCTTCGCGTCCATGACGGAGCTGCTGGGCGCCCTGTCGCAGGAGCATCGCTTCACGAAGCGGCGGCGCTGGGTGGCGGGCGCGAGCACCGTGGCGGCGGGCGTGGCCCTGGTGGGCGGCGTCCTCTACCAGCAGTCACAGGTCTGCGCGGCAACGGGCGCGCGCATGGATGACGTCTGGAGCCCGGCGGCGCGGCAGCAAGTGGAGGCGGCCTTCCTCGCCACCGGCAAGCCCTTCGCGCAGGAGCTGGCCGGCAAGGTGTCCCAGGTGCTGGACGGCTACGCGAGCGCGTGGAAGCAGCAGAGCACCGAGGCCTGCGAGGCCACCCACGTCCACGGCGTGCAGACGGAGGAGCTGCTGACGCGGCGGACAGTGTGTCTGGCGCGGCGGCACAAGGACGTGCGCGCCACGGTGGCGCTCCTGTCCAGCGCGGACGCGGCGCTGGTGGAGAAGTCGGTGGACGCGGTCCACGCCCTGCCCTCGCTGCACGAATGCGAGGACGAGGAGTCCCTGGCCGAACAGCAGCGGCTGCCCTCGGACGCGGCGAAGCGCGCCGACATCGAGAAGCTGGAGGAGCAGCTCGCGGGCGTGAAGGCGCTGGTGGACGCGGGCCGCTATCCGAAAGCCTTGGAGACGGCGCGGGCGCTGGAGGCACCGGTGCTGGCCACCGGCCACCTGCCGCTCACAGCCGAGCTGCGCTTCCACCTGGGCTGGCTCCAGGAGCAGAACGGCCAGTCCCCCGAGGCCTCGAAGCAGCTCTTCCACGCCGTGCGCGACGCCGAGGCGGGACGGGCGGACCGGCTGAAGGTCGCCATCCTCAACAAGCTGCTCTACGTGGAGGACGGTCAGCAGCACTTCACCCAGGCCTCGGATTGGGGCGAGCTGGCACACGCCACTCTCCAGCGCCTGGGCGGCGAGCCCGTGCTGGAAGCCGACGTGCGGATGAACCAGGCCAACCTCGCGGTGTCACAGGAGCGCTTCGAGGACGCGCGCACGCTGCTGGAGCAGGCCAAGGCGCTCCAGGCCCGCGCCCTGCCCCTGGGCCACCCCAAGCGCGCGCGGACCACCTTCCTGCTGGGCGGCGTGATGCTGGACCTGGAACAGCCCGAGAAGGCGGTGGAGCTGCTGGAGGAAGCGCTGACGCTGACGGAGGCCGCGGTGGGCCCCTGGCATCCGGACATGGCCCAGCGCCACGGCATGCTGTCGCTGACGCTGCGCGAGCTGAAGCAGGACGCCAAGGCCCTGAAGCACGCGCAGGCGGCGGCCCAGGTCCGCAAGGCCACGCGGGGCGAGACGAGCGTCCTGTACGCGGAGGCCCTGGACGAGGTGGGCATGTGCCTGCACGCGATGAAGCGCTACGACGAGGCGCTGAAGGCCTACGAAGAGGCGCTCTTCATCAAGCGCGCGGCGCTGCCCGCCGACGACGAGCGGCTCCAGTACTCCTACGACGGCGTGGGCCAGGCCCTGCTGGAGCTGGGCAAGGCGAACGAGTCGGTGGCGCCGCTGCGGCAGGCCGTCTCCTTCGTGTCGGCCCCGCCCGACGTGCTGGCCGAGTCCGGCTTCGCCCTGGCTCGCGCCCTGTGGATGACGCAGCAGCCCCCGGCGGCGCGCGGGGAGGCGGCCCAGGCCCGGGCGCGCTTCACCGAGGCCGGCATGGAGGCGCGGGTGGCGGACGTGGACGCCTGGCTCTCGACGCTGCCGCCCGAGCCTGCCCCCCGGCCCGCGGGTCGCAAGCCTCGGCGGTGAAGTCGCCACGGACCCAACGGGTGGCGGGCCGCGTCGACCGTGTTAGCGTCCCGCCCCCGTGGCCCCGTCGAACGAAGAGGATCCCGCGCTGGACCCGACGCTGACGCTGAGCCGCGCGCGGCAAGGCCGGGTCCGGCTGAAGTTGATGGTGCTGTCCGGCCCCGAGTCCGGCCAGAGCCATGCGCTCACCAAGCCCGAATACGTGCTGGGCAAGGCCCCCACGTGCGACATCGTCCTCACCGACAAGACGATTTCCCGCGAGCACCTCAAGCTGACGGTCCACGACGAGCACGTGGTGGCCACCGACCTGGGCTCGCGCAACGGCTCCTCGTGTGACGGCCGCCGCTTCACTGAGTTAGAGCTGCACCCGGGCACCGTCATCACCCTGGGCACCACCGAGCTGAAGCTGGTGCCGGAGGAGACGGCGAAGCGCACGCTCCTGCTCTCCAGCCGCGACCGCTTCGGCGCGCTGGTGGGCAACAGCCGCCGCATGCGCGAGGTGTTCACCCTGCTGGAGCGCCTGTCCCCGGGCGGCGCGGACGTGCTCATCCAGGGCGAGACGGGCACCGGCAAGGACCTGTGCGCCGAAGCCATCCACCAGGCCAGCCGCCGCGCCAGTGGGCCCTTCGTCATCGTGGACCTGGCGGGCGTGGCCCCCTCGCTCATCGAGTCCGAGTTGTTCGGCCACGTGAAGGGCGCCTTCACCAACGCCCAGAGCGACCGCGCCGGCGCCTTCGAGCGCGCCCACAACGGCACCGTCTTCCTGGACGAAGTCGGCGAGCTGCCGCTGGAGCTCCAGCCCCGTCTGCTGCGTGTGCTGGAGCGCCGCCAGGTGAAGCGCGTGGGCGCCAATGACTACGTCACCGTCAACATGCGCGTGGTGACGGCCACCCACCGGGATTTGGAGGACGCCGTGCGGCAGGGGAAGTTCCGCCGCGACCTCTACCACCGGCTCGCCGTGCTCCGCGTGACGATGCCCTCCCTGCGCGAGCGCCCCGAGGACATCCCCCTGCTCATCGACACCATGCTCGAGCAGACGGGCCGCCCGCCCAGCGCCCTGTCGGACCAGACGCGCGCGCTGCTCACCCAGTACCCCTGGCCCGGCAACGTGCGCGAGCTGCGCAACGTGGTGGAACAGGTGGTGAACCTGGGCGAGGAGGCCCTCCCGGAGCTGGAGTCCGCCGACAGCGAGCGGGGCCACAGCGCGGCCGACCTGGACCTGCCCTTCAAGGAGGCCAAGGAGCGGCTCGTGGAAGGCTTCGAGCGCGACTACCTCCGCAACCTCCTGGAGCGCTGCGAGGGGAACATCTCCCGCGCCTCCCGCGAGGCCGACATCGACCGCGTCTACCTCCGCAAGCTCCTGAAAAAGCACGGTATCGAACCGAACGGCGGCCTCTGAGCGCCGCGGAAACAACTTTCTCCAGAGTTTGGAGATAACCTCGGATTGGAGCCATGCGGGCTCCGCCCATCCCCCAGGGAAGACCGCCCATGCGAGTGAACCTCTTCCAGTCCATCGCGAGGCCCTCGGAGACCCGGCCGCAGCAGAGCGTCCCGCCCGCCGCGTCCGGCCCCGCCCAGGCCCAGGCTCCCCAGCAGCCGTCCGTCCCCGACGTGGTGGCCCGGTACTTCACCGACAGCTTCGAGGCCGCGGACGCATCGGAAGTCATCAAGCAGACCAAGGACGCCAACTGCGGCGCCGCGGTGGCCACCCTGCTGTCGCGCACCGCGGGCAAGGACTCCGCGTCGGCGGCGCAGAAGATGGACGCGCTGGAGTCGCGCTTCACCGACGGCGGCGGCACGACCCCGGAGGAGCTCGCGAAGATGCTCGCGCACGAGGGCCTGGAGGTGAAGAAGGGCACCTCGAACTTCGACATGCCTTCGGTGAACGAGGCGCTGGCCCGCGGGCAGCAAGTCGTCGTCCAACTGGACACCAACCGGCTCGCCACGGGCGTGGACTCCAAGGTCGCCGGCGGCTCGCACTGGGTCGTCGTCGACGGCATGGACGACAAGGGCAACTACCAGGTGAAGGACACGAACACGGGCTCCAAGTACTCCGTGTCCGGTCAGCAGATTGCCGACTCCGTGGGCTCCGCGTGGGAGCTGCACCAGGGTGGCGGCATGCTCGTCGTCGGCGACCCGCAGAGCGCCATGGACGAAGGCACGCTGGTGGAGAAGAGCTCCCTCCACACCAGCGTCCTGGGCAACACCGACGGCGGTGGCTCCCGGGCTCGCGGCAGCTTCGGCCGCGAGTCTTCCTGAGCCTCCCGCCGCCGTCCTACCTGCCGGCCTCGACTACGCCGGCAGCGTGCCCTGGCCCGAAGCCAGGGTGCTGGCGAACTGATTCACCTTCTGCACGTACATGGCGTCACCCGTGCCCGCGGGAATCGCGTGCGGGTTGCTCTTGTCCACGCCGTTCGGACCGGAGTTGTAGGCGCGCAGGGCCAGGTCCCAGTTCCCGAACTGCTCCTTCATGTCCTTCATGTAGCAGGCACCCGCGAGGATGTTCGTCGCCGGGTCGGAGAGGCTCTTGCCCTGCAGCTCGGGGTACTTGCCCTGCAGCTCCTTGAAGGTGTTGGGGTTCACCTGCATCAGCCCGGTGTCCGTCAGGCCGTTGCCACCGTTGGTGGACGTGGCGGCCACGTCACCGCGCGACTCCGCCCACACCTGCGCGGCCAGCATCTCCACCGGCACGCCCGTCTTGGCCGCCGCGGACTCGAGCGCCGGACGCAGCTTCTCCAGCGCCGGAGGCAGGTTGCCGCCCAGGCTCGCGCCGCCGGCACCCGTGTTCGCGCCCACCGAGGGCGCCGCGCCGATGCCGCCCACCGGCGCGGGCGCGGGGCCCCCCACCGGCGTGCCCTCGATGCCACCCACCGGAGCGGGCGCGGGGCCACCCACCGACGACGCTCCCTCGATGCCACTCACCGGAGCGGGCGCGGAGCCACCCGCCGGCGGCGCCGACGTGAGGCCCTCCACCGGATCATTCATGAACGGAGACGGGCCCTGGGCGCTGGGGTTCAGCTCCACGGGAGGACGGCCACCGCAGGCCGACGCGGGCGAGAAGGAGCTGTCCGAGAGGCACTTGGACGGGGACGAGCCCTGGCCGCACGAAGCGCCCTGCGCGCCACCGGCCGCGCCGCCCTGCATGGCCTGCTGGAGCTGGGTGAGCGTGCTGATGATCGCCATGGCTCCCTCAAGCAGCTTTCCCACGGACGCGGCCTTGCCGCCGCCCAGGTCGAAGCCATCCTGCTGCATCCCGATGCGTCCCAGCGACGGCTTCTGGGCCGAGGCACCCGAGGGACCCGACAGCGACGCGGAAGGCCAGGAGACGGAGACATCCTGGGCCGGGGAGCGGACGGCGGAAGAGGCGGAGCCGCTGAGAGGAGAGAGGCGCATGGGGAAGTTCCTTCGGGGAGGGGTTGGAGGGCTGCTGTAGGCGACCCACGCACCAGTAGCAGCAGGTGTGCCAACCACCGGGAGCCCTCGTTCACCCGCCAAGTCATTGATTTCACTTGAGTCCCGGGAGCGCCCGCGCCCCGCGAGGCCCTGGCCCCTGGTGACTGCCGTCAGGGGGGCGGTGGTCGCAGTCACCAGGCTCCGTCCGGCAGCCGTGCCGACATGCTGGCGCGCTAACGTAGCGGCCTTCTCGTCGTGGAGGGGATGCGGGACATGAGCCAGAACGGAAGCAGTGCCGAGAGCGCGCGCGTGCGCTGGCTGGTGGTGGGTGCCTTCTCCCCGTCTCCCTCGGGTCGGCGCTTCCCGCTCACGGTGAACACCTTCGGGGATGAGCTCACGCGCGCCGCCAGCGGGCTCCGCGTCACCGTGGCTGACCGGCTCGGAGCAGGTGACACGCGCACCGTCGAGCTGTCCTTCGACCGGCTCCGCGCCTTCAGCTTCGCGGACGTCATCACCCGCGTCCCGGAGCTGCGCGCCCTGCAGCACCTGCACGAATCGCTGTCCACGTCCGACCCGCTGCGCACGCTGACGCCCGAAGAGGCCGCCACGCGCGTGGCCACCGTCACCGGCCCGGGCCGCCTGCCGGACGCGGTGGCCGAGGCCCTGCGCGCCGCCTCCGCCCCGCCGGCCGCGCCCACCGCTCCGGCCGCGCCCACCGAATCTGGCGAGGACCTGGTGGAGACGCTCCTCAGCCGCGCCGACGCGAGCACGCCCGCCGCCGCGTCCCGCGCGGTGGATGCCTTCCTGCGCGCCATCAATCCGCGCGTGCCCGCCACGCCCGCGCCCGTTGTCACGCCGGAGGCCGCCACCCGGCAGACGGCCCGGGATTTGGTGGAGGAAGCGCTGCTCCTCACGGCGAAGGACCTGCTCGGCGCCGAGCCCGTGGCCCAGTTGGAGTCCGGGTGGCGCGGCCTCAAGTGGCTGCTGGA
Organism: Myxococcus sp. NMCA1; assembly: GCF_026810205.1. NCBI lineage: Bacteria > Pseudomonadati > Myxococcota > Myxococcia > Myxococcales > Myxococcaceae > Myxococcus > Myxococcus sp. NMCA1. Next base: position 97,447 of record NZ_CP113950.1, on the reverse strand, counting down.
CCAGGTGCCCGCGTCCTCGGGCATCTCCGTGGAGGTGCTGGACGTGGCGCGCGCCGGGCTGCTGGACGCCGTGCAGGGCGCGCTAGGCGCCGAGCCCTTCGAACGCCCTGACGCCGTCTTCATCGTGGATGCCACCGACGACGTCGCCCTCCTGGGCAAGCTCGCGGCGATGGGCGAGCGCGCGCAGCTTCCGGTGGTGGCCGCCGTGTCCGCGCCGCTCCTGGGCGTGGCGCAGGCGGAGCTGGCCACGGCGCTGGAAGAGGAACGCGAGCAGGTCTCCGAGGCCTGGACGGAGCTGCGCCAGGACGAGTCCGCGCGCTGGCTGTGCGCCGTCATCAACCGCGCGGTGGTGGCCAGCGAGGGTCGCGGCGCGGCCCGGCGCGTGAGCTTCACCAGCCCCGCGGTGGCGGTGGCGGCGATGCTGGCGGCCAGCTTCCGGGACACCAGCGCCTTCGCGCGCATCATGGGCCAGCAGGGCGGACTGAAGGCGCCCGCCATGTGGGAGCTGCCCACCGGCCGCGATACCGGGCTGAGCATTCCCACCGAGCACTTCCTCCCCATCCGGGCGCAGGCGCGGCTGGAGGAGCGCGGCATCCTGGGCCTGGGCAGCGGGCGCAACGCGGACGCGGTGCTGCTGGCCGCCGCGCCCATGGTCTTCGGCGGAGGCTACGCGGTGCCGCTGCCCGCGCAGCTGCTCACCGGGCGCATCGTGCGCTTCGCTACCTGGGTGCGGGACCAGCTCCCCGCGGGCACCGGCGGCGACGACGTGGACGCCATCTTCTCGCAGGCCGCGGAGGTGTTCCTCTTCCGGGGCGCCACGGAGAACGGGCAGCTGCGCGGCCAGTTGGTGGCCACGGACAACGGCCGCGGCGTGCACGTCACCGCGACCGTCCGCCCGGAGCACGCGGGCACGCGCTTCCAGCTCGCCTTCACCCTGCCGCTGCGCGGCTGAAGTCAGTCCTTCTTGAAGCGCAGCACGTAGCCTTCGAGGAACACCGTGGGCAGGTCCAGGTCGCCCACGGGTTCGCGCACGAAGCCCCGCCGCAGGTACATGCGCCCCACGCCCTCCGCGCCCCTTCGGACGTGGAGGCACACGGCGTCCACGCCCCACTCCCGGGCCAGGGCCTCGGCGGCGTCCATGAGCGGCCGGGCCAGCCCGGTGCCATGGTGACTCACGGCGGTGGCCAGCCCGCGCAGGTCGGCGGCGTTGGGCAGCCAGGCCTCGGAGCCCGGCGCGCCCGGCTTGAAGAGCGCGACGGTGCCCACCACCTGCCCGTCCACCTCGGCCACCAGCACGGTGGCCACCTTGCGCCGGGACGCGACGTCCCGCAGCTCGCGCTTGCGCTCGTCGCCATAGACGACGTCCGGGAGCTTCTTCGCGTACTGGGTGAGGAAGGCCTCCACCAACAAGTCCCCCACCACCGCGTCATCCTCGGGCCGTGCCTCGCGAACGAGGGCCCGCTCCACGACATGCCGGGTGTCCATGGCCCGGAACTCTACGACTGGCCGCGCGTCCGCGCGATTTCACCCCAGCCAGTCGCGCTCATGTCTGCGTGCAGGCCGACACTGCGTCGGCGTCACCACGCGCCCAGGGTGCCAATCAGGTTGCCCGTCTTCGCGTCGAAGACATCCAGCCACACCCAGTGAGGGACATAGATGCGCCCACCGTGCTCCCGAATCTGGGACACCCCCGAGCCGCTCCGGGAGTTGGGAATGGGGACGTCCCACCCCACGCTCCCCTTCTGCAGGTCCCTACGAACGAGCTGCTCCCCGCCCTCCTTCAACGCGTAGACCATGAAGAGCGAGTCCTCGGAGAAGTCGACGACGTCCACCGTGGACTCCTTCACGTTCCTGGGGTCCATGTCGGCGACGTTCTCCGCCCACAGCGCGGCCTTCTCGCCCCGCCGGAACACCGCCACCATGGGCACCCGGCTCCCAGGGCTCCGTGCCCCCATCGCGACGTCCAGGTCCTCGAGCTTGTAGACGTTCTCCGCCCGGAATCCGGGAACGGCGGGAAGGTTGCGCGGGCGCTCACAAGGGACGGGACTCTTCCTGAACACCGGAACGAAACAGAGATGGTGGCTCCATTTGACCGGCACGCAGGGGGGCGGAGGCTCGATGGCGGGCCGGGCGGTCGCCGTCTTCGTGTTGAACAGGAGGTTCTGCCCATCCACCACCTCGACCCAGACGGACTCGGTGTCGCCCTTCGGGATGCAGAGCCTGCTGGGCTTGTCCGAGAGCGCCACCCGCCCCAGCGGCTTGCCTGTCTTCGGCTCGAGGAGATGCACCGCGCCCGGCTCACTCATCACCACGCGGCCGCCCTGGTGAACGACGTGCACCGCGCCGGACAAGTCCGAGATCGTCCCCTCGAGGTCCGCTTCCCAGAGCAGGTCGAGCGACTTCCCATCGAACGCGGAAACCTGGTTGCGCGTCTCCGTCTTTCCGGGAACGAGACTGAGGCGACGGATACGGCCGATGATGTCGTCCGTTCCGTCACCGTTGAGGTCCACGGCGAGGGGAACACCCTGGGAGTCCCATTGGAACTTCGCCTTCTTCTCCGCCACCGGTGGCGGCGCCACGACGACGGGAGACGGCTCCGGGACGCTCGTGGGGGTGGGCCCGCCGGTGGACTCCGTGACGGAGCTGAAGCTGTAAAAGGCCACGAGCCCCGCCGTGAAACAGAGCGACAGGATGCCTCCCACCAACAGGCCGCCCGTGTTCCCTCCCGCCCCCGTCGAGGCCGGCGCCTGATACTCGGGACGCGGCGCCTTCTCGCCCTGCGTGTCGATGGAGGCGTTGCAGTAGCCACAGGTGTAGAGCACCCGGCCTTCCTCGAGGACGATGGGCGCATGACAGCGGGGGCAACGAGGCGATGTCGGGCGGGCGCGAGCCATGCCCGGTTTCTACCATCCGGCCCTGCACTGCTGCGTCAGAGATAGTTGCCGATGAACCACGGCAGCCGCTCGCCCAGCTTCTGCAAGAGCCCGCGCCGCCTCCACCCGCTCCAGTGAATTTCTCGCGAGTGGCGTAAATCTTTCTCAAAAGATGCGGCGAGCCGCGCCGCCAGCGCCGGGTCCTCCACCACCACCGAGCACTCCTCCAACGTCGTCAACGCCAGCGGGTCCATGTTGGTGGAGCCCACGACGGACAGGGAGTCATCCACGAGCATCGTCTTGGAATGCATCATCGACAGCTCGTACTCCCAGATGCGCACGCCACCCTCCAGCAAGCGCGCATACGTCGCCCGCTGCGCCGCGTGCACCGGCCCGACGTCATGGTGCCGCCCGGGCACCAGCACCCGCACATCCACGCCCTGCTTCACCTTCTCCAACAACATGTCACTGATGGCGTCGGAGGGGATGAAGTACGAGTTCGCAATCCAGAGCCGCTCCTTCGCCGCCGCGATGGTGAGCAGCGTCATTCGCCGCGCGTCCGACAGGAACCGGTTGTCCGTGCTGGCCACGAAGCCCGCGCGCGCGTCCCCTGCGTAGCGCGGCTCCGGGAAGTCGGTCGCGGGCAGGAAATCCCCACCTGACTCCTGCCAGTTCTGGGCGAAGGCGACCTGCATGTCCCGCACGGCCGGGCCCTCCACGCGGATGTTCATGTCGCGCCAGTAATCCGCGCCCTGCGCATTCCCCATCCAGCTCTTCCAGATGCCCCAGCCACCCGTGATGCCCACCTCGCCATCCCGCACCACCAGCTTCCGGTGGCTCCGCGCCCGGAGACGGACCGCGTCCAGGGCCACGAAGTCACCTTGGATGGGCCGGAAGTAGCGCGCGTCACAGCCGCTGGCCGCCAGCGCGGGCATCACCGCCTCGAAGTTGACGCTGCCCAACGGGTCCACGAGCACGCGGCACGCAACCCCGGGCCGCCGCGCCGCCAGCGCCCGCACCAGCCGGTCCGACGGCTCACCGGGCCGCCAGATGTAGCTGGTGATGTGGATGCTGGTGTGCGCGGCGAGAATCTCCTCTTCGATGGCGTCGAAGATGAAGCCGTTCTCCACCAGCTCCACGCGGTGGCCCGGCACCAGCGCCACGCCCAGCGACTGGAAGAACGCGAGCGAACGCGCCTCCGGGCTGCTTCCCGGCAATGAGCGCAGGCGCAGGTCATGCCGGTGATTGGGAGCGGGGCACCCAGCGGCAATCAACACCACGGGCACGAGCCAGGCGAGCTTCACTGCCGGAAGCTAAGCGCCCATGGCCCGCAGCGCACCTGCCGATGTCTCACGGAAGACACCCCGAGACGCGTAAACGGCACATCTCCACCGTGAGGGTGGAAGCCCCCGCCCCGCGTGCGCACCTTCGGGACACACCGCGTGTCGCCAATGCCCAACGTGCCTTCTCACCGACGCTCCACCCTCGCGTGCACGCTGCTGCTGGGCTGCCTGCTGCCCACCGTGAGTCACGCGGTCGCCGCGGACGCACCGCTGCGCGACACCCCACCTTCCGAGCCTCGTTCCAAGTACTTCGACACGCCCGCCGCCCCGTCACCAGGAAGAGCGGCCGTGCCCACGTACATCGAACCGGAGGACGTGCCGCTCCCCAAGGGGGCCTGGGTGGCGCACGCCGGGCTCGCGTTGCTTCCCGTGGCCGGCGTCTGGGGCGCCAGCCGCGTGGGCGGGGACACGCGCGTGGGTGCCACCGCGACGGAGACGGCGGCGGGAATGCTCCTGGGCGCCATCCCCTCGCGGCTCCTCTTCTTCCGCCCCGCGGCGCCCAGCCCGGGGCGGTGGATGGAATTGGAGACCGTGGCCTTCAGCGGCGGCTTCGTGCTGACACCGCCCCTGACCGCGCTCGGGACGTGGGGCCTGGGCGAGCTCGCCTTTGGCAAGAGTCACCATCCGGGCCGTGCCTACCTGGGCGCGCTCGGCGGCGCGGCGCTGGGCACGCTGTTGGGCGTCATCGTCCACGAGTCCCTGGTGAAGCTGTCCAAGCCCAGCGCCCGCTTGAAGAGCGGCCGTCAGCTCATCGCCCTGGGATTCATCGGCGTGGGCGCGACGTTGGGCTATCAATGGGCAGGCGGTGGACCTCGCCCAGACGGACACACGCAATAGTTCCGCTGCATCTGTTTCACACACACACGCGTTGTGCACCGCCCAAGGCCTTGCAGTCTCAGACGCAGTGCGTGTGACACGCGGCGCATTGTGATTGTCAGACCTGGGCTCCACACTCCGCCGCGCTGTACGGACACCGCTGTTGGAGAGACCGCAATGACTGCTCGCAAGCACCTCCGAATCGCCGTCGTCCTCACCGCCGCCGCCGCCGTGCTGGGCCTGGGAATCACCATGACGCCGGCCACGGCCGTCGCCGACGACTGCCAGCCGCCCTGCTACAAGCACCCCATCACCGGTGAGTGGATTTGCGGCACCCCGTGTCCGTAATCCCCGGACACACGTGCTGAAACACCTGGGGCCTCTTCCGCACCGCGCGGAGGAGGCCCCGTTTCATTCCCAGCCACCCTGCGGCACCGGCGTGGCGTCAGTCCGTCCGCATGGCCTCCACGGGGTCCAGCTTCGCGGCGCGCGCGGCCGGGTAGATGCCGAACAGCAGGCCCACGCCGCTGCTCATGGCCAGCGACAGCATCACCGCCCAGGCCGGCACCTGCGCGGGCAGCCCCACCATCCACTTCGCCAGGTGCGCCAGGCCCATGCCCAGGCCCACGCCCAACACGCCCCCCACCAGCGACAGCACCACCGCCTCGATGGCGAACTGCGCGAGGATGCGGCGCTTCTTCGCGCCCAGCGCCTTGCGGATGCCAATCTCCCGGGTGCGCTCCGTCACCGCCACCAGCATGATGTTCAGGATGCCGATGCCGCCCACCAGCAGCGACAGCATGCACACGCCGAAGCTGGCCGCGGAAATCACCTTCGAGATGTTGTTGAACATCTCCGTGGCGCTCTCGTTGGAGAACACGAAGAAGTCATCCTCCTCCAGCGGCTTCAGGTTGTGGCGCCGCCGCATCAGCAGCGTCACCTCGTCCTGCGCGCGCTGGAGCACCTCCGCCGACTGGGCCTGGACGCTCACCCGGTAGTTGCGCACCCCGAACAGCGCCTTGTAGACGGACAGCGGCATCATCACCTGGTTGTCCTGGCTGCCTCCGCCCATGAAGCTGCCGCGGCGCTTGAGCGTGCCAATCACCTGGAAGCTGCGCCCCAGGATGCGGATGTTCTGCCCCAGGGGCTGCACGCCCGGGAACAACGTGTCCGCCAGGTCCTGGCCAATCACCGCCACGCGGCGGCCGTCCAGGTACTCCGCGTCCGTGAAGGGCCTCCCGAACTCCACCACCACCGAGTTCGTCTGGAAGTACTCCGGCGTGCCGGCCCAGATAGTCACATTGGGGCGCGACTCGCGCTGCTGCGTGGACACCTTCTGTCCACCCTTGGAGTCCTCCGCCGCCGCCAGCAGCACCGACGGCTGCAGCCGGATGGCCTCCAAATCGCCCTCGTTCAGCCGGGGCCGCCGCGCCAGCTCCGCCAGGGACAGGTTTCCGCCGAAAGGCAGCCGCTGCACCTGGAAGCAGTCGGAGCCCAGCTCGGACATGCTCTCGTTCACCTGGATGCGCAGGCCCTCGATGAGCCCCATCATCGACACCACCGTGGTGGCGCCAATGACGATGCCCAGCAGCGTCAGGAATGAGCGCAGCAGGTTGGAACGGAACGTTCCGAACGCCAGCCGCAGGGTGTCCCAGATTGCCATCATCGCCGCCGTCTCCCGTCCATCACTCGTGGCGAAGCGCTTCCACCGGGTCCAGGTTCGCCGCCCGCGCCGCCGGCCAGATGCCGAACAGCAGCCCCACCATCGCCGCGAACCCCACGCCAGCCACCACCGTCAGCGGCTCCACCGCCGCCGCCAGGGGTGTAATCAAGGACACGATGCGCGCCAGCCCCAGGCCCACCACCGTCCCCATGGTGCCGCCCAGGGCGGACACACAGGAGGCCTCCATCAGGAACTGGAGGATGATGGTGCGCTTGCGGGCCCCCAGCGCCCGGCGGACGCCAATCTCCCGCGTCCGCTCGCGCACCGACACCAGCATGATGTTCATGATGCCGATGCCGCCCACCAGCAGCGTGATGAGGCCCACGCCCATGGCCGCGCCATAGAGCGCCCCGGTGAGCTGCGCGTACATGCTGGCCAACTGGTCCGGCCGGTTGATGGCGAAGTCGTCCGGCAGCCCCGGCGGCGTGTTGCGCTCCCGGCGGAGCACCGCGGTGAGCTTGTCCACCACCGCTGGCGCATGCTCCGGCGACGTGAGGGCCACCGCGATGTTGGGTGAGCGCTTCTTGCCGAAGTGCGCCAGGAAGGTGCGGAAGGGCACCATCACCACCAGGTCCTGGTTCTCTCCCAGGATGGTGCCCTTGGCCTCCAGTGTTCCCACCACGCGGAAGGGCTTGCCCTCGAAGAGGATGCGCTGCCCCACCGGGTTCACTCCGGGGAAGAGCGAGCGCACGAGCTCCGCGCCGATGACGGCCACCTGCGCCCGGTTGTCCACGTCCGCGTGGGTGAGGAAGCGGCCCCGCTCCAGGGTGAACGAGCCCACCGTGGCGTAGTCCGGCGTGGTGCCCACCAGCAGCACCGAGCCGATTTTGCGGTCCAGGAAGCGGCCCTCCACGCGCTCGAAGAAGAGCGGCGCCGCGGCCAGCACGTGCTCGGACGCGTTGAGGATGGGCGGCACCAGGTCCGCGCTCAGGTCCTTGCGGTTGCGGTACGACCACCAGTCGCCGTTGAGCGTCCAGGGGAACTTCGAGATTTGGAGCGTGTTGGCGCCAATGCTCGAAAGCTGGTCCTCAAAGGAGCGGTTGATGCCCTGGATGATGCCGACAATGGCCAGCAGCGTGCACACGCCCACGCCAATGCCCACCGTCGTCAGCACGGTCCGCAGGCGGTTGGAACGGAGCGAGAACAGCGCGATGCGCGCCCCCTCCCACACATCGACCCGGATGCTCACGTCAGATTTTCTCCGCTGCGTTGCACGTCGCGCTGTTGATACGGGCCCCGGAACGGGTGATTGCACGCGACATTCCCTCGGTGCAAATGCAGCGTGACGGAAATCCGTCTGGAACCCCGCGCGAAGCGGTTCCCGGCCCATCCGTGTAGGTGTCCCACTCCCGGGACGTGCCGGCCCCCACACCCAGCATGCGCCCGCGCGGCCACCCCCTGTCTCCACGCGGGGTGGGAACGGAAGGCCGCTGGGACTACGGGATGACCGTCACGGAATCGCCCTGGATGCGGACGTTCAGGATGGCCTCGTTGGGGAGCACGTCCGCTTCCTCGATGATGTCCTGCTCATCCACGCCCACGCGCAGGGAGTACGTGCCGTCCGTCAGGTCGGTGATGTCAATCCACTGACAGGGGATGTCGGCGACGTAGATGTCCGTCCAGCCGGCGGAGATGCTCATCCGGTCGAATGAGAGATGGTAGGACGCCGCGTCATCGCACTGGCGCTGGTAGTCGATGAGGTAGAAGCCCTGCTTGCGGCCCTCCACGACTTCGTTGCCCTGCGCGTCCCGCAGCGCGTACTGGGCGAAGTTGGTGAGGTGGTCATGGCCGTGGCACTCGTCCCAGATGTAGAGGTCCGGCCGCTCGTCCCAGCCGGGCACCACGGCCGCCGCCGAGCCCAGGTTCTGGATGGAGGTGCTGAAGCGCAGCAGGCGCCGCTCACCGGGCGCGGGCACGCAGCCCTCCAGTATCTCGCAGGAGTCAGCGGCGAAGGTGCGGCGCTCCACGTACAACGTGCGGGCCAGCACGTCCGCGTCCACGGCGAGGTCCGCCTTGCCGTGCTCCGGGTCCAGCGTCAGGCCACATCCCGCCACTGGCGGCAGATACGGTGCCGTCGCCGGCTCCGCGGGCACCTGGCCACCACCGAGAATGACGACCCGGCCCGCTGGCCCGCCGACGAGCCCCGTCGGGGGCGCCAAGCCCGCCACCAGGTCATCGAAGCCGTCTCCGTTCAGGTCTCCCGGCGGGATGACGGCGAAGCGGTTGAAGCCTCCGTACCCCTGCGGCAGGACGTCCGCGCGGGGCCAGGACCACACGGGATTCAGCGCCGAGGAGACCCCTTCCGCCGGTGAGTAGAAGTACAGCCGCCCGTCAGAGCCCACGACGAAGTCCTGGCGCTGGCCGTCTCCGTCCACGTCCCCCACCGAGGTGATGGATAAGCCGAAGTTCGCGAAGACGGGGTCGCCCATGGCGGACCACGTGGGGGCGGAGGCATAACCGCCGCCCGCCTCCGACAGGTGGAGCCGCACCGTGCCACCGCCCGGCCCCGTGAAGCGCTCCGGCACCCCGTCCCCATTCACGTCCGGGAAGAGGCTCAGCGACTGGCTGTCCACCGTCCAGAAGGGCTGCGCCGCGAGCCCGCCCTCACACGGCCCGGGACTGCCGGACTTGCAGCCAGGCACCAGCGAATAGCCATCCCCCATCGAACTCGACAGCACGAGGTCCTGTGCCCCATCCCCGTCCACGTCTCCCGCGCGGCGGACGGAGCCGGTGTAGAGCGGCTCCGCGCGCTCCACCAGGGTGAAGGGCCCGCCCGGCGCACCGGGCGTGGCCAGGAAGACGGACACCGCCAGCCCCCTCACGCTGACCACGTCATCCAGGCCGTCCCCGTTGACGTCCGCGAAGACGGCGTTGTTGTACACGCCGCCGCCGGGCACCACGAACGCGGGCTCGGTGAAGACGCTGGCCAGGTCCGCCTGGCCCTTGAAGACGAGCGCGCCGTACTGACCGGAGACGAGCACGTCCGCGAAGTCGTCCCCGTCCACGTTGCCCGTGGACACCGTCATCCGGTTGCCATTGGCCCTCGAGTTCGCGTTGCGCCAGTCCATCACCGCCGTCACCCCCTGCGTGGAGAAGTACGGCGCCTCACCCGCGAAGAGCGACACCCGGCCGGGGTCTCTCGTGAGCGAAAGACACGGGGGCGCGGCGACGACCAGGTCCCTCTGGCCATCGCCATTCACGTCGCCCAGCGCGATGGAGCGGCCGAAGCAACCGGTGGCGTGCGCGGGGTCGTGCTCCACCTGCCAGAGCGGCACCTCGGAGAGGAACGTGCCTCCGTCCCCGGCTCCCGCGTCTGGCTCACCCGCATCGGGAGCGCCTGCGTCGGGCGCCCCTCCGTCGGGCTGCCCGGCATCCGGCGTGCCCGAGTCGGGTTCCCCCGGCTCCACGGGGTCATCACAGGCGCAGAGTGAAACGGCCAGCAGCGAGGTCAGGGCGACAGCGCGAATGCGTTGCATGGGGTGTTGTCCGGGAAACGCGTCGCGGGCCGGTCCCTCGCGACGTCTGGGATTGGACGTCCGCAGCGTATAGACCGTTCACTCCACGCAACGCGAAGTGCTTGCCCGGTGCGGGGCATCTCCCGGCGCGCTGCCCTCGCGGCGCCGGAACGGGCGCAATCTTGCCGCCGCACGGAAACATCTGGTGCCGCAAAGGGGCTCTGCTGGTGGCCGTCTGCTAGGAACGTCCCCACCTTTCCCCTGGCGCTCCCTGTCCCGGGAGCCACCGCGACACATGGCCCCGTCCGCCGCTCCCGCCACCGCCGATGCGCCATCCGCCTTCCCGGCGTTCACGCGCGCCCAGAAGGTCTTCACCCTGCTGGGCGCGGTGCTGGGGCTCTTGCTCGCCGCGCTGGACCAGACGATTGTCGCCACCGCGGGGCCGGCCATCCAGGCGGACCTGCGAATCCCCGCCTCGCTCTACCCGTGGCTCACCACGTCGTACTTCGTCGCGTCGACGATGATGGTGCCCGTGTGGGGCAAGCTGTCGGACCTGCTGGGCCGGCGCGCGGTGCTGGCCGCGGGCATCGTCATCTTCCTCGCGGGCAGCTTCCTGTGCGGCGTGGCGCGCTCCACGGTGGCGCTCATCCTCTTCCGCGCCGTGCAGGGGCTGGGCAGCGCGGCGCTGTTCACCGCCGCGCTGGCGGTGGTGGCCGACCTCTTCGAGCCGCGTGAGCGAGGCAAGTACCAGGGCCTCTTCGGCGCCATGTTCGGCCTGGCCAGCGTGGTGGGTCCGCTGGCCGGTGGGTTCATCACCGACCACCTGGGCTGGCACTGGGTGTTCTTCATCAACCTGCCCGTGGGCGCGGTGGCGCTGGCGCTGGTGCTGTTGCGCATGCCACGGCTGAAGCCCCAGCGTGATTCCCGGGGTGGGTTGGACCTGGTGGGGGCGTTCACGCTCGCGGTGGCGCTGGTGCCGCTGCTGCTGGCGCTCAGCCTGGGGAAGCAAGACGGCGGCGATTGGGCATGGACGTCGTGGCGCATCCTGGGCCTGTTCGCGCTGTCCACGGTGGGCCTGGTGGCCTTCCTCTGGGCGGAGCGGCGCGCGCCCGAGCCCCTGCTCGACTTGAAGCTGTTCCGCCTGCGGGCCTTCAGCGCGGGCAACGCGGCGGTGTTCATCATCGGCGGGGCGTTCCTGTCGGGCGTCGTCTTCCTGCCCCTGTTCATGGTGAACGTGGTGGGGCTGTCGGCGACGCGCTCGGGGCTCACGGTCATGCCGCTGACGCTGGGCGTGGTGGCGGGGAACGTGTTGAGCGGGCAGCTCGTATCCCGGGTGGGCCGCTACAAGGCGCTGCTGCTGGGCTCGCTGGTGCTGCTGATTGCGGGCTTCGCCGTCATGGCCTTCACGCTGACGCCGGACTCCACCCAGGCGGAGGTGACGGCGAAGATGGTGCTGGTGGGCCTGGGCCTGGGGCCTTCGATTCCGCTCTACACGATGGCCATCCAGAACGCGGTGCCGCCGGACCAGATTGGCGTGGGCACGGCGGCGGCCACGTTCTTCCGGCAGCTGGGCATGACGCTGGGCGTGGCGCTGCTGGGGACGGTGTTCGCGTCCACGCTGTCCTCGGAGCTGGAGACGCGCATGGCGCAGGCCACCGCCGCGCTCCCGGACACCGTGAAGGCCGAGGTGATGCGCGCCGCGCCGGGCGTCAGTGGCGAAGGCGGCCCCACCGGGCAGGTGTTCCGCGCGGAGGAGGTGAAGGCGCGGGTGCGCGCGGAGTTCGACGCCGAACGGCGGACGGCCGTCGTCCCCGAGGCCCGGGCAAAGGTGGACGCGGAGGAGCGGCAGGCGCTGGCGGCGGTGGACGCGGCGGGCCGGGCGTTGAAGATGGCGTTCACTCGCGGCGTCTCCGCCGTGTACCACGTGGCCCTGTTCATCGCCGGTGCGGCGCTGCTGGTGACGCTGTTCCTGCCGGAGCAGCACCTGCGCCGCAAGCGCCGGCGCCTCCAGTCCGCGCCGGAGCCGTAGCGGCCGCGCGGCTCAGGAGCCGCTGCAACGAACCTGGATCGGGTGGCTCTCCAGCACCACGCACTCGCCGCTGCTGCACTTGAACAAGTCACAGATTTCCGGGGACTGGACGCAGCGGACTTCGGGGCCAGCGCCCAGGTTGAACGAGGCGCAGGAGAGCCCCTCTGGGCATTGCTTCTGCTCTCCAGTGCATGCAGGGCCGAGCACCTGGCCCTCCTTCAACGACAGCCTGGATTCATTCGACGGGGGCACCTCGCCTTCGGCGCCACGACAGCCCGCCAGGATGAACGCGGCGATGATCCACTTCAGCCCCGGAACACGCTTGCCTTGCTTCATCATGAATGTCCTCCCACGAACCAGTGACTGTCCGAGCCAAGCAAGACATACGCCAACGCAGACGAGGCCCGTAGGCTGAGCAACCACCCGCGTGACGCCGACGACGCCATGCTCCAAGGGGTGCCTCGGAAATCCAAGGGCCCCCAAGTCGCCCTCAGTTTCCCGAGGTCGTCGACTGACCGGAAGTGAGCTTAGAGATCCGCGAACAAGTCGACGGCCGCCTGAGCGAGCAAAGCCCGGTCGACCTCTTCGAGTCCTTCTGCATAGGCAATGATATCCAGCACACCTGCGGCATCCGTGCTCCAGAACAAGCGCTGCAGTTTGGCACGGAGCGCCTGCCCTTCCTCGCCGGCCTGCTTCAGTGATGCGCGCACGTCATCCAGCCCCACGAGCTTGACGTAGGCAAAGATGTCGAAGCAGTCCTTGGTCTCCGTTGGCCGCTGCTCCAACTTGGCGCGAACCTTCATCGAGAGGAATCCAACTGCGTCCGGCAGCCGGATTCGCAGCGAGGTCTCTCCCATTGGGAGAAACACGGGCTGACTTCCACGCAGCGCCAACCGCGCATCAGGCAGCGGCGTCATGTTCGTGGGGAGTTGTTCCAAATCGACTCCAGCAGGTGCGAACAGGTCGAGGTGCATCACCCCTCCCGGAAGGGTTTTCGACCAACGAAAACTGCGCGTTCGCTCGTACCCCCGGAGCTTGAGGACCTCAGGTAGACGCTCCGCCCCGAACTCGGTGCCATCCATGTCGAAGAGCAGATCAGGCTCGTGGGAATAGCCGCGCTCAATCACGGCTCCTGTGTCGGTCGTGACGGCGATGACCCCCGACCCACCCTTGCGGAGCGACTCCAACGCGAGCACCTGCCCACCGATGAGCACGACGTTCCAGGAGAGATCTCCCAGTTGCAGCAGGAGTTCGCCCAGTTCTCGCAGAATCTCTTCGAACTGCTCCTGCTCGGTCATGGCGCATCCTCTGGAATGGGCAGCGCCCGTGCGAATTGCCGCACCAGCTCATCCGCCTGCTCCTTGCCGCGCCCCCCACTTTGATGGAAGTCCACGGTCAACTGAGGCAACGCCACACCCGGGCCATGAGGAAGCGTTCGTGGCGAAAAGAAGACCCCCCCGGCATCCGTCTCAGCCGAGGGCTCTGCCCGCAGCACCCAGAAGTTATGAGGCATCAGCCGGCGCAGCCCGAAGGCTTCGACAGCCGCGTCGATAGAGCCCGTGAGATAGAGCCCGTGAGGCAGTCCCGACACGAAGCGCTCTTCAGGTAGCAAGGCGCTCGCCAGCGTGTAGATGCCCCGAATGCCTTGGGCCTTCAATCGCTCAAGGCCCTTCCCCAACAACTCCGGCGTGGTGGAAGGCGCGTTGAAACCGTCCAGTGTCACGGAGGTCTTCTCGCCACTTGCCATCCACGCCCTCAGCAGGCGCACGGGAGCCCTCAGCCGAAACCCACTCCGCTTGCCGACCGGCTCGACATACCCATCGAGCACGAGGTGGCGGACGACGCCGTACGCATAGGAGTAACTGGTCTGCGTCCGCTCCGACAACGCGCGGACCGTCTGCGCTTCTCCCGGCGACTGCAACAGGGTCCGGACAATGCGGCACCCCTTCCCGTGGAACACCGGCTCACGGGGACGCCGCTGCGACGGTTCGCGCCCCTGTACACGAATGAAGGTGCTGCCTGAGCGCAGGAAGAATGTTCCTCGCTGATCGACCAATGCGACGTCTTCATGCTCGCAGGCCGCGATGACTCCAGATGACGCGGAATCCGTCGCAATCATCGGGATGCGGACAACGGGCAGGCGCTCGGCGGTCCCATCCCGCTGGTCCAGCGCCACGCTCGCCGCGCGCAGGCGTTCCCGAAGTGAGTGAACGTCCGCCGGGAGCAACGGCGCGCGGTAGGCTATCAGGACCGGCACTCGTACCTGGGGGAGAACCACCTCGGCGAGTTCATAGACCGCCTGCCCACCAGGTCCTCTGCGCGGCAACAGGAAGACGTCTTGGCGCAGGAGTTCCACCCCCCGAGGCAATCGGAGGTCCTGCTTCCAGAATGCTTCTCGAAACTCCGCAGTCGAGTCCATTAACTCTGTCGATAATATGCAGATATGCGTAAGATACGTGCGCATATTGGCCGAAAACGGCCAATATCGACAAAATTAACGAACAATGCGCTCCAAGGGCGTCCCGGCTGGCCTCCCCCCAAGCTGCCCCCTCAGTTCCCCGAGGTCTTCGACTGCTGCGCGGGCGCCGACACAGGCCCACGCGGCGCCGGCGCCTCGGGACGCGTGAGCGTGCCGGGCATCTCCGCCAGCGCGTACGTCATCCACGCCACGGCGGCGGTGCTGCGCGCCAGGTCCTGCGGATCCACCTTGTCCAGCGTGTCCGCCTCCGTGTGGTGCACGTCGAAGTAGCGGCTGCTGTCCACCTCCACGCCGAAGAAGGGCACGCGCGCGGGCATCAGCGGGCTGATGTCCGCCCCACCCGCCTCGCGCGCGGAGAACTGCGTCACGCCCAGCGCCGTCAGCGGCGGCAGCCACGGGCGCAGCAGGTCCTGCCCGCCCTCGCCCGCGCGCACGCTGACGCTCACGGGCCGCCCGCCGCCCGCGTCCATCTCCAACGCGCCCACGTGCCGAGGCAGCTCCGCGGCGTGCGCTTCCGCATAGGCCCGCCCACCGCGCAGGCCGTTCTCCTCGTTCATGAAGAGCACCACCCGCACCGTGCGCCGGGGCGCCTGCGGCAGCTTCGCGATGAGCCGCGCGGCCTCCATCACCATCACCACGCCCGCGCCGTCGTCATGCGCGCCCGTGCCCACATCCCACGAATCCAGGTGCGCGCCGATGAGCACGATTTCCTGCGGCTTCTCCCGGCCGCGAATCTCCGCCACGACGTTGGAGGAATCCGCGTCCGGCAGCTCGGAGCTGCCCAGCATCAGCTTCACGCGCACCGGGCCACCCGCCAGCAGCCGGTGGAGCAGGTCCGCGTCCTCCGTGGCCACCGACGCCGCAGGGATTCGCGGCCCCTCACTGGGGAAGTTCGTCGCGCCCGTGTGCGGCGTGCGCAGCGACGCCGTGGCCAGCGAGCGCACCAGCGCGCCCACCGCCCCGTGCTTCGCGGCGGCGGCGGGGCCTCGTGAGCGCAGCCCCGCGAAGCGCCCGTAGTCCGCGGCCACCGTCATGGTGTGGTTGAAGAAGACGAACTTCCCCTTCACCGCCGCGCCCAGCGACTCCAACTGCTCCAGCGACGTCACCTCCACCACCTCGGCGGTGAGTCCCTCGGGCGCGGTGGGCGGGCTGCCGCCCAGGGCCAGCAGCGCCAGGGGGTGCCCCCGCGTGCGCTCGGAGGCCAGCACCTCGCCGGACGCCTCGCCTCGCACCCAGTGCGGCACCTTCACCGGCTCCAACCACGCCTTCACCCCGTCGGCCTTGAAGGAGCGCAGCGCCCACTGCACGGCGGCCTCGGCGCCCGGCGACCCCGACAGGCGCGGGCCAATGCCGTCCGTCAGCTCGGCGAGCCGAGCATAGGCATGGCCATCCGTGAGCGCGGGCCCAATGAGCTTCTCGGCGGTCGCCTGCGCGTACACGGGCGCGGCGCGCTTCGCGGGGACAGCCTTGGGCGCCGGCTTCGCGGCGGGTGCGGCTCCCGACAGCAACTGGAGCGCGAGGGAAGCGGGCAGGATGAAGGTGGCGACGGGCAAGGGGCCTCCAAGGGGAGGCGCCCACTCTCCGTCGAGCCCCTGGGCCTCGCAAGCGACGGTGAGCGTCACCACCGCCCGGAAGCGGACAACGCCCGTGCGTCATGCAGGCATGGAACCGAGGGGCGGAGCGAGAATCCCAGGGGCCACCGCGCGCCGAGAGGGGGAACGCGGCGCGCGGGGCTCAACTGGGACTTCCACGACGGTGTCGCTTTTGGGGGAGGCAATCACCGCCGCCGCGTCTCACTCCGAAGAGGAAACGTGGACGGCATGTTGAAGGGCAGGCGAGCGCCCGTCAAGCACGCTCCCCCTCCGAGCCCATAATCGAACATTCACACCCGGTGAACACAGACGATTCCACTGTCACTGTCCAAGCCAGGCGATTCCCCAGGACAGCCACCGGAAGGCGGGCATCCCGTGCGGGGCGTGTTACAGGCCGGACAAAGGTAAGCGCATGCAATCCACCCTGACGCGGCGGCCCCAGGCGACGGCATTCAGCATCGAGGACCTGCTGGACCGCGTCCGGCGCGGCGAGGTGCGTCTCCCCCACTTCCAGCGGCCCCTGCGCTGGGAGGCCGGCGATGTGAGGGATTTGCTCGACAGCGTGTACCGCGGCTATCCCATCGGCACGCTGCTCTTCTGGAAGCGCGAGGCCCCCGCCGCCAGCGTGAGCTTCGGCCCGGTGCGCATCGACGCGCCCTCCCACAGCCAGGCGCTGTGGGTGGTGGATGGGCAGCAGCGCATCACCGCGCTGGCCGCGGTGCTCCTCCACCCGGAGCAGGAGCCCGCCGCGCGGGACGGCTTCACGCTCTTCTTCGACCTGGACACGCAGGAAATCGTCCAGCCCGCGCACGGCGAGCCGACGCCTCCGCATTGGCTGCCGCTCAACCGGGTGCTCGACAGCGAGCAACTGCTGGGCTGGCTGGACCGCTACCCGGGGCGCGAGAAGAACCCGGAGCACGTGCGCGCGGCCATCCGTCTGGGCAAGGCGGCGCGCGAGTACCAGATGCCCGCGTACGTCGTCGAAGCCGCGGAGGAGAAGACGCTGCGCATCATCTTCAAGCGGCTCAACACCTCCGGAAAGCCGCTCACCGACGACGAGGTCTTCAACGCGCTCTACGGCGGCACCGCGGGCTCGCGGCTGCCCAATCTGAAGGCGCTGGCCACCAGCCTGCTGGAGCTGGGCTTCGGCCGCATCGATGAATCCCTGCTGCTCAAGGCCGTGCTCGCGGTACGCGGCCTGGACTTCACCCAGGACTTCCAGAAGCAGCTCCGCGAGGAGGACGATCTCACGCAAACGCTGCTCCAGACGGAAGCGGCCCTGCGCAGCGTCATCATCTTCCTCAAGCGCGACGCGGGAATCCCTCACGGGCGCCTGCTGACGAACCCGCTCTACTTCGTGCTGCTCGCGCGCTTCTTCCACCTGCACCCGGAGCCGTCGCCGCGCACCCGAGATTTGCTCGCGCGGGGGTTCTGGCGCGGCAGCCTGGTGGACAGCTTCCTCGACAGCCGGGCCCTGTCGCCGCAGGAGCTGCTGGCCGCCATCGGCCCCGACGAGGAGCAGTCCGTCCAGTCCCTGCTGGCGCAGGTGCGGCCCCTGTCCGACGAATGGCTGGCCCAGCACGCGCAGCCCGCGACGTTTGGCCTCGCGCTGCGCTCGCGCGGCATGGCCCTCAATGCCTTGTACTCGCTCCAGCCGCGGCACCTGCGCACCGGAGCCCTGTTGGAGCCATCCCAGCTCTTCAGCGACACCGACCCCGCCAGCCTCAGCCCCGTGCTCAAGTCCCTCACCGTGCAGGAGCCCGACGCCGAGCTGAAGCTGGACCCCGCGCTGTACCGCTCCTTCCTCTACACCCCCGCCAACTACCTGATGCACCCGCCCCTGCCCGGCCAGCCCCTGCTGGACGTGCTGCGCGACGAGCCCGCGCCGGCGCCCGAGGTCCTCCAGAGCCAGGCCATCACCCCCGCCATGCGCGACACGCTGCGCGAGGGCGGCACGCTCGAATTCCTCATGCAGCGCATGGAGCTCATCGATAGACACATCATCGAGTTCCTGCGGGCCCGCACCCGCTACGAGGAGTCGGACCGTCCGTCCCTCCAATCGCTGGTCGTCGAGGAGGAGGACTGACTTGGAGCCCACCCGCACCACGGCCGGAATCCTCGACGTCCACCTGGGCGACGTGCACGTCGGCACGCTGACGCTGCTGGAGGACGAACGCATCGAGTTCGTCATCGCGGAGGAGTACCGCCAGCGCTACCCGCGCCCGGTGCTGGGACAGATTTTCGAGGACGACCTCACGCGCCGGCACGTCAGCCGCCTGCGCCTGCCTTCGTTCTTCTCCAACCTGCTCCCGGAAGGCACGCTGCGAGAGCTCATCGCCGAACGCGAGCAGGTGGCCCGCCAGCGCGAGTTCTTCCTCATCGCGCGGCTGGGTGAGGACCTGCCCGGCGCCATCGTCGTGCGGCCCGCCAGCGTGCTGTCACTCAGTGGCCTGGAGCCGCTGGAGGAGCCCCAGGCGCCCAACGCGCCGCAGGATCAGGAGCCGCTGCGCTTCTCGCTGGCCGGCGTGCAGCTCAAGTTCTCCATGCTGCGCCGGGACAAGGCGATGACGCTCCCGGCGGGCGGACGCGGCGGCAACTGGATTGTGAAGCTGCCGGACAACCGCTACGACCGCGTCCCGGAGAACGAGTTCTCCATGATGACGTGGGCCCGCGCCGCCGGCATCACCGTGCCCGAGGTGGCGCTGCTGGACGTGGCCGACATCCAGGGCCTGCCCGAAGGCATCACCCTGCGCGAGGACGTGGCCTACGCCGTGCGCCGCTTCGACCGCCCCGAACCCGGCCGCCGGGTCCACATGGAGGACCTGACGCAGGTGCTGGGGCTGTACGCGGATGAGAAGTACAAGAAGTACAACTACGAGACGGTCGCCAACGTCATCTACAAGGTCGCCGGACTGGACGCGCTGCACGAGTTCCTGCGGCGGCTGGTGTTCATCGCCGTCATTGGCAACGGGGACGCGCACCACAAGAACTGGTCGCTGCTCTACCCGGACGGCACCCGGGCCACGCTGTCACCCGCGTACGATTTGGTGTCCACGCTCCAGTACATGCCGGCGGACACGCTCGCGCTCAACTTCGCGAAGTCGAAGCGCTTCGAGGACATCTCCCTGGGCAGCTTCGAACGGCTGGCGCGCAAGCTGGCGCTGCCCACAAGTGACGTGTTGCCGGTGGTGAAGTCCGCGGTGGAAGCGTCGCTCGACACCTGGTCCTCGCTTCACGCGCAGCTGCCCCTGCCGGATGAGAGCCGCCGCCGCATCGAAGCCCACTGGAAGCGCGTGCCCCTGCTCCAGGGGCAATGAACCGGGGCCCTCCATGAGCGAAGACGCCTTCTTCACCGTCTATGACGACCTGCCCCGTCACGGCCCCGGCAGCGACGACTGCACACGGGAGGCCCTGCGACGGCTGCCTCCGCTGCCACCGCACCCGCGCGTGGTGGACCTCGGCTGTGGCGCGGGCGCGCAGACGCTGGTGCTCGCCGAGGCGCTTCGCACCCGGGTCATCGCGGTGGACCTGCACGGGCCCTTCCTCGACCAACTCCAGGCACGGACACGCGAGCGGGGCCTGGACGCGCTCGTCGAAATACAGCGGCAGGACATGGGTGCACTGTCGCTGCCCGAGGCTTCCTTTGACCTCCTCTGGTCCGAAGGCGCCATCTACCACCTGGGCTTCGGTCCGGGCCTGCGGCGCTGGCGTCCGCTGCTCGCGCCCGGAGGCGTGGCCGCCATCACCGAATGCACCTGGCTGACCGATGAGCGCCCTGACGAAATCGCGCGCTTCTGGGGTGAGGCCTACCCCACCATGGGTACGGTTTTGGAGAACCGCGCCGCCGCGGAAGCCGCGGGCTACGAGGTGCTCGACACCTTCACCCTCCCCGCCTCCGCGTGGTGGGACACCTACTACACGCCCCTGCTCCAGCGCGTCGCACACCTGCGCGCCCACGGTGACGCGTCATTGGAAGCCGCGCTCTCGGCCGCCGAGCAGGAGACCCGCCTCTATCGCCAGTACGAACACACCTACGGCTACGTGTTCTATCTGTTGCGCAGCCCGTCAGCGCCTTGACTCCGCGTATGAGCGGCCCCATCCACGAAATCAGGACATGCAATTTTTCCACAAATAGTGTCTATGTCCTGGAAAGCGCAAAGGCATCTACGAACACCTCGCATGCCATGACCCGGCCTTCCCCCCAAGCCGGCGCTGGCTGCGCCCTGGCAACCCAAGGGAAGCATGTCGACCGAGCAGTGGGCCCACCGCTTCTTCGAGCTGTCCACGGAGCCCTACGTCATCCTGGGCCGTGATGGCGTGTTGCTCGAAGCCAATCCTGCCTTTGGCCACCTGGTGGGCCTGTCTTTGACGTCACTGCGTGGCATGGCCTTGCAGGATTTCATCCCCATCGAAGACGCCGCCGTCCTGTTCGCGAAGCTGGGTTCCACGAGCCCCACCTCGCGCATCTGCCGCTGGCGCCGGCCGGATGGGTCCTGGCTGCCTCTGTCCTGGCGCATCACCGCCGCTTCGGAGTCGGAGCCGCTCTACTGCACGGTGCGGCAGGCCGAGAAGCCGTCCGCCGCCCCCTGGCCGGAGAGTGACTACCTGCCCTTCGGCCTCTACCTGGTCGACATCCGCACGCGCCGGGTGCACTACATCAACCACCGCTTCTGCCAGCTGTGGGGCATCGCCGAGTTGGAGGGCGCCATCCAGCGGGGTGAGCTGTCCCATGACGAGGTGATCCACCACTGCCTCAAGGCCGGCGACGCGGCGGAGTTCCTGCGCCTGTGCGCGGCCCCGGACCAGGGCTGCGTGCCGGGACTGGTGGAGGACGAAGCCAGGCTGTCGGATGGACGCACCCTGCGGCGGCTGTCCACGTCCTCCTCGGTGGCGGGGGACGCCATGCGCTACCGGTTGTTCGCGTTCGAGGACGTCACCGAGCGCAAGCGCACGCAGGAGGCGCTGCGCCGTTCGGAGGAGAGCTTCCGCAGGCTCATCGACCGGGCGCCCGAAGGCATCTTCGTGCACACCCAGCGGCGCTTCATCTACGCCAACCCCACGCTGCTGCGGGCCCTGGGCTACGACGACCCGGCCGAGCTGATGGCCAAGCCCATCTGGAGCATCGTCCATCCGGATGACCTGGAGCTCGTCAAGGACCGCGTGCACACCGCGGCCGTGAAGGGCGCGCTGGCCCCGCTGCGGGAGGTCCGCTACCTGCGGCGCGACGGCACCTGGTACGACGCGGAGAGCGTGGGCATCCCCATCGAGTTCGACGGGCACGAGGCCGTCGTGGTGATGGCGCGCGACATCACCGAACGCAAGCAGGCCCAGTCGCAGCTCCTGCAGAACGACCGCATGGTGCTGGCCGGCACACTGGCGCGGGCGTGGGGCACGAAATCAACAACCCGCTGACCTACGTCATGGCCAACCTGGCCTCGGCCATGGAGTCCGTGAGCCGCCTGGGCGCGGAGCTGACGCGGGCCGGGGAGCGCGGTCTCAGCAGCGTGGCGTGGCCCGTGACGCTGCAGGACACGGAGGCCCTGCTGAAGGAGGCGCAGGAAGGCGCCATGCGCGTGCGCAACATCGTGCGGGATTTGAAGTTCATCTCCCGTCAGGATGAGGAGCGGCGCGAAGCGGTGGACGTGCGGCAGCCGCTGGACTTCTCCATCAACATGGCCGCCAGCCAGCTGCGCCACCGGGCGCGGCTCATCAAGAAGTACGATTCCGTCCCCCTCGTGTTCGCGGACGGCTCGCGCCTGGGCCAGGTGTTCCTCAACCTGCTGGTGAACGCGGCGCAGGCCATCCCCGAAGGCAACGCCGAGGAGCACCACATCACCGTGTGGGTCCGCGCCGGGCCGCCGGGCAGCGTGCTGGTGGACGTGAGCGACTCCGGCTGCGGCATGGCGCCCGCGGTGCTCTCCCGCGTCTTCGACCCCTTCTTCACCACCAAGCCCGTGGGCAAGGGCACGGGGCTGGGACTGTCCATCTGCCACAGCCTCATCCGCAAGCTGGGCGGTGACATCACCGTCCGCAGCGAGCTGGGCCAGGGAACCACCTTCACCGTCACCCTGCCCACGGCGCCGGACGCCGTCCCCACCCAGGCCGCGCCAGTGGCACCCGCGCCCCACGCCGAGCGGCGGGGACAGGTGCTGGTGATTGACGACGAGCCCGCGGTGGGCCGCTCCCTGGCGCGCATCATCGGCATGCGGCACCGGGTGACGGTGGTGAACAACGGCGAGGACGCGCTGGCAGTGCTGACGTCGGGCGCGCCCTTCGACGCCGTCTTCTGCGACCTGATGATGCCGGGCATCTCCGGCATGGACGTCTACGAGCGCGTCCGCGAGCGCGGGGACGGCATCGCCGAGCGCTTCATCTTCATCACCGGCGGCTCGTACACCACGCGCGCCCGTCAGTTCCTGGAGCGCGTGCCGAATCTGCAGATTGAGAAGCCCTTCGACGTGGAGTCGATTCATCAGGGCCTGGGACAGCTCCTGGGTGCCTCTCGTGGTAGCGAATGACGCCGGGCGTCCTCCCGGCCCAACTGTGAAAGGAGTCCTCGGGTGATTGACGGCAACTTCGTCATCGATGCGGTGACACACGCCTACAACCTCCATCCCACGAACTACCGCGCCGGCAAGTACGCCGAGTCGCTCGCGGGACTCATCTGGGGGCTGCACAGCGGACTGTCCGGGGAGACGCACCGCGTCCCCACGGCGGAAGGCTTCCTGAAGAACTGGTCCGTGAGGGAGCTGGCGCACCTGCTCTTCGTGGAGAGCGGCGTCGACCTGGCGGTGCACCACGTGCTGCCGCTCCAGACGCTGTACCACGACGGCCTGTGCTCCTATGAGAAGACGCTGGAGATTCACCGCAACTATCCCCACCGCTTCCTGGTGTACGCGGGCGTGGACCCGCTGCGCGGCACGGCAGCGCTGGATGATTTGGAGCAGCAGTACGAAACGCTCAAGCCCAGCGGCCTGAAGCTCTACCCGGCGGCGTGGCTGGGCGACAAGTTCCGCCACACGGGCTGGCGCATGGATGACCCGAGCATCGCCTTCCCGCTCTTCGAGCGTGCGCAGAAGCTGGGCATCAAGAACATCGCCGTGCACAAGGGCTTGCCCATGGGCGCGGTGCCGCTGGAGCCCTACAAGGTGGATGACATCGGCGGGGCGGCGGATGCCTTCCCCGACCTGAACTTCGAAATCGTCCACGGCGGCATGGCCTTCCTGGACGAGACGGGCATGCAGCTGTCGCTGTTCCCCAACGTGTACGTCAACCTGGAAGTGACGGGCGCGCTCATCGTGAAGCGCGAGCGCTGGTTCGCCGAGTCCCTGGCGGCGCTGCTGAAGTGGGCGGGCCCGGAGAAAATCATGTGGGGCTCCGGGACGGTGTTCAGCCACCCGCACCCGGCGCTGCACAAGTTCTGGCATGACTTCCAGTTGCCGGACGAACTGGTGCAGGTGGCGGGCATGCAGGTGACGCCGGACGTGAAGCGGCTGATTCTGGGCGGAAACTACGCGCGCTACGCGGGCGTGGACGTGGAGGCGGTGAAGAAGAACATCGCCAACGACGAGTTCGCGAAGCTGAAGGCGCGCGGCAACATCCAGCCGTACGGCTACCGGGAGAGCCTGTATGAGTGAGCAGGCCCTGCGCGAGCGCATCCAGGACATCCCGGACCCGTGCAGCTGCGCCACCGGCGTGCCGCTGGGCATCGGGGAGATGGGGCTGATTGAGTCCGTGAAGCGCACGGAGGGCCAGGTGACGGTGCGCCTGCACATCACCTCGCCCATGTGCATGATGGCCGCCTACTTCATGCGGGAAATCGAGCAGCGGCTGCTGGCGGTGGACGGCGTCACCACGGTGAACGTGGAGTTCGACCACGACCTGAAGTGGACGCCGCAGGACATCGAGCCGGAGGCCCGCCAGCGGCTCGCGGCCAAGCGCATCACCATGTTGGGTGGCCGCTTGCTGCCCCAGGACTCGGCGCAGCGCCGCTCCTGAGCCGTGCCGCGGCGCTGGCGGGCGGGTGCGTGCCCGCCAGCGACCGCATCAGTGATTCCCCGCCGGTTCCTCCTTCACCAACGGCGCCGCCGTGGCGGAGGCGCGGTGTCTGAGCAGGCTCCGCACGGCGACGTAGAAGGCGGGGACCAGGAAGATGGCCAGGACGGTGCCGGACACCATGCCGCCGAACACACCCGTGCCGATGGCCCGCTGCGTCTCCGCGCTCGCGCCGCTGGCCACCACCAGCGGCACCACGCCCAGCGCGAAGGCGAGCGACGTCATCAGGATGGGACGGAAGCGCAGCCGCGCCGCCTCCACCGCGGCCTGGAGCGGTGAACGTCCCTGCTCCTCGAGCTGCTTGGCGAACTCGACGATGAGAATCGCGTTCTTCGCGGACAGGCCGATGATGGTGATGAGGCCCACCTTGAAGAAGATGTCGTTCATCAACCCGCGAGACATCACCGCCGCCAGCGCGCCGATGAGTCCCAGCGGCACGACGAGCATGACCGACAGCGGAATCGACCAGCTCTCGTAGAGCGCCGCCAGCACCAGGAAGACGACGAGCATCGACAGCGCCAGGAGGATGGGGGCCTCCGAGCCGGAGAGCCGCTCCTGGTAGGAGAGCCCCGTCCACTCCACCGCGAAGCCGGGTGGGAGCTCGCCAGCGATGCGCTCCATCTCCGCCATGGCGTCACCGCTGCTGAAGCCGGGTGCCGCCGCTCCTGCGATGCGCACGGCGGGGTAGCCGTTGTAGCGGACCAACTGCATGGGCCCCCGCTCCCAGACGGGCTCGGCCACCGAGGAAAGGGGCACCATCTGCCCGCGCGCGTTGCGCACGGGGAGCTTGAGCACGTCCTCCACCTGCATGCGGGACTCCGCGCGCGCCTGGAGGATGATTTGCTGCATGTAGCCCTTGTTGGGGAAGTCGTTGACGTACGTCGACCCCAGCGCGGTGGAGATGACCGAGTTGATTTCCGCGAACGACACACCCAGCGCCGCCGCGCGCTCGCGGTCGACCTGGATTCGCACCATCGAGCCCTCCGGCAAGCCCTCCTGATACGGGAAGGCGATGACCTGGCTCTCCGAGGCACGCCGGAGGACGTGGTTCATGGCGTCGTTGAGCGCCTTGGTGCCGTGTCCGGAGCGGTCCTCCAGCCGCATGGCGAAGCCCGCGCTGTTGCCGAGCCCGTCCACCGCGGGCGGAAGCACGTTGATGACCATGCCCTCGCGCGGAGAGGCGAAGCGCGCGTTGGCGGCGGCGACCTCACCCGCCGCCGTCTCACCCTGGCGCTGGTCCCAGTCGCGCATCATCACGAACATGAGACCGGCGTTCGCCCCCGAGCCGAAGAAGCCGAAGCCCTGGATGGTCAGCACGTCCTGGATGCCCTTGCGCTCGCTCAAGAAGGACTCCAGTTCCCCGAGCACGCTGTTCGTCCGCTCGGCCGTGGCGTCTGACGGGAGCTGCACCGAGACGTTGAGGAACCCCTGGTCCTCCTCCGGGAAGAAGGCGCCCGGCAGCCGCCAGAACGCCAGGGCGACCATCGCGACCACCACCGCGTACGCGAAGAACGCCCGGCCCAGGCGTCCGACAATGGCCCGGGTCCAGTTCGCATAGCGCCCCGTCACCCGCTCCAGCAGCCGGTTGAACCCGCCGAAGAAGCCGCGGCGCTTCCCCGCGTGGCCGGGCTCCACCGGGCGCAGCAGCGTCGCGCAGAGCGCCGGGGTGAGCGTGAGCGCGAGGAACGCGGAGAAGAGAATCGACACGGCCATCGCCAGGCTGAACTGGCGGTAGATGGTGCCGACGGAGCCCGTGGCGAACGCCATGGGGATGAACACGGACGTGAGCACCAGGGTGATGCCGATGACAGCGCCCGTGATTTCCTTCATCGCCTTCTTCGTGGCCTCGAGGGGGGATAGCCCCTCCTCCGCCATGATGCGCTCGACGTTCTCGACCACGACGATGGCGTCGTCGACGATGATGCCAATCGCCAGCACCATGCCGAACATCGTCAGGACGTTGATGGAGAACCCCGACGCCAGCATCACCGCGAAGGTCCCCAGCAGCGCGATGGGCGCGACGATGGCGGGAATCAGCGTGTAACGCACGCTCTGCAGGAAGAGATACATCACCGCGAAGACGAGCAGCATCGCCTCGAAGAAGGTCTGAACGACCTTCTGGATGGAGACGCGCACGAACGGCGCCGCGTCATACGGAATCGTGTACTCGACGCCCGCGGGGAACGCCCGGGAGAGGTCCGCCATCCGCTCGCGGATGCGCTCGGAGGTATCGAGCGCGTTCGCCCCCGGGGCCAGCTGCACGCCGAACGTGGCGGCGTTCTTCCCATTCTGCCGGGTGGATGAGGCGTAGCTCTGGGGCCCCAGCTCCACCTTGGCGAGCTCCTTGAGCAGCACGTTCGAGCCATCCGGGTTGGCCCGGATGATGACGCGCTCGAAGTCCGCGACGTCCAGGAGCTGCCCCTGGAGCATCAGGGGGGTGGTGACGCGCTGGCCTGGAACCGCGGGCATGTCCCCCAGCCGTCCGGGAGAGGCCTCCGCGTTCTGTGCGCGAATCGCCGCCGCGACCTCATCCACGGAGATTCCGTGCGAGATGAGCCGCTCCGGGTCCAACCAGACGCGCAGCGCGCGGGCCGGCGTGAAGAGCTGGACGCGTCCCACGCCGGGCACGCGCCGCAGGTCCTCGACCACGTTCCGGCTCAGGAAGTCACCCAGCTCGGCCTCGTCGTAGCGGCCGTCGCTCGACACGAGCGTGGAGAAGAGCAGGAAGTTGGTGGTGGTCGTCTCCACCTGGAGCCCGAGCTGCCGGACCATCTGCGGCAGCCGCGATTCGACTGTCTTCAGGCGGTTCTGGATGTCGACCTGCGCCAGGTCCGGGTCCGTTCCGGGCGCGAACGTCACCACGATTTGCGCGACGCCCGACGTGTCGCTCGACGACTCGAAGTACAGGATGTTCTTCACGCCGGACAGGCCGCGCTCAATCAACGACACGACGCTGTCGTTCATCGCGGCCGGCGTGGCGCCGGGATAGGTGGCGGTAATCGTCACGCTCGGCGGCGCGATGGACGGGTAGCGCTCGATGGGAAGCCGGGGAATGGAGATGGCTCCGGCGAGCACGATGAAGATGGCAATCACCCAGGCGAAGACCGGGCGTTCAATGAAGAATCTTGGCACGGCTTACTCCAGGTTCAGCGCGAGGCCGGGGCGTGCTGCCACTCGACGGGGGTGACCTGCTGGCCTGGCGCAAGACGGTCCTGCCCCTCGACCACGACACGCTCTCCGGCGGAGAGTCCTTCCTCCACCAGATAACGTCCGCTGACGATGCGGCCGGCGCGGACGTTGCGCGCCTCTGCGGTGTTGTCCTCTCGGATGATGAAGACCTGCGCTTGGCCCTGCGCGTCGTGAAGCACGGCCTGCTGGGGAACGAGGAGCGCATCGGCCACCTCTCCGAGCACGACGCGCGCCTTCACGAACATGCCCGGCAGGAGCTTGCGCTGCGCGTTGGGGACCAGGGCGCGCACCGTGAGCTCGCCGGAACCGGGGTCGACCGAGATGTCCGAGAACTGGACCCGGCCGCGCTCCGGATAGGGCGTCCCCGCCGAGGAGAGCACGATGACCTCCGCTCCCGCCTCTCCGGTGCCTCCCTGGAGTGACTGCAAGCCCGCCGCGCGCTCCACGGGTGACTTGATGTCGACGAAGACGCGGTCAATCTGCTGGATGACGCTCAACGGCGTGGCATCCGCGGGGCCGACGAGCGCGCCTTCGTTGACCTGGGAGATGCCGATGTGCCCCGCGATGGGGGCGGTAATCGTGGCGTAGTCCAGGTCGACGCGGGCCCTGTCCAGCGCCGCGCGGGCACGCGCCACCTCCGCGTTCGCGATGGCGAGCGCGGCCCGGGCGTCATCGTGGGCCTGCTGGGTGCTCGCTCCTTTTTCGAAGAGGGACTGGATGCGCCCCGCATGCAACTCCGCCTGGAGCCGCCCGGCCTCACTGGCCGAATGGGCCGCCGCCGCGCCTTCCACGATCGCGCGGAACACCGCCGCTTCCAGTTGGTAGAGCGGCTGCCCTTTCTGGACCGTGTCGCCCTCGGAGAAGCGCCGGCTGCGCACGAGCCCACCCACCTGCGGGCGGACTTCCGCGACCCGGAACGCGGAGACACGCGCGGGGAATTCGTCGTGAAGGACAACGGCCTCCCCCTTCACCTTCAGCGTGGACACCTCCTGGACCGGCGGTGCGAAGGCCGCTTCCTCCTGCTTGCCGTCACAAGCGAGAAGCGGGAGCAGCGTCCAAGCGAGGAGAAGGCTCGTCGACCTGTTGATAGGCATTGTTGTCTGGCGAAAACGTCGAGAGATACGCAAAAGCATACTTTTCTCACAAAGCCGCGCCCTGGTTCGCCAGCAACCAGGGAATGAAGCGCCACCTGCTCCAGCGCAGATGACATGACGAATGAGACATATCGAGGCACAAGCCCGTCACTGACGGCCCCCTCACGGAGACTCCTGACAGACGAACTCCAGACCGAGGTGTCAGCCGGATGCGGACACACTGACGGTGATGGGCGCCTACTCCCGGGTGAGTTCCTCGAGCCTTCGGATGACCGCGGCCCTCACCTCAGGCCCGATTCCCTGGTCCTCGAGCAGGTCCGCGAGCCACAAGCCGTCAGCCGCGAGGCGGCAGATGAGGGAATTGATGTCCTGGGGACTGACCTCACCGGACTTCAGCTGGAGGTCTTCCTGCCAGCTGCAGTTCCAGCGTTCACGAAGGTCGGGCTCCACCATCATGCTTCCAATCAGCGCCCTCAAGCCCCGGATCTGCTCGGGGTTGGCGGGGCTGGAGACCATGGCACGGAGATACGCACGTGCCTCGCGCCCATGAGCGTCCGGGTCGTCCGCGATGTTCGCGTGGAACGACTCGATGAACTGCTGGTTCATCTCGTCGAACAGCGCGTCGAGCAGCAGCTGCTTGCTCTTGAAATGATGCTGGAGGCCGCCCTTCGTCACCCCCGCGTGGGCCGCGACAGCCTCGAGCGTCACGGCCTGGGTCCCCCCCTGCGTGACGAGCTCCGCCGCGGCGCGGAGAAGCTGCGCGCGGATGACGTCGGGCTGCTTCTTGCGTTGGTGCGCGCTCGTCATGCACCCAAAACATGCCGTCCGGATGGATTCTTTTCAACCTTCATTTGAGGGCCTCGAAAGCCCCCTCATTTCAGGCACTTACGTCCGACTGGTTCCCCAGACGCTCAAGCGCGAGGCTGCTGGAACGGCTCCATCTGGGCCGCCAGGGCGCGCTGGAACGCGGGCCGGGCCTCACAGCGTTCCTTGTAGGCCTTCAGCGTGGGAAAGCCGTCGAGCACGTCCGTGTGCCGAAGGATGCGGAGCACCGTCACCATCATCAGGTCGCCCGCGCTGAAGCGGTCCTCCAGGTACTCGCGCTCACCCAGATGCGCCGCGAGTTCGCCCAGGCGCTCCTTCAGCGACTCCACCGCGCCCGGCCTGCGCAGCTTCGCCCACTCCTCCTGGGCGAAGAACAGGTCCACCTCGGCGAGCGGCTGAATCATGATTTCAATGGAGTTGAGCGCCGCGAAGAGCCACGTCACCGCGCGAGCCCTGGCCGCCGCGTCCGCCGGCAGCAGCGCCTCACACTTGTTGGCGATGTGGAGCACGATGGCGCCTGATTCGAAGAGGACCAGGCCTTCCTCCTCCAGCACCGGCACCTGGCCGAAGGGTTGGAGCTTGCGGTAGTCGGGCGAGGCCTGGACTTTGTTGTCGATGAGCCGCACCTGGTACGGCAGCCCCGCCTCTTCGAGCGCCCACCGCACCCGGAGGTCCCGCACCAGTCCCTGTGCGAACGGCGGAACCCACTTGAACGCGCTGATGGTCATCATCGTGATGTCTCCTGGTCGGTGAGCGGTGTGGACGCGCCGAATCTCGCCATCCGGCGCAGCGCTCTCAAGCACGCGACCTGGGCTCCGTCAACGCGGTAACGGTCCTCGGGCGTCCTCTGGCAGCGCTTTCGGCGCGCTCTCCCGGCGAAGTCGCCCTGGTCCAGCTTCCACGCGGCGCTCATGGTGAGCAGCCGGCCAATGTGGATGTCCATGGCCGTCCCCCACTTCCAGCAGCCGGTGCGCGTCCGGAATCTCCAGGCCGTCGAAGACGATTTCGCAGTGCCCGCCGTGCTCCTCCGGTCCCATGATGGGGATGCGCCGCTTGATGCGCCAACCCGGCTGGTCCGCGTCGAACAGGAAGGCCCTCAGCCCCTCTTCGCGAGCGCGGGCCCGCACCCGGGCCACCACATCCTCGCGGAGGTTCTCGCGTGCATCGAAAGCGTCGGGCTGCTTCTCCAGCGGCAGCACATGCTGCTCGACGAAGTCCCTCACACGCAGGCGATAGTCCTCGACCTCGGCGACAGGGAGAAATCCAATTCGAGTTCCAGGGAAACGGCGTGTGACTGGACTCACAACGTGGAGCAGCGGTGGACGCCGCAGGACATCGAGCCGGAGGCCCGCCAGCGCTCAACGCTGGACCGCGAGGATTCGCCCTCCGGGCACGTCCACTGCGTAGGTCGCGCCCATGTCGAGCACGATTTCCCGCTCATGCTCGGCGCAATTGCTGGGGCTGAAGGAGAAGCGAACGAAAACGATACCCTCGGGCCCAGGAGCGGTGGCGGCGTTGAAGGCCTCGCGCCGGTAGAGGCACTGCTCCAGCGGCGTAGCGCCTCGGTGCGGCTTCGTCCCCAGGGGCCGAAAATCCTCCATGGCCAGCGCGATGGCCGCGACCATGGGGCCTGACAGTTCATGAAGCCCCTCTGTTGGCAAGTCGCGAGGAAACGTCACGCGTGCCGCTTCCTCCGGTGATGCATGAACGGGACGCGAGGCCGGTCGAAAGAGGGCACATCCAGGCAGCAACATCATCAACAGGAGCGTGCGTTTCATGCGGTCACCTCGCCAACGTCACTCGCTGCCGACGTCCGTGATACGCCCATACCGCTTGTCCTCGTTCTTGATGACGCCAATCAGCACCCACTGCTTCCCCCGCCTCACGTACGCCTCTCCAGGACGAGACTCGTTGACGTAGGGGACCAGCTTCATGACGGTGCAATCCGTGTCGAACTGGATACGAATCATGAAGCGCTGGAGGTCCGCCTGCCTGTCCTCGGGTGACATCTCCGAGGGTGCCCATGGATGGCTGTGGTAGTCCGCGATGGGCGCCGTTCGCCCACGCGCGTCCACCACATAGCGAGGTGGCATGCACCGCTTGCGATTGCTGGGCCCGACCATGACGGTCGTCCCCAAGGGGGAGCCGTAGGTCGCGTAATAGGTCCCGTCTCCAAGGGAATAGAGCGCGCCGCAGTACTCCTGGCCGTACTCGCCATCGCGAGCCCGTGGCAGTTGAATGATGGCGGGGCACAGTTGATCGATGACTTCGTCCAGGTCCCTGGATGGCTGGATTTTGGGCCAAGGCCCGCGAGCCCATACCGAACTGCCGCGGAACCCGAACCACGCGTCGTGCCCTGCCCGGGTGTACCAGTCACCACTGCTGCAGGCAGCCATCACCACCAGCAACATTCCAAGTCGGCGAGGCATCCATTCCACCTGACCTACCGGACGCAAATCCGGCTGAAATGCGGCGAATGCACACGGCACTGCATAGCGACGATGCCCCATCCGAGCGCCGTGTCAATCACTCAAGCGCGAGGCTGCTGGAACGGCTCCATCTGAGCCGCCAGGGCGCGCTGGAACGCGGGCCGGGCCTCACAGCGTTCCTTGTAGTCCTTCAGCGTGGGAAAGCCGTCGAGCACGTCCGTGTGCCGAAGGATGCGGAGCACCGTCACCATCATCAGGTCGCCCGCGGTGAAGCGGTCCTCCAGGTACTCGCGCTCACCCAGATGCGCCGCGAGTTCTCCCAGGCGCTCCTTCAGCGACTCCACCGCGCCCGGCCTGCGCAGCTTCGCCCACTCCTCCTGGGCGAAGAACAGGTCCACCTCGGCGAGCGGTGTGGACGCGCCGAATCTCGCCATCCGGCGCAGCGCTCTCAAGCACGCGACCCGGGCTCCGTCAACGCGGTAACGGTCCTCGGGGTGTCTCCTCCGGCAGTGCCGTGGGCGCGCGCTCCCACACCCGCCGCACCAGCTCCGGAAACACCTTGGACACCTTGCCCAGCAGGTAGTCGCCGTAGGTCCCCTGGAAGGCGTGGACGCTGGCGCCGTCCCAGCGGCGTGCGCGGTCCTCGTCCACGTCAGCGCCCGCGCCGCGTGGCAGGGGGTGGACCTCGGCGGCGAAGTCCGGGTCGAAGAAGAGTGGGAAGGACAGCCTGTCCTTGCCGCTCACGTTCTTCACCCGGTGCGGCGTGGAGCGGTACCACCCGCCTGTCATCCGGTCGAGCATGTCGCCGATGTTGCACACCAGCGTCCCGGGCAGCGGCGGTGCCTCCACCCAGCCGCGCGGCGTCTTCACCTGCAACCCGCCGTGGTCGTCCTGGGCCAGCAGCGTGAGCAGGCCGTAGTCGGTGTGCTCGCCCACGCCCCAGCTCTCCTCCTCGCACTGGGGCTCGGCGGGGTAATGGAAGACGCGGAAGAGCACCGTCGGGTCCGCCGTGTAGTGCCGCCGGAAGTAGTCCGCGTCCAGGCCCAGGCTCAGCGCCACGCCCTCCATCAGCGCATGCGCGGCGCGCGTGCAGGCCGCCATGTAGTCGAGCACCGCCGCGCGCAGCTCCGGCACCTCCGCGGGCCACAGGTTGGCGCCGTGCAACGGCCAGCCGGCCTTTACGCGCGGGTGCTCGCTTCCGAGCTCCGTGCCCAGATACAACCCCTCCTTCCGGTCCGGACGCCCCGAGGTCAGCTCCCCCCCGAGCGGGAACCAGCCCCGCCACGCGACACCGCCCATCGACATGGCGATGGCCTCCTTCGCCGCCCGGGGCAGCGCGAAGAAGCGGTGGCTCTCCCGCTCCAACCGCGCGAGCACCTCGCCGGACACGCCGTGGCCCGTCACGTAGAAGAAGCCGCTGTCGCGACAGGCCTGCTCGATTTCACGCGCAACGCGCGCACGCTCGGTGACGCGGGATGCATCGAACAGTGACGCCATGTCGATGACGGGCAAGCCGCCCCGTGCGGAATCCGGACCTGTCATTCCCGGGAGCCTACACAGGTCTGGACCCCGGCAGGGCGCGGCGCGAGAGTCCGCCCGCCGCCATGCCGACGCATTCCCCTCCGGAAGCTCCCCACACCGCTCTGTCCACCGGGCTCGTGTGGCTGATGGCCGCCGCCTCGGGCGCCACCGTCGCGAACCTCTATTACAACCAGCCGCTGCTGGGAGACATCGGCGCGGCCCTGGGGGCCTCGGGGAGCGCGCTGGGGCTGGTGCCCATGCTGACGCAGGTGGGCTACGCGGTGGGGATGCTCTTCATCGTCCCGCTGGGCGACAGCCTGGAGCGGCGGCGGGTCATCGTCACCATGAACACGCTGGTGGCGCTGGCGCTCGTGGGCGTGGCACTGGCGCCGACGCTCCACTGGATGGTGGCCGCGAGCTTCGTCGTGGGCGTCACCACCATCATTCCCCAACTCCTCGTCCCCTTCGCGGCGCACCTGGCGCCCGCGGCGCAGCGAGGCCGGGTGGTGGGCACCGTCATGAGCGGTGTGCTGATTGGCATCCTCCTGTCCCGGACGGCGGCGGGCTTCGTCGGGACGCACCTGGGCTGGCGCGCCATGTTCTGGATTGCGGCGGGGCTCATGCTCGCGCTGGCCGGCGTGCTGCGCTTCACGCTGCCATCCCAGCCGCCCATGGCCTCCATGCCGTATCCGCAACTGTTGCGCTCGCTCATCCACCTGGCGCGCACCGAGCCCGTGCTGCGGCTGCATGCGGTGCTGGGCGCACTCAGCTTCGGCGCGTTCAGCGTGTTCTGGTCCACGCTGGCGCTGTACCTCCAGAGCCTGCCGCAGAAGTACGACGCGCAGGTGGCCGGGCTCTTCGGCGTCGTGGGCGTGGCGGGCGCCGCCGTGGCCCCGCTGGTGGGCCGCTACGCCGACAAGCGCGGGGACCGGCGCATCAACGGCGCGGCCATCGTCGTGCTGCTGCTGTCCTTCGTCGTGATGTGGCCCCTGGGGCGCTGGCTGTGGGGCATGGCGCTGGGCGTGGTGCTGCTCGATTTGGGCGTCCAGGCGAACCAGATTTCCAATCAGACGCGGGTGTACTCGCTGCGTCCGGAGGCCCGCAGCCGGCTGAACACGCTCTACATGGTGACGTACTTCGCGGGCGGCGCCGCGGGCTCGTGGCTGGGGACCTTCGCCTGGACGCACTGGGGATGGAGCGGGGTGTGCGCCTCCGGCGCCGCGCTGTGTGTCGTGGCCCTGTTGGCGCTCAAGCGAGGGCCGAAGGGCACTGTGCCTGAAGCGGCGGAGGCCTGACGCTCCGCCGCTCGAGCCAGGCCCAATCGCTCAGGAAGCCTTCTCCGCCGCCAGCGACACCAGGAGCTGCTTCGCCTTCACCTGGCTGCCCACGGACACGTTGAGCTCCGCGACAGTGCCCGTGACGTCCGCCACCACCTGGAACTCCATCTTCATGGCCTCCAGCACCACCAGGACGTCCCCGGGCTTCACCGCCGCGCCCACCTGCGTGTCCACGCGCAGGATGCGCCCATCCATGGGCGCCGCCAGCCGTCCGCTGCCCACGCCGTCCGACTTCGACGGCGGACGGAACGTTACGTCCGTCACGGCGTGCGCCCCCGAGCCCAGGTCCAGCCACAGCGTGTCCCCGTCCCGCAGGTAGCGTGCGCGGCCCCGCGTCCCGGCGCTGGCGAATTCGAGCACGCCCGCGGACAACCCCAACACGGACACGTCGAACGACGCATCCCCCACGCCCACCTCGTACCCTTCCGCGGACACGGGCTGGACGGTGACGGACGCTTCCGCGCCACGGCTCGCGAGCTTCATCCGCACGGGGTGGCGGTGGGACGTGTTCCAGTTCAGCAGGGACACATCCAGTCCCGCCGTGTCCGCCAGCTTCAGGCCTTCCTCGTGGAAGAGCAGCGCCGCCGCCAGCGCCCGCGCCTTCGCGTTTGCCTGGTACAGCCCTTCCACCTCCGACGCCGCCGCGTGCTTCGCGATAAACGCCGTGTCGTACTCCCCTGAACGGAACGCCGCGTGCTCCAGCACGTACAACAACAGGTTCTTGTTGGTGGTGACGCCGAACACTGTCAGCTCGCGCAGCGCCTCCACCAGCCGCCGGCGCGCCGTCTCCCGGTCCGGGCCGTGCGCAATCACCTTCGCCTGCATGGAGTCATAGAAGGGCGGAATCGCCTGCCCCTCCCGCACGCCGTGGTCGATGCGCACGCCCTCACGCACCGGCAGCCTCCACGCCAACAGCCGCCCGGCCTGGGGCGCGTAGCCCTTCGCGGGGTCCTCCGCGCAGAGGCGGACCTCGATGGCATGCCCCGACGCAGAAATCGCCTCCTGCGTCCGGGGCAGCTTCTCCCTCGCCGCCACGCGGAGCTGCCACTCCACCAAATCCAACCCGGTAATCAGCTCCGTCACCGGGTGCTCCACCTGGAGGCGCGTGTTCATCTCCATGAAGTAGAAGTCACCGCTCGGCGCGAGGAGGAACTCGATGGTCCCCGCTCCCCGGTAGCCAATGGCCCGGGCCGCCGCCACCGCCACCTCACCCATGCGCGCGCGCAGCGCCGGGCTCACCGCCGGTGACGGACTCTCCTCCACGATTTTCTGGTGCCGGCGCTGCACCGAGCAGTCCCGCTCGCCCAGGTGCACCACGTTGCC
This sequence comes from Myxococcus sp. NMCA1, assembly GCF_026810205.1. Classification (NCBI taxonomy): domain Bacteria; kingdom Pseudomonadati; phylum Myxococcota; class Myxococcia; order Myxococcales; family Myxococcaceae; genus Myxococcus; species Myxococcus sp. NMCA1. Next base: position 61,364 of record NZ_CP113950.1, on the reverse strand, counting down.
GTGCGTGTCCGCGAAGACCTGGACCTCCACGTGCCGCGCGTCGATGACGGCCTTCTCCAGGATGAGCTCGCCACTCCCGAAGGCATTCGTCGCCTCCGAGCGCGCCGCGCGCAGGGCCGCGCGAAGCTGCGACGCCTCGTGCACCAGCCGCATGCCGCGCCCGCCGCCACCCGCCGCCGCCTTGACCATCAGCGGGAAGCCGATGCGCTCGCCCTCCACCGCCAGCGCCTCATCATCCAGGTCGGACGCCTCGTAGCCAGGAATGCAGGGCACGCCCGCCGCAATCATGCGCAGCTTCGCCTGACGCTTGTTGCCCATCAGGGTGATGGCCTCGGCCTCCGGGCCGATGAACACCAGGCCCGCGTCGTGGCAGGCGCGCGCGAAGTCCGCGTTCTCCGACAAGAAACCGTAGCCCGGGTGGATGGCCTCCGCGCCGGACGTCTTCGCCGCTTCCAGAATCTTCCCGATGACGAGGTAGGACTCCTTCGCCGGAGACGGACCAATGGCCACCGCCTCGTCCGCCGCCAGCACGTGCGGCGCGCCGCGGTCCGCCTCGGAGAACACCGCCACGGTGCGGTAGCCCAACCGCTGGCAGGTCCGAATCACCCGGACGGCAATCTCGCCGCGGTTCGCGATGAGGACCTTCTTGAAACGCTCCATCGTGTCCGCTCCTCTCACAGCCGCGCGACGCCGAACGTGTTGGGATGGACCTGCCGCCGCTTCGCCTCACGGCACACCGACAGCGCGAACCCGAGCACCCGCCGCGTGTCCCGCGGGTCGATGAGCCCGTCGTCGAACATCCGCGCGCTGCAGTTGAACGGGTGCGACTCCTTGTCGAACTGGTCGATGATGGGCTGGCAGAACGCCTTGATTTGCTCCTCGTCCACCGCTTGTCCCTGCCGGGCCAGCTTCTCCCCGAAGACGATGGACATCACCTTCGCCGCCTGCTCGCCGCCCATGACGGCGGTGCGCGAGTTGGGCCACCCGAAGATGAAGCGCGGATGGAACGGACGGCCGCACATGCCGTAATTTCCCGCGCCGAACGCGCCGCCAATCAGCACCGTGAGCTGCGGCACCGTCGCGTTGGCCACGGCCTGAATCATCTTCGCGCCGTGCTTCACGATGCCCCCCTGCTCCGGCTGCGTGCCCACCAGGTAGCCCGTGGTGTTCTGCAGGTAGAGGATGGGTGTGTCCTTCTGGCAGCACAGTTGGATGAACTGCGCCGCCTTCGTCGCGCCGTGGGGTGAAATCGGCCCGTTGTTGCCGATGATGCCCAGCGGGTGGCCGTACAGGTTCGCCCAGCCGCAGACGGTGTGCGCGTCGTACTCGTCCTTGAAGCCGGTGAACTCCGAGCCATCCACGATGCGAGCGATGACCTCGCGGCAGTCGTACGGTTTGCGGTAGTCCACGGGCACGGCGCCGCAGAGCTCGTCGGGCGAGTACACGGGCTCGGCATAGGCGGGGCGCTCGCTGGGCGGGAGCTGCGCGTTCCACCCGAGCTTCGCCACGATTTCGCGGGCCATGCGGATGGCGTCCGCGTCGTCCTCCGCCAGGTAGTCCGCGGTACCCGCCACCGTGGCGTGCATCTGGGCGCCACCCAGCTCCTCATCCGTGGCGACTTCCCCCGTGGCCGCCTTGAGCAGCGGCGGGCCCGCGAGGAACACCTTCGCCTTCTTCTTCACCATCACCACGTAGTCGGACAGGCCCGGCAGGTACGCGCCGCCCGCCGTGCTGGAGCCGTGCACCACCGTCACCTGGGGAATGCCCGCCGCCGACAGCCGCGCCTGGTTGTAGAAGGTCTCCCCGCCCGGGATGAAGATTTCCTGCTGGTACATCAGGTTGGCGCCGCCGCTCTCCACCAGCGACACCATGGGCAGTTTGTTCTCCAGCGCCAATGCCTGCGCGCGCAGCGCCTTCTGCACGCCCCACGGCGACGCGGTGCCACCCTTGATGGCGGAGTTGTTCACGAAGACGATGCACCGCACCCCGGACACGTAGCCGATGCCGATGATGCTGTTGCCACCCGCCAGAGAGCCGTCGCTGTCGTCGTGGTAGCCATAGCCACATAGCGTGGACAGCTCCAGGAAGGGCGATCCCCGGTCGAGCAGCAGCATCAGCCGCTCGCGAGGCAAGAGCTGCCCTCGCTTGTGGAACTTCTCCTTCGCCTGGTTCTCCGTGTTCCGGACCTTCGCCTCGATGGCGCGCAGTTCGGAGACGCGGGCCAGCATGTCCGCGCGGTTCGCCTTGAAGGATTCGGAGCCCGGGTCGATTCGCGAGGTGATTCGTGGCATCGGTCTACTCCTGTCCTTCGCGCAGCAGCGCCTCGGGAATGTCCATGTGCCGCGAGCGCAGCCACTCGCCCAGCGCCTTGCCCTGTGGGTCGAAGCGGGTGGACGAGGAGACGCCCTCCCCCAGCAAGCCATCGACGACGAAGTTCAGCCCCCGCAGGTTGGGGAAGACGTGCCGCTCGATGCGCAGCGGCGCGGCCTCCGGGAGCAGTTCGCGCAGCTTCTCTTCCGTGAGCGCATGCGCCAGCCACCGCCAGGCCGCATCCGTGCGCGCCCAGACGCCGATGTTCGCCGTGCCGCCCTTGTCACCACTGCGCGCGGCGACGATGCGCCCCAGCGGAACCCGGCGCGTGGGGCCGTCCGGCACTCGCGGTGGCAGCGGCGGTGGCTCCACGGACTCCAGTGCGCGCGTCTCGCCGGGAGGCGTGATGGCGGTGCGCGTTCCGTCCTCGAGGACGGCGACATGCTCCACGCGCCCCGCTTCGACATAGGCCGGCGTGTAGACGCCATACGGCGCGCCGTCCGAGGGAGGCGCCGTCATCGTGAAGCCCGGGTAGCTGCCCAGCGCCAGCTCCACGGCCGCGCCGCTGAAGGCCCGGCCCACCACCTTCGCGTCGGCGTCCTTCACCACCACGCGCAGGAAGGCGGCGGCCTGCTCTTCCGTGGCCGCGTCCTCGCGGTCCGTCCGCGTGAGCATCCACTGGAGCTCCTTCGGCTTGCGTGTCAGCGCCGCTTCCAGTTGCTCTCGCGCCAGCCGCGCCTTCTCCTCGATGTCCAACCCCACCAGGATGAACGTCGCCTCGTTCCGGTAGCCCCTAGGTTGTTGAGGCACACCTTCACCGTGGGGGGAGGCGGCTCGCCGCGCACGCCGGAGATGCGGACGCGGTCCTTGCCATGCGACGCCAGGGCGATGGTGTCGAAGCGCGCCGTGGCGTCCGGGCCCGCGTACCGCGCCCCGGTGATTTCATAGACGAGCTGCGCCAGCACCGTGTCCACCGTCACCGCGCCGCCCGTGCCCGCGTGCTTGGTGATGACGCTGCTGCCGTCCTCGTACAGCTCCGCCAGCGGGAAGCCGGGGCGCCGCGCGTCCAGCTCCGTGAAGAAGGAGAAGTTGCCCCCCGTGGCCTGCGTGCCGCACTCCAGGACGTGGCCGGCGACCATGGCCCCCGCCAGCCGGTCCCAGTCATCCACCTTCCAGCCGAAGTGCGCCGCCGCCGGGCCCACCACCAGCGAGGCATCCGTCACTCGTCCGGTGACGACGATGTCCGCCCCAGCGCGCAGGCACGCGGCGATGCCCCACCCGCCCAGGTACGCATTCGCGGTGAGCGGCGAGCCCAGGCCCAGCGCGTCCGCCTGCCCGGAGAGGTCATCCCCCTCCACGTGCGCCACCTGCACCTTCACGCCCAGCTTCGCGGCGACCTCACGGAGCGCGGTGGCCAACCCCGCCGGGTTCAGCCCTCCCGCGTTGGTGACGACCTTGACCTTCTTCTCCGCCACCAACGCCAGACACTGCTCCATCTGCCGGAGGAACGTCTTGGCATAGCCGGTGGACGGGTCCTTCATCCGGTCCCGGCCCAGAATCAGCATCGTCAGCTCGGCCAGATAGTCGCCAGTCAGGACGTCGAGCTGGCCGCCTTCGAGCATCTCCCGGACCGCCGAGAAGCGGTCTCCATAGAAGCCCGAGGCATTGCCGACACGCAGGGGGGACGCAGGCATGAGCTCTCCACTCGGCAGCAACGAAGGACGCGTGAGTCTGGGCAGGCGGGTCTAAAAAAGCAAGCGTGCTTGCTTTTTTAACCCTTGGCTCGCATCCTGGCCGGGTGAGTGAGGCATCCGGCACGCCCGGCAGGCAGGAGCAGGAGCGCAGCCGCGTCACGCGCCAGCGTCTGATGGAGGCGGCCATTGGTGCGCTCTCCGAGCTGGGGTGGGCGGGCGCGACGATGACTGTGATTGCCGAGCGCGCGGGTGTGTCCCGGGGCGCCTGTCAGCACCACTTCCCCACCCGCGCCGACCTGGTGGCCGCTGCCGTGGAGTACGTGGGGCACCAGCAGGTGGAAGCCGTGCTGCGCAAGGCCGCCCAGCTTCCAGCCGACGCGCGCCGCACGGAGGCCATCCTGCACATGTTGGCGGGCATCTACCTCAGCCCTGTCTTCACCGCCGCGGTGCAGCTGTGGGTGGCCGCGGTGGCGGACGCTGAGCTGCGCGCGCAGCTCGCCCCGCTGGAGGCCCGCGTGGGGCGGGAGTTCCACCGGCTGACGGTGCAGTTGCTCGGCGTGGACGACAGCGTCGCGGAGGTGCGCGAGCTGATTCAGGGCACGCTCGACCTCATCCGGGGACTCGCGCTGGCCAACCTGTTGAGGGACGACAGCGCGCGCAGGAAGAAGGTCCTCCACCGCTGGGCGCTCACCCTGGACGAGGCCCTGAGTGTCCGGCGCACCCGCAAGGGCTGAGGACCAAAGGTTTCATGAACGACCTCCACATCAGGAGCTGACCATGAGCTACCGCTCTCTCTTCGCACCGGGCTGTTTCAGCAACCGCACCATCGTCGTCACCGGCGGCGGCAGTGGCATTGGCCGCTGCACCGCGCACGAGCTGGCCGCGCTGGGCGCCAACGTCGTCCTGGTGGGCCGCAAGCCCGACAAGCTGGAGGCCGTCGCGCGGGAAATCCAGGAGGACGGCGGCAAGGTGTCCTTCGAGGTGCTCGACATCCGCGACGAGGAGGGCGTGAAGGCCACCGTGGCGCGCATCATCGCCGCGCACGGCCCCATCCACGGCCTGGTCAACAACGCAGGCGGGCAGTTCCCCTCGCCGCTGTCGGCCATCTCCAAGAAGGGCTTTGACGCGGTGGTGTCCACCAACCTCACCGGCGGCTTCCTGATGGCGCGGGAAGTCTATCTCCAATCCATGAGCAACCACGGGGGCGCCATCGTCAACATGCTCGCGGACTCGTGGGGCGGCATGCCGGGCATGGGGCACTCCGGCGCGGCGCGCATGGGCATGCTCAACCTGACGCAGACGGCCGCCGTGGAGTGGGCCGCGTCCGGCGTGCGCGTGAATGCCGTGGCGCCCGGCTGGGTGGCCTCCAGCGGAATGGACAGCTACAAGGACGAGGGCGTGCGGGCGATGATTCCCCTCCTCAAGAAGGAGGTGCCGCTCCAGCGGCTCGCCACCGAGTCCGAGGTGAGCGCTGCCATCGTCTTCCTGCTCACCGACGCCGCGGCCTTCATCACCGGCGAGGTCATCAAGATTGACGGCGGTGCTTCGTGCAACACGAAGATTTTCCCGCTGGAGGAGACCACCGCCTCCAAGCCCTACGAGGGCTTCCACCGCGCGTCGGCGCCGCGCATCCTCGGGGGTGAGTCGAAGGAGTAGGAACAACACCCCGCTTCCGCACAGGACGGGCGGAAGCGGGGCTGGCTGTGGCTAGAGGCCATCCGGATAGCAGAAGCCGTAGGTGCGGTCGTAGCCACCACCGGAGAGCGGGTAGGACACGTAGCCCAGCTCCTCACCCGCGCCGCAGTCCGAGCGGGCGCGGGCGTAGGGGTAGCAGTAGCTGGGGCCGGAGCCCGTCACGTTCGCGCAGACGCCGCGCGCACCTTCCGTCCCGCAGAACTCGGCGAAGGACAGGGTGCACTGCTCACCGATGAGCGCGGCATCGAAGTCGAAGCCCGCCGGCTGCATCACCGACTGAGCCTGGCACAGGCCCTGGACGCCACACACGGTGCCCGAGGGGCAGCCCGGATCCACCGCCATGTAGTCACACGTCGCCAGGCACTGGCGCGGTGAGCCCCAGGCCGAGGTACAGGCGTAACCCTCCTCGCAGTCCGTGGTCGCCAGCTCGTACTCGCTCGTCGCCGCGGTGTAGGTGCACGCCTCGCCCTGCGTCTTCGTGCCGAGCGACCGCTCCAGCGTGCCGTCATCCGCGGCGCGGTTGGTGGCCACGCAGGTGTGGCCGGAGATGTTCGCCGTCAGCGAGCCCTCGCGAGGGTCACACCCGCCGTGGCGGGCGGTGTTCCACGTCGCGAAGCGAATCCACCGGCACTCGCCCTCCGCCACCGGCACGGTGCCGGTGTACGGCGCGTAGAGCGGCGGCGCGGCCACCGTCTGGCGCAACGTCACGTTGGCCAGCGCGCCAATCGTCTGCTGCGGCGACACCTTGAGCGCGAGCATCAGCGTGCCCGACTCCGCCACGAAGGTCTTCGCCGTGGAGGTACCGGAGTCCTGGACACCCCAGACGCACTGTTCGCACGTGAAGAGGTTGGTGCCTCCAGTCGCCAGGTCATAGACGCCCGGCGCCGTATTCACATCCAGCCGGATGCGGGCGACATCCGCCACCGCCGGGTCGCCCTGGTCGGAGAACGAGCCGACGTAGGTCGGCTGCGGGCCATACTGCACCGGCGTCCGCTCGATGCCGTTCGTCAGCTCGCCCATGGTGATTTCGGTACACCCGGCGGGTGGCGTCAGCAGCGCCGCCTGCTCTTCCGCGGCACGCAGCGTCTCCTGCTCAGCGGCAGGAGGAGGGGGGTCCAGCGGCTTCTCCGGCGCACCACAGCCCACCACCGCGGTCAGCAATGCCACACTCCAACGCCACCCACCTGTAAATGCAACTCCAGAACGTCGATTCCTCATGAGGTCTTGCCCAGTTGCCGTCCCGGCCATTTCGCCTTGCCTCGATAGATTCGAGGTAAAGCGAGAATTAGACGCAGGGTCTGACATCAGACAACGGGCCGCTCCAGCCCCTGACGAATACTTTCGCGGCGGTGCCTATTGGCTTTCACGCCGGGGTGGGTTGGCCCAAGTCGAGCGACTGCGAGACAGCCCGCCCGCGGGCAAGCCTCCGGTCACTGGCTCTGGTAAGAGCGCGCGCATGGCAGCAGCGCCGGAGGGTGAGTGCCTCCGGCCGCTGCACCTCTGTGCGACTTCTCCCAAATCAGGCAAGCCGAACGACGCGGCACTTCTGGCACAGAGGATACTCGGCGATGAATCCACTGATTCTGGCCAGCATCTCTTCGTAACTGCGGCCATACATGTAGAACGCCGTTTCCGTGGGCCCCTGCCAATGGCTATGAATCATGCCCTCTTCGCCCAGCAAGCGCTCGCATTCGTCGTGGACGTGATTGCTATCGCACGAGGCATAGACCTCCGCGGGCAAGTCCGTGCCGTTCAGGTACAGCCCCAGCCCTTCATCTGAGCCGAACGGAATCGAGCCCTCATCGTCGGGCAGAATGACCTCGGAGCCCTTCGGCGCCAGCATCTCCCCCACCACGGCGGCAACCTTCTCCGCGAGTTCGCGCGAGTAGTCATCCAGCTCGATGTCGATGTCGCAACGCTCGATCTCTCCATCGGGCGCCATCAGCGTTCCTCCGCCGGTGACGCGTGCGCCCAATCCCAGCGTTTCGGAAACCTCGTCGAAGGCATCCTCCAACTCGGCCCGGTGCATGGGTTGCAGCCGCGCGTTCAACGAGAGCACGATGAGACCCGGCTTCTTCTTCTTGAAAAATCGAAGCATCGCTTCAGTCCTATTGCGTTGGAACAGGTCAATCCTGGTCCCTGCATCCAGCTGACGGAGCCTATGGCCGGAAGCGCACGATGCTCACGTCGAGGGCGCCGGCTTCCACGTCCAGGACCTGGCGCATCAGCTCGAGCGCGCGCGCCTCATTGAAGCTGCCAGAGCCCGCACCAATGACAGGGAAGGCCACGGAGCGCAAACCCTGCTCGCGGGCCTTCGCCAGGGCATTGCGGACGGAGTCCTGGATGGAGCGCTCCGAGGCCCGCCAGAGCATGTCGATGCCCGCGACGTGGATGATGGCTTTGAATGGCAACCGCCCGGCGGAGGTCACCACCGCCGAGCCCAGCGGCATGGGGCCCGCCTTCGCCACCTCGCGGAAGGGCCCTACCCCACCCCGGCGCTTGATGGCGCCGGACACCCCCTGCGGCAACAGCAGCCACCAGGGGATGATGTTCCGGTTCCAGGCATTGACGATGGCCTCCACCGGCTGGTCCAGCAAATCCCCTTCGACGACAGAGACGGGCATGGCGCGGACTCTAGCGCCAGCCCGCCTCGGGTGGGGGTGCCTGGGGGCTCAGTCGCACGCGTGCGTGTGCGTGTGCTCCGTGGCCTTGGGGCTCCAGCCTTCGTTCCCGTCCTTCTCGAAGAAGAACTTCGCGCGCGGGCGCTGGCGCGTCCCCACCTCGTTGAGCGTGGCCGCGTCGTACAGGCGCCCGTTCACCATGGTGTAGCGCACCGAGCGGCTGTGCTTCAGGTCCTGCAAGGGATTGCCATCCAGCACGATGAGGTCCGCCAGCTTGCCCTCTTCCAGCGAGCCAATCTCCCCGTCCAGGCCCAGGTAGCGCGCCCCGCTCAGCGTCGCCGAGCGCAGCGCCTGCAGCGGCTTCATGCCGCCATGGCCGAACATCCAGACCTCCCAGTGCGCAGCCAGGCCTTCACGCTGGCCGTGCGCACCCAGCTGCACGCTCACGCCCGCGTCACTCAGCTCACGCGCCACGGTGGCGGCGGCGAAGTGGTTGAACTCGTCGTCCGGCACGTGCATGGACGGCCGGCGGCTGCGCGAATCCACCACCCGGCGCGGGACGAAGGACAACAGGCGCTCGTCCTCCCACACGTTCGTCTTCTGGTACCAGTAGTTCTCACCCCAGACGCCGCCGTAGGCCACGCCCAGCGTCGGCGTGTAGCCGGTGCCGCTCTTGCCCCACAGCTGCTTCACGTCCGCGTAGATGCGCGCCACCGGAATCGCGTGCTCCACGCCGGTGTGCCCGTCCACCACCATCGTCAGGTTGTGCTGGAGCAGCGAGCCGCCCTCCGGCACCACCAGCATGTCCAGCTCGCGCGCCGCCTGGAGCACCTTCTGCCGTTGGTCCCGGCGCGGCTGGTTGTAGCTCTTCACACTGAAGGCCCCCATGGCCTTCATCCGCCGCAGGTGCGAGCGCGCGTCGTCCACCGTCTCAATGGGCGCGCGGTAGCCCGCGCCGGACGCGCCGTAGAGGATGGTGCCCGTGGAGAAGATGCGCGGCGCCACCACGCCGCCCGCCCGGGCCAGCTCACTGGCCGCGAAGACCTCTTCCGAGGAGTTGGACGGGTCGTGCAGCGTCGTCACACCGAAGGCCAGGGACGACGCATGCACCCAGCTCTGCTCGGGCATCAGTCCGTCCATGCCCATGGCCCCGTGCCAGTGCACGTCGATGAGGCCGGGCATCAACGTCTTGCCCTTCACATCCACCACCTTCGCCCCGGACGGCACCTGCACCTTGCCCACCGGACCCACGGCGATGATGCGGTTGTTTCGCACCACCACCACGCCCTGCTCGATGACCTCGTCACCCTTCATGGTGATGACGCGGCCCCCCACCAGGGCCAGCGTGCCCTCCGGCGCGTCCGCCTTCACCGGGAAGGAGAGGTCCACGCCCTTCTCCGGCGCCTCCGGCAGCTTCTCCGGCGCACCGTCGATGAAGGCGAAGCTCTCCTTCAGCGCACGGGTGAAGAGCTCGGGCCCCAACGCCCAGTGCAGGCGCTGGCTGTCGCCGGACCAGTGCAGGTACTCGCCCGCGTCCCGGCTCACCTTCGCCAGCGGCAGCGCCTTCGCGCCGGGCCCCACCGAGGCCGACTTCGCACCCAGCGCGAAGGGGACGACGAAGGCGTTGAAGTTCTCCCGGAACGCCACCCACCGCTCGTCCGGGGAGACGCGCAGCTCGGTGGCCTCGGCGCTCGTCAGGTGCGTGCGCTCCTCGCTCCCGCTCAGCCCGATGCTCTTCAGGGAGCGGACGTCCTCCTTCTCCTTGTGCTCCACGTGCAGGAAATAGACGCGGTCCGAGCGCGCGCCGAAGTGCGGCTGCTCACCGTCACGCGCCAGGCGCTTCGGCGTGCCGCCGCCCGCGGGCATGGCGAACAGGCCCGTGTTCCGGCTCCACAGCCCGGGCATCAGGTAGCCGTCCCCGGACGCGCGGTACACCAGCGTCTTGCCATCCGGGCTGAACGCGGGCTCCACGTAGTAGCCCGGCTGCTGCGTCAGCACCTTGCCCTCGCCGCCGGTGGCGGACACCACGCGGATGGTGCCCAGCTTCTCGTCGTCCCACGTCGTGTAGACGATGGAGCGCCCGTCCCGGGAGAACGACGGGTAGAACTCCAGGTGGTCGTCCTGCTTCGTCAGGCGCCGGGGCGTACCCGCGGGCAACTCCTTCACGTACAGCTTGCCCAGCGCCTGGTACACCACGCGATCCCCCTTGGGGGACACCTGCACCCAGCGCAGCATCTTCGTGGAGAAGCGCTCGGGGGCCACCGCCTGCGGGCTGCGCACGGCCTCGAAAATCGTGCGCGTGCCCCGTACGCGGAAGGCAATGGGCGTCACCTTCTTCGTGGCCACGTCGATGCGGTGCAGCTTGCCGCCCGCCCAGAAGACAATCGCCTTGTTGTCCGGCGTCCACGCCATGCCCGGATACACGCCGTGGATGGCCCACGTCTCCTGCATGTCCCGGTCGAGCCCGTCGTACAGCGAGCGCTCCGCGCCGGACGCCACGTCGGTGACGTAGAGCACGCTCTTGGCGCGCACCCGGCGGACGAACGCCAGCTGCTTGCCGTCACGCGACGGCGTGGGGCGGATGGCACCGCCCGGCCCCGTGATGAAGGGCTCGATTTCCTTCGTCTCCAGGTCCAGCCGCTGGATGGCGTAAATCTGGCCGTTGGGGTCCTTGTTGTATTCGAAGCTCTTCCCCGGCGAGACGTCCTGGCTGAAGTAGACGTGGCGTCCGTCGGGGGAGAAGGCGGGCTCGCCCAAATCCTTCTGGTCGTTGGTGCGCTCGGTGAGCTGCACGCCTTCGCCACCGGCGCGGTGGTACATCCACACCTCGCCCGCGCCCAGCGAGCGCCGCGCGGTGAAGTGCTTGCGCGCCACGATGAACTGCCCGTCCGGGCTCCACGCGGGGCTGTTGAGCAGGCGGAACTTCTCCTCCGTCACCGCCCGCGCATTCGAGCCGTCCCGGTCCACCACCCAGATGTTGTCTCCGCCGCCCCGGTCACTGGTGAAGACGATGCGCTTGCCGTCCGGGCTGAAGCGCGGCTGCATGTCCCACGCGACGCCGGACGTCAGCGCCTTCGCTTCGCCGCCGCCCATGGGCAGCACGTAGATGTCCCCCAGCAGGTCGAAGACGATTTCGTCTCCGCGCGGGCTGACGTCCACGTTCATCCACGTGCCCTCGGTGACGTCGATGTTCACCTGGCGGGCGGGGAAGCCCGGCGCGTCCACCTTCCAGGTGTCTCCCCCTTCCTTCTCCGCCTTCTGCGCGGCCTCACCGGACGGCGGACGCGGGGCGTCTACCTCGGCGGCGCGGGCCGCGTCGCGCGCGGCGTCCTTCGTGTCGGGTGCCGGCCGTGGCGGGTCCTGCCGGACCGCGGGAGGCTTCGCCGGAGCCTGCTGCGCGGCCATGGGCGCGGCGGGCATCAGCAGGACGGCGAGGAGGGAGGAGGTCAGTCGTTTCACCAGAAGTCCTCATCAGGAAGAAACCGTGTGTCGGGTGCCGGAGACTATCCGGCCCCGAGGGGCTGTTGGATGCCGGCCGAGAACAGGCGAACAGGCGAGCCTCTTCCGGGCCGTGTAAGCTCACGCCCGTCGAGCAGCACTGATTCCGAGGGGGGAGTCTCCATGCAGACGCGTCAGAAGCTCGCCGTGCTCGTCATCCACGGCATTGAAGTGGATGACCCGGGTCTCTACGACACCGCCGTGCGCCTGCTGCGCCAGCACTTCGCGCAGCACGCGGGGGCCGGGCCGGACACATTCGCCGTCGAGACGGTGAACTGGGCCTCCGTGCTGGAAGGTGCGGAGAAGGACCTGCTCGCCCGCTACGCCTCGGCCGACGCGGACGCTTACTGGAAATCCCTCTATGACAGCGTGCGCACGGTGAACCAGGGTCACGAGTCCGCGCTCGTGCCGATGATGCTCCGCTTGATGCGGCCGTCCCTGCGCGGCATGGACCTGCGCTACCCCGGCCTGCGGTGGATGCTGGTGCACTTCGTGGGCGACATCATCGCCTACCAGACGAACCCCGCCGACCCGGACGTCTACACGGGCATCCACCGCAAGGTCGCCGAGGCCCTGGGCCGCCTGCGCCAGCAGGCCGGAGACACCGCTCCGCTCTGCGTCATCGCGCACAGCCTGGGCAGCGTCATCGCCAGCAACTACTTCTATGACTTGCAGGCCCAGCGACTGGCCGGGCGGGACATCATCGAGGAGACGGTGCGCGCGGCCCAGGGCAGCTCGCCCCTGGAGCGTGGCGAGACGCTCAGCCACTTCTACACGCTGGGCAGTCCCATGGCCCTGTGGAGCCTGCGCTATCCCCACGCGGAGCTCGACCAGCCCGTGCAGGTCCCCGCGCCGGAGCTGGCGGGCCACCATCCGGGGCTTGGCGGACGGTGGCTCAACTTCCACGACGAGGACGACGTCTTCGCCTGGCCGCTCCAGCCCCTCAGCGCCGCCTATCACGCCGCGGTGGAGGACCGCGCCGTGCGCGTGGCGGGCCCGCTCTTCTCGTGGACACCCCTGGTCCACCCCTTCTACTGGTCGGATGACGCGGTGATGCGGGACATCGGCACGTCGCTTGCCGGTGCGTGGAAGCAGCTCTCCAGCGCCGCGGCCGTGGCCGCCTAGCGGGCGTTCCGGCCCCCGTCAAAACACAGGGCGCCATGCGGCCCTGAATCTGGTATCGCGCCCCTCATGTCGGACGACTTCACGCTTCCTGAAGACAAGGCCGAGCGGATGGAGCGCTGCGCGATCTTCTACACCGACGTCGTGCCCCACAATCACGCGCTGGGGCTGCGGCTGGTGGACGTCGTCGCCGCCGAGGCCACCGTCGAGCTGCCCTACGCGGAGAACCTCGTCGGAAACCCGGAAACCGGCGTCATCGCCGGCGGCGCGGTGACGACGCTCATCGACGCCACCTGCGGCACCGCCGTGTTCCTCAAGCTGGGCCGCTTCGCCCCGCTCGTCACGCTGGACCTGCGCATCGACTACCTGCGCCCCGCGCGGCCCGGCATCGTTCTCACCTGTGTGGCCGAGTGCTACCGGCTCACCCGCCAGGTGGCCTTCGTCCGCGCGCTCGTCCACCAGGGCGACCCGGGCCACCCCGTGGCTTCCGCCCAGGGCACCTTCATGCGGACAGAGGAATGACGACCATGTCCGAGTCCACGACGCCTCCCCTCGCCGAGTTGGTGCGCCAGGTGCGCAAGACGCGCGAGTACAAGCGCCTCACCGACGCCATCCCCTACACGCGTTTCATGAGCATCGGCGTGGAGAATCTCGCCGGCGAAATGCTCTGCCGCATGGCCTTCAACCCGAGGAACATCGGCAACAGCCTGATTCCCGCCCTGCACGGCGGCACGCTCGGCGCGCTGCTGGAATCCGCCGCCGTCTTCGAGCTGCTGCTGCAGACGAACACCGAGCGCGTGCCGAAGGTCATCTCGCTCACGGTGGACTTCCTTCGCTCGGGCAAACCGCAGGACACCTTCGCCAAGGCGTTCATCACCCGCCAGGGCCGGCGCGTGGCCAACGTCCGGGTGGATGCGTGGCAGGACGACCGCACGCGGCCCATCGCCAGCGCGCACGCGTTGTTCCTGCTGTCGGAGCAGTAAACGTGTGGAGCCGCTGACAACGTTCGACCGCGCCTTCCTGGCCGCCATGGTGGGCGACCATGACGCGGACATCGCCAAGGTGATGGCGGGTCAGCAGCAGTTCTCCGGCGACGCCGGGCTGCAAGCGCTGCTCGGGGACACGCTGCCCACGCTGCGCGAACACCGGCAGCAGGCGTACCGGCTGCTGAGACAGGAAACGCCCCGCCAGGCACGCAGGGCTCCCGGCGGACGCTGACGTCAGCGCGCGGTGACGTCCAGGACTCGGGACTTCATCTCCCCGGCGTGACTCCACGTAATCAGGTCCGTGATGCCCTCCTCCATCCCCCTCAGACGCACCACGCCCTGACGCGGCACGGTGAGTTCGACGAGGCTCGGTTCACCCACCGCGATGCGCTGGAGTCCAGGAACAGCCAGTTCGTGCACGTCGCCGACGCGCAGGACAATCGGCGATGCGCCCATGCGCCCGGGCCTCTCGGCTCGCGGCGTGGCGGCGTCGGACTGGAACAGAAAAGACGGCTTCCACAGGAGCACGCCCAGGACCACCAGGGAACCCGCTCCCGCCAGGGCCAGGATGCCCCGGCGGCCCCATTCCGGCGAAGGCAGGGAGAGCACCGCCATCAGCGCCTCCATGCTGGGGAAGCGGTCCTCGGGCGCGTTCGCGAGCCCCCGCGCCAGCGCGGTGCGGAGACGCCTCGGCACGCTCGACGTTCGCGGTGCGGCCGGGGCAGCGAGGTGGCCGGGGCGCTCACCGTGGAGCGCTTCGTGGAGCGCGACGCAGAAGCTGTACTGGTCGCTGCGGGCGTCCACGGCCCTTCCCGCGCGCTGCTCGGGAGACATGTACGCCGGCGTTCCCGCCGCCTGCCCCCACTCCGTGAGCATGGAGGCCTTCGATGCACCCTCGCTCACACCGACCGGCGCCTCGGGAGACGCCCCCGTGCCGCGCCTCGCGAGCCCGAAGTCCGTGACGCGTACCCGGCCGTCGCGCCCCACCAGCACGTTGGACGGCTTGAAGTCGCGGTGCACCATCCCCGCGCGATGGGCGGCGGCCAGCCCCGCTCCCGCTGCCAGGAAGACATCCAACACGTCCCGCCATGGACGCTCGCGTTCCCGAAGCCAGTCCGCGAGCGTCGTGCCGTCCACCCACTCCATGGCCAGGAAGTCGTGCCCCTCCGCCGCCCCCAACTCGAAGAGCGGCAGCACGTTGGGATGTGAGAGCCGCGCCATGGCCTGGGCCTCGCGAAGCAGCCGCTCACGACCCTGGTCCTGCGCGCCCGCGGGCAGCGGCCTCAACAGCTTGAGCGCCACCCGCCGCCCCAGCCGCAGGTCATCCGCCGCGTACACCACGCCCATCCCTCCCATGCCCAACACGCCCTGCAGCAGATAGGCCCCCAGCCGCGTCCCTGGCGGCAGGACCGGCTCCTCCCGCGCGTCCGGCAACGTCGCCGCGCCCGTGTCCCACCGCGTGGACGCCTCCGCCTCACGCTCAACGGCGACCGTGCCCGGCAGGGAGGAACTGGCCGCCACCACCGCCACCAACGCCCGGCAGTCCGCGCAACCGTCGAGGTGCGCTTCCACCACCGCCACCTTCCCCACGGGAGCCGAGCCACTGACGAAGGCCGCGAGCAGGTTCTCATCCGGACATGCGGACATCGGAGGACGGTGCAACGGGTTCATGGCGCACCTCGAATCATCGCAGCCCGGGTCCGCGCCGAACAGCCCACCCGAGTGTTCCCACCCTCGAAGTCAGCTCCGCTGCCGCGCCGACCCGACCTCCCACCTCGTGTCAGCCCCTCCCTGTAGACAGGTCGTCGTGGAGGGAACGTTCCTTCCACGCGACGGCCGCGAAGACAGGGGGACGGGCGGATGTACACGTTGGCGGAGATGCGCGCTTTCAGGCTGCGTGACGCGGCGGAGTTGCTGGCACAGCGGGGGTTCGACAACGTCCGGGCCGCGGAACTGGCCCGGGCCACGCGGCTCTCGGTGGGCTCGCTGTATCGTTACTACGGCAGCAAGCAGGGCATCGCGAGGGCGATACGGACCCTCACCGAGCGCGAGCTGTCCTACACGGGTTTCGTCGCCTACCAGATGGCGGATGGCGACCCGCTGCGGCAGGGTTTTCGCGACGTCTTCATCGCCTTCTGGCGCGAGTTCGCGACCTGGGCGCTGTTGCAGCCCCACCTCGTGGGCTTCACCTTCCTTCACAACCATCCGGACACGGACCCACCGGGCGAGCATGACGGACGGACGCGCGCGCAGGTGCTGGAGGTCCTCGAGCATGGCGAGCGCGAGAAGGTGTTTCCCAAGGGCCGCACCTGGCTCCATGAGTGCATGGTGTGGGGCGTGCTGTCGGAGCTCGTGCGCCGCGCGGGCCGGGGCGAGGTGGTGAGTGAAGAAGACGTCGAGACTGCCGCGGAGGTCCTCTGGAAGGCGCTCTCTCTAGATGAGCCCTCCAAGCCTCGAGGTGGTGGCAATCCGCCTTCGGGAGGTGACCACGCGCATCCAGGGCTCACGGCGGACACGTCAGCTCGGACAAGTGGGGCGGTGGCCCCCACCGCATCCGCTGAACCACCTCCAGCTGCGACGCGCCTTCGTGCGGCGGCAGGTGATGCACCGCTCTCGCATGCACCTTGTCCCCGACCGCTTCCGACGGCGCGAAGCCCTGGTCCAGCGGCGCCCACGCCCCTCATCCCTGCGCGGAGGAGCGCGGATTCCATTCATGTCACATGGCGGCACCATGGCCACCAATGCCCTGCATCAATCAGTGACGACGATGCGGTAGCTGCTGCGCTTGTTCTCGGGCCCCGCCCACACGAGCAGCGCTGTCTCACCGGCTTGCTTACCGGTGATGCGCAGCACCCCTTTGCCGAGCGCCTTGATGTCCGCAATCTCCGGTTCGTCAATCGCGATGCGGACCATTCCTGGAATTTGAAGCTCGCGATGGCTGCCCTTCTTCACGACCACCGTTTCCTCGGTGGTGGCCGAGGCCCCAGAAGACGGGGCCGGCTTCGACTCCTCCGCCAGCGCAGGCGCTCCCACCAACGCCAGCGCAACCAGGGCAAGGCCAATTGGGTGATGCATGGTGTGTGTCCTCCAAGAGGGGGGTGTTCCACCTTCACCCGGATGACACCGGCCATGCCGGAGCGTTGCACGCGGCCGCGAAAAAAGTCCGCGGACCCTCAGGAAGCCCCAGGCAGGCTCAGCAGGGACGGCAGGCTCAGGTCCAGCTCTCCCTGTACCACCCGCATCAGGCTGTGCAGTTCGCCGGAGGTGAGCCGGAGCCGCTCCGCCAGCCGCTGACGTGTGCCCTCCAGCGCCGCTTCCCGGGCGCGGGCCACCCAGCGCGACACGGTGGACTTGTGCGTCTGGTACATGGTGCCGATGCGCTCCAGGCTCAGCCCCTCCACCACGTGCAAGCGCAGCACGGTGCGCTCCCGCGTGGGCAGGGCATTCAGTGCCTCGGAGAGCGCCGCCTGGAAATGCTCGCGGTGGTTCTTGCGCAGGTAGTCCAGCTCGACATCCGCCATGCCCGCCTGGGTTGGCAGCGGGAGCGCCTCCGCCTCCTCTTCGGCGTGGGCCCTCCGGCGCTCCGAGCGCTGGAGGTTGAGGGCGGTGCGCACCGCTGCTGCCCGCAACCAGGCCGCGAGCGGACCACTGCCCTGGTATTCCGCCATGCGCGCGGGCCGGTCACCTTCCGGGACGAACAGCCGCTCGCGCAGGTGTTGAACCACCTCGGAGGGGTCCACCCCCGTGTCCCGCATCCGAGCCAAGGACGCCGCCGCCTTGGGAAGAACGTGGCGCTCCAGCGCGACATGCGCCGCGGCGCTCCCCCGCACACAGGCACATGCCAGATAGAGGTCCGCGGCATGCACGGTGGCCAGCACCCGTGAGGGCTCCTCGTCCCGTGGCAGGCACGAAGCAAGGTGGCGCAGGAAGTCTTCCTCCGCCAGCGTCACGCCCGGCCAGGCCTGCCGCGCCGCCGCGCAAAGCGCGACCAGCGTGTCCTCCAGCCCGGGCAGGGCCTCGTAGCCCTCACGTGCCCCGGGGCCGAGCTGCTGGAGGAAGACGAGCGAGCGGCTCTGCTGCGTTCGCATGCGCACCTCGGCACCGCGCGTGCCTGGAGCGGCACGGCTCACCCGCCTAGTTACCCCGTTCCCTCCCCCCGTTTCCACCCGGCCTTCACGACAGCTCGGCGAGCCACTGCGCCAGGAAGTCGCCAAAGGCCATTACCTTGGGCGGCGTGGGGCGCGCGGGCGGCCACACTAGGCCACAAGGCACCCCGCTCCACCATGACTGGAGGCCTTCCTTCAGACGCCGCAGTGGTCGCGGCGGGTGGAGATGACGCCCCGCTTCGCCCGGGAGCTGCGCGCGCTGGAAGGGCTTCCCTGGGCCTGTTGGGAGCGCGCAGCCCGGAGGTGCTCCTGGCCCAGCCCTGCCGTGCGCTCGCGCGGACGCTGAGCCACGCCCGCCTGGGCATCCTGCCCGGACAGGGCCACGTGGCCCACGTCACCGCGCCTGAATTGCTGGCGCGCGAGGTCTCCGCGTTCCTCCGCGAATAGCCCGCGCGCCTGGGTCCTACATGGACACGGACTTGCTCGGGTCGAGCTGCTTCTTCTCGGGCTCGCGCGTCCGGGCCTGCGTGTCCGCCTTCTTCGAGGCGTCCTGGCTCTTGCGCGGGGCCTCGACCTCCGCCTTCACCGGTGCCTCGCAGTGGTCACCCTTCCGATTCGGGTGGCAGTGCCGGATGCCATACACATGGTGACACCCACAGGGGTCCACCCGTTTCTTCGCGCACGCGGAGGGATTGAACACCGGGGCTGCCACCTCCACCGACGTCTGTGCCTGCTCCCTCTCCACGGGTCCCGTCTGCAACGCCACCGCCAGGAAAATCCCACCAAGGAAACCCATCGCCCACCCCCTACCTGGATGCTGCGGAATGGATGGGAATGGAATCCGGACGTGACAAGTCCCGGGGCGATCGGAGCCTCGCCGTCCGCTCTCGGGCTGACTTTCGCCCGGCCGGGCACGTCCCGGCCGCGGCCGCGCGCGGCTCCGAATTCGCTCGCCTTCCCACCTGTGCCCCCAGCATCCTCTGCTCCTGTTTTCGGGTTTCGGCTCCTGGCGTCAGCTTCCCTGGACGCTCCCGTCGCTGCCGCGTGTTCATCCCATCTGGGGGATTCGGGTCATGAGTTGGAAGCAGCGGCTGGAGAAGGTCTCAGAGGGCCATTACGTCCTGGCGAAGACCAAGAGCATGAAGGTCGATGCGGACCTGTTCCTGTCCGACAAGTTGCTGTGGGGGGAGGGCCCCGAGCAACCTGGACTGGAGGACTCTGTCTTTGACCAGGTGGTGAATGCGTCATCCTTCCCCGGGGTCACCCGCGTGGCTGTCACACCCGACTGTCACCTGGGCTACGGCGTACCCATTGGCACGGTGGTGGAAACGGACGGCATCCTCCTGCCCACCGCCGCCGGCTACGACATCGGCTGCGGCATGGTGCAGTTGCAGACGACGCTCACCGCCGAGGACGTCGCCGACGCCACGAAGCGCCGCCGCTGGATTGAAGAGGTGACGAAGCGCATCGCCGTGGGCGTGGGCGCCAGCCGCGTGCAGAAGCAGCGCAGGGTGACGGACCGCACCTTCGCGGACGTGGTGCGCCACGGCGCCAAGGCCCTGGGCCGGGGTTCATCCGTCACCGAGCGAGCGCGACTACATCCCCGTCGAGGACGACCGGGTGGACATCCCCGAGCGCGCCTTCGGCAAGCGTGAGCAGTTGGGCAGCCTGGGCGGCGGCAACCACTTCACCGAGATGCAGGTGGACCAGGACGGCCGCGTGTGGGTGATGCTGCACACCGGTAGCCGCGGCTTCGGGTGGAACATCGCCAAGCACTTCTTCGTGGAGGGCGCCGCGCAGCTGGGCCTCAAGAGCCGCAGCGAGGACCATGTCTGGCTGGACGCGGAGAGCCCGCTGGGCCGCGACTACTGGAACCTCCACAACATGGCGGCCAACTTCGCGGTGGCCAACCGGCTCATCATCGGTGAGGCGGTGTGCGCGGCGCTGGAGGACGTCTTCGGCGGCACGGCCAGCGTGTATTACGAAATCTCCCACAACCTCATCCAGAAGGAGGCGGGGAAGTTCGTCGCCCGAAAGGGCGCCACGCGCGCGTTCCCCGGAGGACACCCCGCGCTGAAGGGCACGCCCTGGGAGAACACGGGCCACCCCATCCTCATCCCGGGCTCCATGGAGACGGGCAGCGCCATCCTCTTCGCCGAGCCGGGCGCACAGAAGTCCATCTATTCGGTGAACCACGGCTCCGGCCGCCGCATGTCGCGCGGCGAGGCGAGGCGCGTGCTGAAGCAGGACGCCACCGACAAGCGCATGGCCGAGGCGGGCATCCTCCTCAATACCCGCCAGACGCCGCTGGACGAGTCCGGCCCTTGCTACAAGAACCTGGACGACGTCCTGGAGACGGTGGAGATGGCGGGGCTGGCCCGGGTGGCCTACCGGCTCAAGCCGGTGGCCTGCATCAAGGGCGCGGACTGAGGCGGCCCGGGCGGCGCACGGCCGCCTGCCCGCCGCCAATCCCTGGGAGGCGGGCGGCCCCGGGTCATTTCCGGCTCGGCGCGTAGGGCTCGTGGGGCCGTCCGGGGGACGCTACAGTGGGCGCCCCTGGAGTCTTTCGCCCATGAGCTCGCCGTCCCCTGCTGCCCGCATGCCCCCGGCTGCTTCCCGTGAAGCGGAGCTGGCTCGCGCCGAGAGCGAGCTGTCCACGCTGGAGGCCCGGCTCCATGAACAACTCGCCCAGACCACGGCGGAGGCGTCCACGCTGGCCACCCGGCTGGAGCAGACGCGGCAGGCGCTGACGCGGGCCCACCAGGCCCCCGGCGCCGACCCCATGCTGGGGGAACAGGCCTCCCGGTTGCAGCTTGCCGCTGCGCCCGCGCTGGACGTGGAGGCGCCGCGCGCCCGGGCGCTCCAGGCCCGGCAGGCGGCGCTCCAGGCCCGGCGGCAGGCGGGTTCGGAGATGCAGTCGCTGCTGCGGGCGCACCAGGAGCAGGCGGCGCAGGTGGCCCGCGCGGTGACCGAGGCGGAAGCGGTGCTCAAGCGTCAGGCCGAGGCGGCCAAGGCCCGCCAGGAAGCCGCGTCGCGGGCACAGCACGAAGCGGCCAAGGCCCGCCAGGCCGAGCTGGCGCGGGCGGCCGCCGCGGCGAGGGCCCAGGGGCACCCGCCCCTTCCAGCAGCCGCGGCACGGCCCGCCGCGGCGCCGGAGAACGACGCGCGGCGCAACGGACGGGTGCGGATGCACACGTCCATCGACATGCGCAGCGACTCCAACTTCTTCACGGGTTTCTCACTGGACATCAGCGAGGGCGGCGTCTTCATCGCCACCGTGGACGCGGTGCCGCGCGGCACGCAGGTGGAGCTGGACTTCACGCTGCCGGGCGGCCGGCCCATGAAGGTGGCGGGCGTGGTGCGCTGGGTGCGCGAGGCCAATTCCCGCACGCCGGAGCTGATGCCAGGCGTGGGTGTGCAATTCACCGGGCTGCCGGCGGAAGTGGCCAGCGCCATCTCCTCGTTCGTCACCACGCGCGACCCGATGTTCTTCCCGGACTGAGCTCGAGACAGACGCCTTCGTGACACGCGGGCGCGATGTTTCACGTCATCCGTCGGGTAGTCGACCTCGCGGCCACTCCCGCGCGCTGACAGGCGGGATTATCCTCCGCAGAAGACAGACACTCCGACGACGAACTCATGGCGCAAGCCAATGCAGCGGCGCCGCGGAAGGAGATGACACCCGCATGAGCGCGCCTCATCGCAGCCCCACGGTCCTCGCCGGACGTCGTCCGCGCTGGGACTCCCGCCGCCGCGCCGACACTGCCCGTGCCTTGGAAGGCACTGGCACCCTGGACGCACCAACCCCCGAGGTGGACAAGGTCAACCTCGCGCAGAAGCTGGCCCTCTTCTCCGAGCACTGGTCCCCGAAGGTGGTGGGCGAGCTGAACGGCCAACACGTCCGGCTGGCCCGGCTCCACGGCCCCTTCGTCTGGCACCATCACGACGCCGAGGACGAACTGTTCCTCGTGCTCCACGGCCAGCTGCGCATGGAGCTGCGCGAGCGCACGGTGAACGTGGGCCCAGGCGAGTTCATCATCATTCCTCGCGGCGTGGAGCACCGTCCCGTGGCGGAGGAGGAGGTCCACGTCCTGCTCTTCGAGCCCGCCACCACGCTCAACACCGGCAACGTCCGCGAGGAGCGGACGGCCGAGCACCTGCAGCAGCTCTGAGGCGGACGTCCAGGCACCCCGCCGGGCGGGCGAGCCTTCTGCCACCCCGCTCGCGCGGATTCCTCCGTGGCGCCGCGCGGCGCACCTTTAGCTCCGGACCCGGGCCGCCCGAGCGGCTCCCTGCCGAGGAGCGGAAGCGATGCGCATCCACCACCTGAACTGCACCACCATGTGCCCACCGGGCGGCCGGTTGGTGGACGGACGAAAGGGCTTCAAGGGGCCCGCGGCACTGACGTGTCACTGCCTCCTGGTGGAAGGCCGGCAGGGACTCATCCTGGTGGACACCGGCTTCGGCCTGGAGGACGTGAAGCACCGGCGCCCCCGGCTGTCGCCCCTGTTCCTCGACCTGCTGATGCGGCCCCAGCTCAACGAGGGCTCCACGGCCATCCGGCAGATTGAGCGCATGGGCTTCCAGGCCAGGGACGTGCGCGACATCGTCCTCACCCACCTGGACTTCGACCATGCCGGCGGCCTGGACGACTTCCCACACGCCCGGGTCCACCTGCTGTCGGACGAGTACCAGGGCGCCGTGGCCCAGGCGACGCCGTTGGATCGGCGCCGCTACCGGCCGTTGCAGTGGATGCACGAGACGCAATGGGTGACGTACCCCTCCGGTGGAGACGGTGAGCGCTGGTTCGGCTTCGAGTGCGTGCGGGATTTGACAGGCCTGCCGGCGGAAATCCTGCTGGTGCCACTGCCGGGCCACACCCTGGGCCACGCGGGCGTGGCCATCCAGAATGGCAGCGGCTGGCTGCTACACGCCGGAGACGCGTACTTCTACCACGGGGAGATGGCCCCTGACCGGTACCGGTGCACGCCAGGGCTGCGCGCCTACCAGAAGCTGATGCAGAAGGATGGCTATCTGCGCTGGCACAACATGCGCCGGCTGCGCGAGCTGGTGCAGCGGCACGGACGGGTCGTCACGGTGTTCTGCGCGCATGACTCGCTGGAGTTCGAGCTGCTGGAGGAGCAGGAGAAGGCGCCGACGCTGTCGCCCCTGCGGACCTTCGTGGATACCCAGCCGCCGCTGCACGCGTGACGGGCGGGCTCATGAGTGCAGGGATATATCGGGTGGCTCGCGCAGCTCCGAACCCAGCAGCATCAGCGGCAGCTCCACGATGAAGGTGGCGCCCTCGCTGGGGGCGCTCTCCACGCGGATGGTGCCGCCGTGCGCCTCCACCAGCTGCCGGACGATGTAGAGCCCCAGCCCGAAGCCCGCATGCTGGCCGCCGGAGGGCTCTCTTTCGAAGCGCTCGAAGATGCGCCGCTGCGCCTCCGGGGCAATGCCCACGCCGTGGTCCCTCACGCACAGCCGCGCCCGCGCCACGCCCGCGTACTCCACCCGGACCTCCACCGGCCGTCCCCTGCCGAACTTCAGCGCGTTGGACAAAAGGTTCGTCACCACCCGGTCCAACCGCAGCCGGTCCCACCGGCCCACCAGCCCCAATTCTGCGCCGAACTCCAGCTTGCAGCCCGCCTCCGCGGCCTGTTCGGCGAAGCGCTCCACCACCTCGTGCACCAGCTCCGGCAGGTCCACCGGCGCCACGTCCAGCATCAGCTTCCCCGACGACAGCCGCGACAAGTCCAGCAGGTTGTGCAGCAGCTGCCCCAGCCGCTGCGTCTGCTTCAGCGCCGCCGCCAGCCCGTCGCGCGCCTTCTGCTCACCCGCGAGCTCCATCCGCTGAAGCCTTCGCAGCAGCAACTGCAGCGTGTTCAACGGATTGCCCAAGTCGTGCGCCGCCACGCCGATGAGCTCCACCGCATCCTGCGCCTCGCTCCAGAGCCGGGCGTTGTCCAGCGCGAGCGCGGCCCGCCCCGCCACCTCCTCCACGAAGACCTGGTCCGTCACCGTCAACCGGCGCTCCGGCGCGGACGTCAGCAGCACGAACACCCCGCGCGTCTGCCGCCCCACCCGCAGCGGCACACCGAGGTAGGAGCGCACGCCCACCTTCTCCATCAGGGACAGGGGCTCGGGGCCCACCAGTCCCTCTGACAGCGTCTCCGGGGACACATCGCTCTTGAGCTCGGAGCGTCCCGTGCGCATCACCTGCCAGATGCCCCACTGCGAGTCTCGCGGTGGCGGAAAGCGCCGCGCCGCGTCCCACAGCCACGCCTCCTTCTCCGGCACCGCGTGCGCCACCGCGCGAGGCCAGAGGTCGCCACTGGTCGTCATCAGGAAGAGCAGACAGGCGTCCGCCACCTCCGGCACCATGATGCGCGTCAGCTCAGCCACCGTCTGGTCGGGGTCCTGGAACTGGTGGAAGAGGCCCCCTGCCTCCGCCAGCAGCTGCTGCGTGCGCTCGGCCCGGCGCCGCTCGGTGATGTCGCGCGTCACCTTGGCGAAGCCGCGCGGCTGCCCGTGCGCGTCCTGGAGCACGGTGACATTGGTGTCCGCCAGGTAGCGCGAGCCGTCCTTGCGCACCCGCCAGCCCTCCGTGTGCAGCCGCCCATCCCTCCGGGCCCGCGCCAGGTCCTTGTCCGGAATCCCCGCCGCCACCGCATCCGGCGGATAGAAGACGCTGGAGGGCTGGCCCAGGATTTCCGCCTCGCGGTAGCCCATGATGCGCTCCGCGCCCGGGTTCCAGCTCTCCACCCGGCCCCGCGCGTCCAGCAGGAACAAGGCGTAGTCGCGCACCCCCTCCACGAGGAGTTGGAAGCGCTCTGCGCTGGCCTCTGCCTCCTGTTGGATGGGCCGCAGTCTGCGCGTCAGCGTCCACGCCAGCATCGTCGCCCCCGCGAGGCCCAGGCTTCCCGCGAGCAGGGACAGCCCGAGCGCGCTGCGGTCCGTGGCCAGACTCTCATGGATGCCCTGGGACAGCCGGGCCTCCGTCTGCTGGTGGAGTATCCGAAGGCTGTCCATGGTGCGGCGGCGCGTGTCCGCCACGTGGCCGTCGAAAATCTGCTCCAGCCGCTGGCGGGGCACGCCGTCCTCGCGCTCCATGATGAGCGCCTGCATGGCCTCCTCGTGCTCCAGCTCCGCGTGGGAGACGGCCTCCAGTTGCGTGGCCAGGGGCTCCTGGGTGAGCCGGCGCTTCAGGGCTTCATAGGTGGCGATGAAGCGCTCGCGCGCGACGGACATGTCCTGGGCGAAGAAGGCATCTCCCGATAAAGCGAAGCCCCGCCCACTGACGACCTTGTCGTTGAAGGTCCGCTCCAGTTGTTTGATGTCCAGCACGTCCCGGGACAGCTCCAGGATGCGCGCCTTGTGGTTGGCCCGCACGGAGAGCAGCGCCACCACGGACGTTCCCGCCAGCACGAGCGCCACCACCAACGAGATGATGAAGCCGGCGCCCGCGCGCTGCGCGAACGTCCACGGACGTGCCACCTCCCCTCCTCCCCAGACGGTCCACCGCCCATGCCCTCGGGCAGGGTGAATCGCTCCGCACCCTGAATCCAGGGGGCTCGCCGGGTGACTCGAACGTCGGAAACCGGGCGCTCGGGCAGACGGCGCCCGTGCCCGCGCGCCGCGGTGTGTGCACCGTCCAACCCCACCTCACACCCCGGCTGGGCATGCGCGAAGCCCGGACCCACGTTGGGCGCGGGTGGTGGCCAGGGCGGGACGAGAGCGCATGCGCGGAGCGGGGCGACGGGGAGCGTGGTTCTGGGCGTGTGGGCTGGTGCTGTGGGTGGCGTGCAGCCAGACGCAACCGGACGAGGACGCGGACAGCCGCCGGCCAGTGTCCGCCTGCGAGCCCATGACGTGCGCCTCCCAGGGCATGGACTGCGGCATCGCCATTGACGGCTGTGGCGGCACGCTCGACTGCGGCGCCTGTGGCCCCGGTGAGGTGTGCGGAGGCGGTGGCCGGCACAACGTGTGCGGACCGGCGCCCTGCGAGCCCACCACCTGTGAGGCCCTGGGGCTCAACTGCGGACCGGTGTCGGATGGCTGTGAAGACGTGCTCGACTGCGGCACCTGCACGGCGCCCGAGTCCTGCGGCGGCGGGGGCACGTCCAACGTGTGCGGCGAGCCCACCTGCACGCCGGACACCTGTGAGTCGCTGGCGCGCAACTGCGGCGCCGTGCCGGACGGCTGTGGCGGCATGCTCGACTGTGGCGTCTGCGCGGACGGCCTGACGTGCGGGGGCGGCGGCGCGCCCAACGTGTGTGGCCGCGGCATCTGCAAGCGTGCCACCTGCGACGCGCTGGGGAAGGACTGCGGACAGGTGTCCGACGGCTGCGGCGGCATGCTCGACTGTGGGGCCTGCGCGGGCGGCCTGACGTGTGGCGGCGGCGGCGTGCCCAATGTCTGCGGCAACTCGCCGTGTACGCCGGGAACGTGTGAGACGCTGGGGAAGAACTGCGGGCCGGTGGCGGACGGGTGCGGCGGCATGCTCGACTGCGGCGTCTGCGCGGACGGCCAGACGTGCGGCGGCGCCGAGCCCAACGTGTGCGGCGGCGGCGTGTGCACCCCGCTCACCTGCGAGTCCCAGGGAAAGAACTGCGGCACCGTGCCGGATGGCTGCGGCGGGCTCCTGGACTGCGGCGCCTGCCCGGCGGGCGAGACGTGCGGCGGAGGCGGCGTGGATCACGTCTGTGGCCGTCCCCTCTGCACACCGGCCACCTGCGAGTCGCAGGGCAAGGACTGCGGCACCGTGCCGGATGGCTGTGGCGGCGCGCTCCAGTGCGGGACGTGCGCGAATGGCGAGACGTGCGGGGGCGGAGGCACGCCCAACGTGTGCGCGGCGCCTTCCTGCCGCCCGTACACCTGCGGCCTGCTGGGCAAGGACTGCGGCACCGTGCCGGATGGGTGCGGCGGCGTCCTGGAGTGCGGCACCTGCACGGCGCCCGAATCCTGTGGAGCGACGGGCGCCCCCAACGTCTGCGCGGCGAACGCGTCCGTGTGCGTGGACCGGAACCTGGGCAGCGTGTTGCCGGTGATGGTGAAGGGCTCCACCGCGCACGCGGGGGATGACCACCAGTCCTCGTGCGGCGGGAGCGGCGCGCCGGACCGGGGCTTCCTATGGACGGCGCCCAGGAGTGCGCTCTTCACCTTCGACACGGCGAAGTCGGCCATCCGCTCGCTCATCTCCGTGCGCAGCGGCGGCTGCGGGGGCGCGGAGCTGGCGTGCGCGAAGGACGGCATCAGCTACGGCGGCGGCGCGCGTGTCTCGGTGCCGCTGGTGCAGGGACAGACGGTGCTGGTGGTGGTGGACTCGGCGAGCCAGGACCGGTTCAGCGCGGGGTACTTCGAGCTGCACATCGACGAGCTGCGAGCCAGCGAGGCGGGCTCCTGCTTCGACGGCATGGACAATGATGGGGACCGCTGGGTGGACTGCGCGGACACGGACTGCCACGACGCGCCGGGCTGCGGTGGCCGTGGCTGCGCGCACCATGATTTGGGCAGCGCGATGCCGGTGACGTTCCACGGCGAGACGGCGGACTCCGGCGATGGATTCCAGGGCACCTGCGGCGCGCTGCTCCAGCAGGACCGCGCGCACCTGTGGACGGCACCGCGGACGGGCACCTACGTCTTCGACACGGCGCCTGGTGAGTGGGGCAACGCGCTCTACGTGCTCACCGGTTGCCGGGGCACGGAGCTGGGCTGCGCCTCCAACCCGAATGGAGGGACCGGGCGCTCGCCCTCCGTGAAGGTGACGCTGGCGCAGGGCCAGACGGTGCTGGTGGTGGTGGACGGCATGGCGAATCCCGACCAGGACACGCCCATCCGGTACACGCTGCACATCAGCGAGTACGCCGAGACGGAAGCAGGCCGGTGCGCGGATGGCGCGGACAACGACGCGGATGGCTTCGCGGACGCGGAGGACCCCGACTGCCGGTAACGAGAGGCAACCCCATGTGGCGGAGTGCCTCGATGGGGCACTCCCATGCGCATGTGTTGGGTGCCATCGTGTCAGCGATGTGCCTGCCGGAGTGCCTTCACCACAACGTCACGGATGCCAACGGCGCGCGCGTAGGAGTCTCCCTCTCCCTCATCCGGGAAATACAAGTCGTAGGCGGGTGCCATGAACACCACCGTGCCGCGCTTCGCCCCCCTGACACCACCACAGGCCCACTCGACAGTGGTCTCGTAGTGGGTCGGCGCATGACCGGAGGCCGACTCGGACTCTCTACGAAGCATCGCGCTCGTCAAATCCCGGAGGATGCGCTCACCTTCGGCCCGGGACAGCTTCTTGGGACTGAGTTTGACCGGGTCTTCCCAGTCGTCCCCTCAGCCAGAGACCTCCGCGCCGCTTCGCGTCACCTTCAGGTAGAAGGTGCTTTGGGTGAACACCCAACAACCCGTGACGACATAGTCGACCTTCACCGCCACCGGCAGGTCCTCGCTGGGCACCGCGTACCCGAAGACGTCGTCAGACGCCTGCGCGGAAGAAAGCCCCGCCGCCGCCAGAAGGGCCGTGAGCACCCGAGAGAACCGCCTCATGGTGCGACCTCCGCTGCATCGAACGGAGGGAGCCTGGCACCCGCGACTCACGGGCGGCCACGCATGGTTCCATCATCGTTTCGGTACGAACGGCCGGCTCAGCCTTCCTGAGCGGGTACGGGCGCCGCGTCCGCGGGCTCCTCGCCCGGCGCCGCGAACGTCCCCGTGGCGGGGTCCACGTTCCAGGCGGAGTACTGGTGCGTCTTCACGTCCCGCAGCTTCCCGTCCTCGTAGCAGACCGAATAGATGAGGAACTGCGGGTTGACGAAGTTGGGCTGCCCGTAGCGGTAGCACTCCGCCCCGCTGGTGTCCCGCTCCAGGGTGATGGGCCGTCCGAGCACGGCGCGCACCTGCTCCGTCGTCATCCCACCCCGCATGGACTTGAAGCCTTGGGGCGTGACGATGCGGAACGTCTTCTCCTCGCCCTTGGCGATGGTCCAGAAGCCCACACCCAGCACCACCGGTACCAGGGCCGCCAGCAGAGCGCCCGCCCACCGACCCCGAGGCACCTTCCTGTCCTTCTGGAAGGCCGTGAAGAGGCCGCTGGCCGCGTCCTCCTGGGGGTTCGTCTCCGTCGCGCTCACGTCGCCTGACATGCAGTCCTCATATCGCGGATGCAACAAAGTCCACGCCTCCCGCCCTTTCTCCCTGCCCGCCCACCTGGGAGGGCTTACATCGCCTGACGGCTCCCTCTCCCAGGTCACACGCGAGTTTACAATGAACAGGGGGGCGGCCTGCTACATCCCCTCCAAGGGAGTCAACGAGGAGTCAAGTCACCATGCCGAAACGCGGCGGCGGCGGTCGCGGCGTCACCCAGAAACCCTCCAACCGGGACGCGCTCCCGGCCGGCGCGGAGTCGAAGGACACGGAGCTCTTCTTCAACCGAGAGCTGTCCTGGATGGCCTTCAATGACCGCGTCCTCCAGCTCGCCGAGTCCCCGGAAATTCCGCTGCTGGAGCGGCTGAAGTTCATCGCCATCTACGCGCGCAACCTGGACGAGTTCTTCATGATTCGCGTCGCCCGTCTGCACGAGCAGATTCGCGGCGGCGTGGCGCGCCTGGTCCCCGACGGAGCCTCTCCCAGCGACACCCTGGACAAGCTGCACGACGGCATCCTCAAGCAGGCGCGGCGCCACGGCGACGCCTTCGAGAAGGTGCTCCGCCCCGCCCTGGCCGAGAAGGGCCTGCGCATCCTCTCCGCCAGGAATTTGGACGCCGAGCAGCGCGCCCAGGTGGACCAGCGCTTCAAGGAGCAGATTTTCCCCGTCCTCACCCCGCTGGCCATCGGCCTGGGGCGGCACTTTCCCTACATCTCCAACCTGTCGCTCAGCCTGGCGGTGCTGCTGAGGGACCCGGACGCGGACGAGGAGAGCGTGGCCCGGGTGAAGGTGCCCAAGGAGCTGCTGCCGCGCTTCCTGCCCCTCAAGGGCAACGTCTTCGTCCCCTTGGAGGAAGTCATCGCCCAGCACCTTGGCGACTTGTTCCCAGGCATGGAGGTGCTGAGCTGGGGCACCTTCCGTGTCACCCGCGACGCGGACTTCACCGTGTCCGAGGACGCGGAGGACCTGCTCAAGGCCGTGGAGACGGAGCTGCGTGAGCGCCGCTTCGGCGACGTCATCCGCATGGAAGTCCAGGCCGGCATGAGCCCCAAGCTGCTCGAGCCGCTGGTGGAGGCCATGGGCCTGGAGGCACGTCAGGTCTACGAGGAGCACGGCCTGGTGGGTCTCAACGACTTGCAGTCCGTCGCCTTCGCCCCGGGCTTCCCGGAGCTGAAGGACCCGCCGTGGGTCCCCATCACCCAGGCCCGCCTGCGCACGGACGCGGACGCGCCGGACGGCGGCACGGTGATGTCGTCCATGCGCCGGGGGGACTTGCTGGTCCACCACCCCTACGAGTCCTTCGCCACCTCCGTGGAGCGCTTCGTCACCGAGGCCGTGGCCGACCCGGACGTGCTGGCCATCAAGCAGACGGTGTACCGCACGTCGGACAGCTCGCCGCTGGTGCCCGCGCTGATTACCGCCACCGAGCGCGGCAAGCAGGCGGTGTGCATGGTGGAGCTGAAGGCCCGCTTCGACGAGCGCACCAACATCCGCTGGGCCAACGCGCTGGAAGAGGCGGGCGTGCACGTCGTCTACGGGATTCCGTCCCTGAAGACGCACGCGAAGGCCATCCTCATCGTCCGGCGCGAGGGCGACAAGGTGCGGCACTACGTGCACATCGGCACCGGCAACTACAACCCGAAGACGGCGCGCCTCTACACGGACATGGGCCTGTTCACCACGGACCCGGACATTGGCGCGGACGTGGCGGACGTCTTCAACTACCTCACCGGGTTTGGCCGGCCGAAGAGCTTCCGCAAGCTGCTGGTGGCCCCGCTCACCATGCGCCAGGGCCTGCTGGAGGAAATCAAGCGCACCGTCGCCGCGCACACGGCCGAGCGCCCCGCGCGCATCCAGATGAAGATGAACGCGCTGGTGGACCCCGGCATCATCCACGCCCTCTACGAGGCGTCCCGCGCGGGCGTGAAGGTGGAGCTCAACGTGCGCGGCATCTGCTGCCTGCGCCCGGGCGTTCCCGGCGTGTCGGAGAACATCCGCGTGGTGTCCGTGCTGGGCCGCTTCCTGGAGCACTCGCGCATCTACATCTTCGAGCGCGGCCCGGAGCTGCGCTGCTTCATCGGTTCGGCGGACTTGATGCCGCGCAACCTGGACCACCGCGTGGAAATCCTCGCGCCGGTGGAGGACGCCAGCCTGGCCGCCCAGGTGAAAGACTCGCTGGAGCGCTGCATGGCCGACACCACGTCCGCCTGGGAGCTGACGGCGGATGGCGGATGGCGCCGCCGGCTGCCGCGCGCCGGTGAGGAGAAGCGCTGGGCCCAGGGCGAGATGATGGAGCGCGCCCAGCGCATGGCCCAGTTCCAGGGCGGCCGTCCGCTGCTCTGACAGCACCTGCACCTCGGTGGGCGCCGGGGGGTCTCAGCGCTCGGCGTCCTCGCGGCGGTGGGCCTCCACCTCGCGCACCTCGCGCCACTGAATCCACCCCTCGCGCGCGGCGTGACGGGCGGCCTCGGTGGTGTCATCCACCGCGAGCATCTGGCTGCCCGCGGCGCGGATGTCCCCGGCGATGAGCGCCAGCTCCTCGGCCCGGCGCTGATGCCCGGGCACGTTGCGGATGTAGACGCAGAGGATGCGCCCGGGAAACTCACGGACGATGGTGCGGTAGTGCTCCGCGTCCTCCTGGCCACTGTCTCCAATGAGGATGAAAGGCAGGTGCGACAGCGTGCTGAGCACCGCGCGAATCTTCTCCAGCTTGTGCCCATGGCCGCCGCCGGGCGCGAAGCCCTGGCTGGACAGGCCCCAGTCGCGCAGCAGCAGCGGACCGGTGGGGATTTTGTGCAGGGAGAGGAACTCGTCCAGGTGCTCGTAGAGGTTCCACGGACTGCTGGACACGTAGAAGATGGGGTTGTCCGCGCTGGTCCCCCGGCCGTGCTGGAGCGCGGCATAGAAGGCGTCCACGCCCGGGAAGGGCAGCCGCACGCGGTGCTCGGTGAGGAAGAGCGCCCAGGCCCGCTTGAACAGGTCGGTGACGCCGGTGACGATGACGGTGTCGTCGATGTCGCTGATGACGCCGAACTCCGCGCCGGGCCCGGCCATCCGCACCGGCGCGGCCACGCGGGACACGCCCTCCGCGTCCGGCGACAGCAGCTCCAGCTCCACCATGTGCCAGCCCGAGCGCACCCCGTCCGGCGGAGGCACCCACAGCTCCAGGAAGCCCTCCTCGTCGGTGGTGCCCTCCCAGCGCTTGTCGCCCCAGCGCACCGCGACGTGCGCGCCCGGCACCTCGCGCGTCATGTAGCGCTTGTAGGAGGCCACCGCGCTGCCCACCAGCGTGTAGCGCTCCTGCGGCGGCCGCACATGCCGGTCCTCCAGCACGCGGGCCTTGATGACGGCGCGCTCGGGCGTGCCATAGCCCCGGTAGGGGAGGATGCGCAGCGGCGGCGCGATTCCCAGCTTCTGGCGAAGCTTGCGGCTCAGCGCGTCATAGTGCGCGTCCACGCGGACGGCGAGTCGATAGAAGCGAGGAAGAAAGTCGGCCATGGCGCGGAGCGTAAAGGTGTGGAGCCTGACTCTAGAGGAGTCCGCGATTGAGCGGCACAAACCCGTGAGGGTCCACTGGCGGACTGTCACAGCCCTTGCCTGCCACGGTGTGCGTATCCGCAACGCAGCTTCCTCTCAACCTGGAGCTTTGCCTTGCCGCGTCAATCCCCCCGCTGGTGTCTCGCCGCCGCCGTCGCCGTGCTGCTCGCCGGAACGGCCGCTTCCTCGCAGTCCCCCTCCAGCATCACCTTCCAGTCGCCCGCGCAGGGTTGGAATGTGCTCGCCTCCTCCAACCCGCTGCCCTTCGGCTCCACCGCGGCCATCCACTTCAGCGCGGACCGGCTGACGCAGTGCCGCGGCAACATCAACGGCACCACGCCCGGGTGGACCATGACGGGCTACTACCAGTTCAACAATGGCCCGGTGCAGCGCTTCTGGGTTGCGGGCTTCTCCTCCACGCCCAACCCGCCCGCGCCGTCCATCCCGCTCAACACGCGGGGCACGCTGGCGGTCTGGTTCGAGAACACCAGCCGCTGGGGCTGCCAGGCCTGGGATTCGAACTTCGGCAACAACCACCTCTTCACCGTGCAGTGACGGCGAGCCCGTGGGCGCGGCGTGCAGGGCCGCGCCCACGGGGCTTTCAGTGGGCCTGCGTGACGAGCTCCACCCGGCCCAGGGGGCTGTGGCCCTTCGCCAGCAGCCGCCGCGCCGCGAGCACCGACACGCAGTCATCCGTGCTGTGGATGTCTCCGTAGAAGGTGAGCAGCGTGGCCGGGTCCACCACGCGAATCCCCCCGGCGTCCACGAAGGGCACGCGCCGGATGAAGACGTCGAGCAGGACCTTGCCGCCCTCATCGTGCCGGGCGTAGCGGTAGAAGTGCGTGGAGGTGGCGTCGAAGCGCGTCCAGATGCGGTGGTAGCCGCGAGCGGTGAGCACGGCGATGAGCTCCGGGAAGCGCGCGGGCTCGACGAAGAGGTCCACGTCCTTGTGGTCGTGGAAGCGCTTCAGCTCCTCGTGCGGCGGGGCCATGAAGTGCCAGGCCCAGCCTCCGGACACCGTCACCCAGGGCGCCAGGGCGCGCACCTCCGTCTCGCAGGCGCGCAGGCGCTCCAGGTTCCAGCGCTCGTGCGCCCGCTTCGGATTGCGTGGATCTCCCATGGCCGTGTCCTTGTGTGAGGGCACGGCGTGGACGGAAGGTTCATTCCGGACTGACAGCGGCGGGCCTCAGTCGCGCCGGCCCAGCGTGCGGTCCAGGTTGTAGGCGGAGCTGATGAGCGCCAGGTGAGTGAGTGCCTGCGGGAAGTTGCCCAAGGCCTCGCCGGACATGCCCGTCTGCTCCGCGTACAGGCCCACGTGGTTGGCGTAGCCCAGCATCCGCTCGAAGATGAGCCGCGCCTCCTCCAGCAGGTCGGGCCGGGCCACGCTCGCGCGCGTCATCGCCTCCACCAGCCAGAAGCTGCAGAGGTTGAAGGTGCCCTCGCTGCCGGCGATTCCATCCAGCGTGGCCTCCACGTCGTAGCGGAACACCAGCCCGTCCGACGCGAGCCCGCCGTGGGACGGCGGCTTGCGCATGACGTCCAGCGTCTGGAGCATGCGCGGGTCCACCGGGGACAGGAAGAACACCAGCGGCATCAGCAGATTCGCCGCGTCCAGCGCGTGGCCGCCGTAGTACTGGACGAAGGCGCCCCGCTCCGGGTTCCAGCCCTTGTCCATGATGTCCTCGAAGATGGCGTCCCGCACCTTGTGCCAGCGGGCCCGGTCCGCCGGGAAGCTGCGCTTGTCCGCCAGCCGGATGGCGCGGTCCACCGCCACCCAGCACATCAGCTTCGAGTACACGAACTGCCGCTGCCCGCCTCTCACCTCCCAGATGCCTTCGTCCGGAAGCTCCCAGTTGTCACACACCCAGTCCACCAGCCGCCGCAGGTGCCGCCAGAAGTCATAGGAGATGGGCGCCGCGTACTTGTTGGACAGGTACACGGAGTCCATCAGCTCGCCGTAGATGTCGAGCTGCAACTGGTCCGCCGCCGCGTTGCCGATGCGCACCGGGCGCGCGCCGCCATAGCCCGACAGGTGAAGGAGTTCCTGCTCCTCGGGCACGCGCTTGCCGTCGATGCCGAACATCAGGGGCAGCGGCCCGTCGTCGTACTCCGCGCAGCGCGCCTCCACCCAGCGCATGAAGGCCGCCGCCTCCTGCTTGAAGCCGATGCGGAGGAACGCGTACACGGTGAAGGCCGCGTCGCGCAGCCAGCAGAAGCGATAGTCCCAGTTGCGCGTTCCGCCCGGTGACTCCGGCAGGCTGCAAGTGGGCGCCGCGACGATGGCGCCCGTGGGCGCGAAGGTCATCAGCTTGAGCGCCAGCGCCGAGCGCTGCACCGTCTCCCGCCACCGGCCCGTGTACTGGCAGCCCGACAGCCAGTGGCGCCAGTACTCCACCGTCTCCCGGAAGAGCTCCTCGGAGGACTCATGGTTGTGCACCACCGCCTCGCAGGACGTGCGCGCGCCCGGGTGCAGGGAGAAGACGGCGGACTGGTTCTCATGCAGGGTGAAGGACGCGGTGACGCCCCGCTCCACCTTCCGCAGCGGCACCGACGAGGACAGCGTGAGCTGGAGCGTGTCAGAGGAGAAGGTGGCCCCGCTGTGGATGAGCTTCGTCTCGTGCGTATCCCGCGCGTAGTTGAAGGCCGGGAAGCACTCCATGCGGAAGACCATCTGTCCACGCACCACGCGCACGCGCCGGAGGATTTCCCGATCCTCCTTCATCCCCTTCCTGCCCGACATGGGCATGAAGTCGACCAGCTCGCCCACGCCATCCGGCGTGTAGAAGCGCGTCACCAGGACGTTGGTCTCCGGCCAGTAGAACTGCCGCTTCATCACCCCGTCGGGCTCCGGCGCGATGCCCCAGTGGCCGCCCTTCTCACGGTCCAACAGCGCGGCGAAGACACTGGGACTGTCGAAGTGCGGAAAACAAAACCAGTCGATGGTGCCCTCGTTGCCCACCAGCGCCACCGTCCGCAGGTCGCCGATGACGCCGTGGTCCTCGATGGCCACCGGCTGTCCCGTCACCGAAGCGCCGCTGCTTCCCGTTGCCATGCGTCACTCCTTGTCGAAGGGGTCAGATGAAGCGGATGACGTCCTTGATGCCGCCGGACTTCTTGCCAGTGACGACGTCGCAGAAGTCCTCGGGCGAGTGCCTGGCGCAGATGAGCCGCTCCAGCCCCCCGGGCCAGCGGGCCTGGAAGTGCCGCAAGTCCTCCAGCGCCATGTCGAAGTCGACATCCGCCGCGTTCACCGTGCCCACCAGCACCTGGTTGCCCAGCACCACGTCCTTGAGCACCGGTGCCACGTCGAAGGGCTCCTCCTTCGACGGGACACCCGTGAGGATGCAGACGCCGTTGGGGCCCAGCGCCTTCAGCGTCTCCAGCGCCGCCTTCGCCACGCCGGCGGCCTCGTAGATGACGTCCGCGGCGCCGACCCTGCGGACCAGCTCCTCCGGCCGCACCTCCTTCGAGGAGATGTAGGGCACACCCAGCGCTTCCGATGCCTCGGCCTTCGCGTTGGGCTTGGGGCTGCGCGAATACATCGTGGTGGCATAACCCCGGCGTACCAGCGCCATGGCGCCCAGCAGTCCCACCGGCCCCGCGCCCAGCACCACCGCGCGGCCCGGGCCCACCTTCCAGGGCAGCCGGTCCTGGAAGCGCTCCAGTTGGCGGAGGGACTTCTCCGCGATGGTGAGCGGCTCGGTGAGCACCGCCACCTCGCGCAGCTCCGCGGGCACCCGGTGCAGGTAGGCCACGTCCTCCACGAAGGACTCGGCGCCGAAGCCGTGAGCGCCCTGGATTCCCCGCTCGGTGAAATCGCCGGTGATGCAGAAGTCCGGATGGCCCCCGCGGCACGGCGGGCAGGTGGCATGCGGGCACGGCCGGCGCACGCGTGGCACCACCCAGTCCCCGCGGCTCAGGCCCCGGACGGCCTCACCCACCTCCACCACCTCGCCCAGACACTCGTGACCCAGGATGAGGTGGTCCGAGCCCGGCGGCGGGGAGCCGTAGACGAACTCGATGATTTCCTTGTCCGTGCCACACACCCCGATTTCCCGCGTCCGCACCTTCACCTGCGTGGGGGACTGGATGCGAGGCTCGGGGGCGTCGGTGATGACACGCACCTCGCGCTTCTGGGGGAAGACGGCCACGGCCTTCATACGGCCTCCTTGCGATGCACATCCCGGCACGCGGCCAGGCGCGGACGGGACACGGTGATGCCTGCCGGGTACGACTGCTCGCTCAAGCACGGACCCGTGGCGGCACGGGCCCGCTGGTGAACAGCGCCCGCTCCCACGTTGCCCAGGGGTCAACGCTGTGCATGCACGAAACCGCTGCCCACCCGGCCCGCCCGGGTCTATGAGGAGAGGTGTGAGCGAGCCCCAGTCCTCCTACTCCGATGACGAGCCGCGCCGCAGCCGCACCACGGCCATTGCCGCGGCGGCGTGCGTGCTGCTCGCCCTGCCCTTCCTCGTGCTGGGCCCCTACCTGCTCAGCGCCAAGGCCCGCGTGGAGCTGCGGTGCCAGCCCGGCGGCGTGTGCCTGCTGTTCCATTCCAGCTGGCTCACCCGCGACGAAGTGGCCAGCTTCGCGATGAAGGATGTGCAGGACGTCAAGGTGGACCGGACCCGCGCCGCCCGCCGCAACCGCGTGCCCATCTTCCGGCCCACGCTGGTGACGGCGCACGGCGAGTACCCCCTCTTCTTCCAGTGGGTCACCGAGGAAGAGGAAGCCACGCGCGTGGAGGCGCAGTTGGAGCAGTCCTTCGCGAACCCCGGCGGAAAGACGGTGGAGTTCGTCCGGGATGACCGCAACGCCTCCCTGCGCGTGGGCGGCGCCTTCAGCGGCGTGGGCGTGCTGCTGCTCGTCTTCGCCGCGTGGCTGGGATTGCGAACGCGGACGCACCTGCGCACCGAACGGGCGAGCCGCGCCGCCTGAGCACCCCCGGGACGAAGGGCCTTCGCCTCAGCCCCCGGCGAGCAGCAGGACGCCGACGAAGCGGGTCAGCACGAAGCCCATCGTGACGCAGAAGGCCGCGCCGAAGCGCTCCAGGTCGAACCGGAACTGCCAGTCCCACAGCTTCACCTTCTGGAAGCCGGCCACGACGGCGCCCACGACGAAGGGGGCCAGCAATCCCACGGTCCACGCCAGCCCCTCGTCGGCGATGAGGGGCTCGGCGGAGAGGGCCAGGCTGCCCGCCCCCAGCAGCACGCCCAGGCCCAGCAGGAGCATCAGCCCGGCGGCGCCGAAGCGGCTCTTGTCCGAGTAGGTCGCCAGAACGCCCCGCATCAGCTCGATAAGCCCTTCCGCCAGCATGCCCCAATGTCTAAGACAGCCGGGCAGGCGATGAAAACACGCGACTGCCGCGTCACTAGGTTCTACCGGGTGGGACAAAGGCCGTGGGCCACGAGCCCCTCTCCGCGCGCAGAGCAGGCGAGCAGGCCAGGAAGCCCTCAACGGGCCCTTTGCGTGCTCCCCCTTCCCACTTGCACCTACGTGCCTAGCTTGTGGTGGATGCTGCGCGCCCTCCTTGGCCGTTGGAGAAGTTCCCTGCGCCTGCTCCAGCCGGCGCATGTCGGCGCGGAGCGCGCGAAAATCAGCGTCGCCCGGTTGGACCACGAGTACGCCAACAAGGTGGTCGCCTTGCAGAACGTGGACCTCAACGTCCGCTCGGGCGAATTCGTATGCCTGCTGGGTCCGTCCGGCTGCGGCAAGTCCACGCTGCTCTACGCGCTGGCGGGACACGTGGTACCCACGGGGGGCTCGGTGTCCATCGACCGGCAGCCCATCCACGGGCCCGGGCCGGACCGGCTGCTGATGTTCCAGGAAGCCGCCCTGTTCCCGTGGCTCACCGTGCGCGGCAACATCACCTTCGCGCTGGCCGCCCGGGGCGTGCCCCGCGCCGAGCGCCGCGAGCGGGCGGACACCTATATCCAGCGGGTGCAGTTGGGCGGCTTCGAGGACGCGCTGCCCCATCAGCTCTCCGGGGGCATGAAGATGCGGGCCTCGCTCGCCCGCGCGCTGGCGGTGGACCCGGCCGTGCTGCTGATGGACGAGCCCTTCGGTTCGCTGGACGCCCAGACGCGCATCCACATGCAGGAGCTCCTCCAGTCCATCTGGGTGCGCACGGGCAAGACGGTGGTGTTCGTCACCCACGACGTCCATGAAGCGCTGATGCTGGGCACCCGCGTGGTGCTGATGGCGCCCCGGCCGGGACGCGTGGTGCGGGATTTGGAAGTCCACCTGCCCATGCCGCGCCAGCCGGAGGACGCGGCGCTCAATGAAATGGTGCGGCACGTCGGCGGCCTGCTGCGTGAGGTGGAGGGCCGCGCCCACACACGCTCGCTCAAGCCAGCGCCCACCCGGGCCCCCGCCCAGCCCGTGCTCCGTCCGCAGGTGATTCCCGGCCCGTAGAGGTGCGTCATGAAACACCATGCCCAGAAGCTGCTGGTGATCGCGTTGCTGATTGGCCTCTGGGAGCTGGTGGCCCGGATGGGCGTCTGGTCTCCCCACCTGCTGCCCGGGCCCCTGACGGTGGCCCAGAGCCTGGTGGCCATGGTCGCCGACGGACGCCTAGTGGGCGCGGCGGGACGCTCCCTGGGGCGGCTGCTGCGCGCCTACCTGATGTCGGTGGCCCTGGGCGTCCCCCTGGGCCTGCTGATTTCCCGCATCCCCTTCTTCCGCAACGCCGTGAAGCCGGTGGTGATGGGGCTGCAGGCACTGCCATCCATCTGCTGGCTGCCGCTGGCCCTGCTGTGGTTCGGGCTGACGGACGGCGCCATCCTCTTCGTCGTCGTCATGGGCAGCGTGCTGGGCATCGCCATCGCCACCGAGGACAGCGTCAACGGCGTGGACCCGCAGCTCACCCGCGTGGCCAGCACCCTGGGCGTGCGAGGCCTGCGCTTCCATTTCGGCGTGCTGCTGCCCGCGGCCCTGCCCGGCATCGTCACCGGCCTGAAGCTGGGATGGAGCTTCGCCTGGCGCGCGCTGCTGGCCGGTGAGCTGCTCTTCGTCTCCGGCGGCCTGGGGCAGTTGCTCACGGTGGGCCGCGAGCTGATGGACGTGCCCCAGGTCATGGCCGTCATGGTGGCCATCGTCATCATCGGCACCGCGGTGGACCGTGTCCTCTTCCAGACGGTGGAGGTGCGGCTGCGGCGGCGGTGGGGGCTGACGGCGACGACGTGAGGCCCACGGCCGTGTGGCGCCTGACGCTTGGATTCGTCGGGCGTTGAAATCCCGCCGACGCGTCACACCTTCAACGGCCATGCGTGTCTTCCGCACCCTGTTGCCCGTGGTGGTCGCTGGACTGGCGGTGCTCGGCGCGGGCTGCAAGCGCGAGTCCGCCGCGCGCGGCCCCGACGCGCCGCTGCGCCTGGGCTTCTTCCCCAACATCACCCACGCCCAGGCCCTGGTGGGCAACGCGGAGGGCACGTTCGCCTCGCAACCGGGTGTGGGCCGCCTGGAGGTGATGCAGTTCAACGCGGGCCCCGCCGCCATGGAGGCGCTGGTGGCCGGTTCACTGGACGTGTCCTACGTGGGCAGCGGTCCAGCCATCAACACGTTCCTCAAGGCCGGGCGCGAGCTGCGCGTCATCGCGGGCGCGGTGAACAACGGCGCGGTGCTGGTGGTGCGCACGGTGAAGACGCCCGCGGAGCTCAAGGGCAAGAAGCTGGCGTCGCCGCAGCTGGGCAACACGCAGGACATCGCCCTGCGCTACTGGCTCAAGCAGCAAGGGCTGACGACGCGCCTGGACGGCACCGGGGACGTGCAAATCTTTCCGCTGAGCAACCCGGACATCCTGGGCCAGTTCCTGCGCGGCGGCATTGAGGGCGCGTGGGTACCGGAGCCCTGGGGCGCGCGCCTGGTGGCCGAGGGCAAGGGCCACATCCTGGTGAATGAGAAGGACTTGTGGCCCGGCGGGCGCTTTCCCACCACGGTGCTGGTGACGACACGACAGGTGATGGAGACGCAGCGCCCGCGCGTGGTCGCCCTGCTGCGCGCGCACCTGCGGCTCACCGAGCGCTGGCAGGAGGACCCGGCCGGCTTCACCACCGCGGCCAACGCCGCCTTCGGCCGCCTCACGAGCAAGCCACTGCCCGCCGGCATCCTCCAGCAGGCCTTCTCCCGGCTGGAGCCCAGCCTGGACCCGGTGCCGCAGGCGCTCGCCACCGCGGCCGAGCATGCGAAGACGCTGGGCTTCATCACCGACGCCAACATCGACGGACTGGTGGACCTGAGCCTCCTGGACGAGGCACGGGCGGGCGTCGCGAAGTGATGACGATGGAACACAGCTGGGGTGACGCGGGCCCGGGGCCGGGGGAGGATGCGCGCCCATGAAGATGGAGCGTGTGGAGGAGACGCTGGAGCGCATCCAGTTGGAGGCCGAGCGCGCCCCTGGCGGGGTGCTGGCCTTCGACGGCGATGGCACGCTGTGGAGCGGGGACGTCGGAGACGACCTGTTCCTGGCCCTGCTGGAGCACGGCGACATCCGCCCGGAAGCGCACGCCGCCCTGGAGCGGCTGGCCGCCGCGCATGGCTTCGAGAAGGGCCTGCCCGCGCGCGAGCTGGCACACCAGCTCTTCGCCGCCTTCGAGGCGGGGCGGATTCCGGAGAAGGACATCTACGAGATGGTGGCGTGGCTCTTCGCCGGTTGGCGCGTGGACGCGGTGCGCGCCTTCGCGAAGGACGTGGTGGCCCGCCACGAGGTCAAGCAGCGCATCCACCCGGAGAGCCGCCGCGTCGTCGAGTGGGCCCGCGGCCAGGGCATCCCCTGCTACGTGGTCAGCGCCTCGCCGCTCGCCGTCGTGGAGGCCGCCGTGCATGAAGTGGGGCTGGACCCCTTGAATGTGCTGGCCTGCACGCCGCGAACGGAAGATGGGACAGTGCTGGCCGGCATCATCGAGCCCATTCCCTACGCGGCCGGGAAGGTGCAT
The DNA here is from genome assembly GCF_026810205.1 of Myxococcus sp. NMCA1. Lineage (NCBI taxonomy): Bacteria > Pseudomonadati > Myxococcota > Myxococcia > Myxococcales > Myxococcaceae > Myxococcus > Myxococcus sp. NMCA1. Next base: position 19,710 of record NZ_CP113950.1, on the reverse strand, counting down.
TGCCTGCGCTCGCGCACGTCCCAGCCGCTCTACGCGGCCTTCGGGGACAACGTGTTCGACCTGGAGTTGCTGGCGGCCTCGCGCGTGCCGGTAGCCATCCGGCCCAAGCCGCGGCTCCGGGCGAGGGCAGCGGAACTGCCCTCGCTCGTCCAACTCCACCCGGAAGACTGAAGCGCGTCAGTCCTTCGGCTGCACCTCGCCGGCGAGCGCCAGCGCCACGTTCTCCGTGGTGTTCTCCACCTGGTAGACGGCCACCACGTGCTGGCCCTTCTCCGGCTGCTTGCGGATGCGCAGCGCGCTCAGGTCCAGGGGCACCACGGCGCCGGGCTCCGTCTCCAGGTACAGCATCTGCCCGTTGAGCTTCAGCACCTTGCCGGACAGGCGCTTCACCTCGTCCTGGTCGGGCGTCACCTCGCGGATGGGCATGCCCACGCCGTTGGCCTGGGGGCCCACTTCCAGGAGGCGCTGGCTGCCGCTGTTGGAGCGGTCGATGGACATCGTCACGCCGAAGTTGTTGAAGTTCCGGTCGAGACCCTCCTGCCTAGGCACATTGCCAGCGCCGGAGCCGTCATCCGGGGAGCTGACGGGTTCACGGGCCAGGACAGCCACCGGTACCATCAGCGCCGCCACGGCGGCGGCCCGCCAGTTCCCAGCGTGCATTCGTTTCATGGGTCCTCCTCCTGGAGGGGCCGTGAGCCCCCCGTTGCCGACAAGCTAGGCCCTGGCCCGAGGTCCCAGCCCTGTGGACGGAACGTTCCGTCGCACCAAGGGCCGTGCGCCATGCGGCACGCCGGGCCCTCAACCGCGGGCCTGCCCCTTGAGACTCAAGGCGCGAAGGCGGGTGTTCGCCTCCCGCCGGCTCTCGAGGGAGATCGCCGGGCGCTGCAGGATTCGCAGGTAGGCCTGGTAGCGGCGCCGGGCCGCGGCCCTCGCGCCCGCCCGTTCCTCCAACTGGCCCAACCGGAAGTTCGCATCCGCGACGAGGCCCCGTGCCCACCGGACGCCTTCGCCACACTCGCGAGTGCCCATCACCTCCGGCTTCTGCCGGGCCAGGGACAGGAAGAGCTTCCGGGCGTCGTCCGCGTTCCCGCGCGCCATGAGCGCGTTCGCCAGCCCCCACCGCCCCAGCGGACAACGCGGCACGCTTTCGAGCACTTTCAGATAGAGGCGTGACGCCTTGGAGTACTTCCTCTGCTCGTACCAGGCATCCGCCTGGCGGACGTGCAGCCAGTGGTCCTCGGGAGTCCCTCGCAGGGACTCGGAGATGAGTTGATCCAACTCACTCCACTGCTGCGCGGAGAAGAGCGCGTCGATTCGCTTGCTGATACGACGTTTTTCAGCGTCGCTGAGCGTGTCTGGTCTTTTCTTCACGAGAACCCCCTGACTCATTTCTTCGCGGACTCTTTCTTCCGCCGGTCCTCTTCCCTCTTGATCCGCTCCTCCTCCTCCTTCTTCAGCCGCGCTTCTTCTTTCTGCCGCTTCTCTTCCTCCTTCTTCCGCTTCGCTTCTTCCTTCTTCTCCTTGCCGCTGTCGTCCGCGCCGTGGCTGAAGCGCATGCGCTCGTCCTTCTTCTCCTTGCCGCCCGAGCGCGTCTTCGTGTGCTTGTCCCAGGTGGACGACCGCTTCCCCTTCGTGTGCTCCGCGGCCAGCATCCAACGGGCCTCCGGCAGCACCGTGGGGCTCAGGGACAAGACTGACCGCGGGACTTCAGAGCAGGCGCCAGGAGACGTCTCGCAGTAGGCGCCGGCAGCCAGGGTCGTCGCCCCCACCACCGCGCTGACCGTGGCGCCGACGGGGGCCCCGACAATGGCGTCCGTGATGGCGCCCGCCGTCCACCTGCCTCCATTCCCCCAACGGACCGTGGACGTCGCGTCCCCAGAGGAGGCTTGCGTGCAACCCCCCAGTACACCCAGCAACACCAGACAGATGATGCGCATCACGTTTTTCGTATCGAGCATGGAGTGTCTTTGAAGCCCGAAGTGGTGTTGACGACGCGGCTTCCCCCCTTGGCCCATACAAGCGCCTGGTTTCAACCCTGCCCAATTCACTATCATTGCGTCAAGCTTTATCCCCGAGTAACATTCAATGACACATCGGCATCCCTTGTGCCGTCGTTGTCCGGGCTGAGGCCCGGTCCTCCAGGGAGGACCGTCCAATATTCAGCCGGTCCTCACCGGGTGCATCCTCTCCCCTTGAGCGATTCAGGCTAGGGTGCGCCATCCTGCCCGGATCCTTTTTCCCGCCGCCCTCGTGGCGGCAACACGCAGAGGCCGCACGTGAACGGTCGCAACGAAGAGCACCGCATCGCCCTCTTCATCGATTTCGAGAACCTCGTCACCAACACGGGCATCAGCTCCGCGAGCTTCGACTTGCAGCCCTCGCTCGACCGGCTGCTGGAGAAGGGCAAGGTCGTCTTCCGCCGCGCCTACTGCGACTGGTCCCGCTTCGCCGAGGCCAAAATCCGGCTGCACGAGTTCGGCGTGGAGCTCATCGACGTGCCGCCCTCCACGCGCGCCGGCAAGAATGGCGCGGACATGCGCCTGGTCATCGACGCGCTGGAGCTGTGCTACGCGCGCGAGAGCATCGACACCTTCGTCATCGGCTCCGGGGACAGCGACTTCTGCCCGCTGGCCTACAAGCTGCGTGAGAACGGGCGCACCGTCATCGGGCTCGCGGTGAAGGAGTCCACGTCGCCGCTCTTCGTGAAGGCCTGCGACGAATTCATCTACCTGCGCCCGCGCCAGTCACGCTCCGACAAGGGCGACAAGGAGAAGGGCCGGCAGAGCGTGTCCGCCGAGGAGGCGGGCCACGGCAAGCGCGGAGGCCGCCAGGGGCGCGACGAGAAGGGCCGGGGCGACAAGGAGAAGACGCCGCAGGGTGGCGGCAAGTCCCAGTCGAAGACGGAGATGCCGGACATCGCCCGCGAGGTGGTGCAGAGCATGCTGGCGCGCGCCACCGGGCCGGTGAATCCGTCCCTCATCAAGGAAGCCATCGTCCGCAAGGAGCCCGACTTCGACGAGCGCGAGCACGGCTTCTCCACCTTCGCCCGGCTGCTGGCCGCGCTGGAGCAGCAAGGCCTGCTGCGCCGCATCCAGCAGGGCCGCCAGTGGTACGTGGTGGCGGCGGACTTCGACGTCGGCAGTGGCGACAGCAAGGGCAAGAAGCGCGGCCCCGCGCACACCGCCGAGGAAGACGACGAGCTGGAGTCCTACCCGGACCCGGACGAAGACGAGGGCTGAGCCCCCGTCCCCGCGACTACGCCCCCGCCGGGGGCGTGGTGGCCTCGAAGAGGTGCTCGAGGAACTCGGGCAGCAGGCTGGCGGAGATGACCCACAGCTTGCCTTCGCCCAGGTCCGCGAGCGACGCGCGCTCCACGTACTCCACGCAGGCCGCTTCCACGTAGTGGATGAACACCTTGCGCTCGCGCGCGCGGTACCAGTCCGCCGCGTGGGCCAGCAGCGCCACCATGGCGTCCTGGGCCTCCTTCGTCGCGTCGTCCACCAGCGGCACCAGCCGCACGCCGTCCAGCACGTTGAAGAGGTTGAGGCCCGGCTGCGCCGTCTCCAGCACCGCCAGGACGACGGGGTGGCCCTCGTGCCGCGCGACCACCAGCTCGCGCTCGCGGCCCATCCCCGCCTCGCCCCAGCGCTCCTTGGCGCGCTTGAGGTCGAAGCGCTCCGGCACCAGGTCCAGCGCCTCGCGGTAGGCCAGCGGGCGCGTGCGCTCCACCTGCTCGAAGAAGGCCGCGCGCTCAGCCTCGGTGGGCGTGCCCACCTCGATGCCCGCGGGGATTTCCCAGGCCCCGTCCACCTCCGCCTCCATCAGCTGGAAGGGCACCAGGCACGTCTGGCCCGTGTGCTCGTACCAGGTGGCGAAGTCGAACTTGGTGAAGCGCACCCAGCGCACGCGCGCCTCGCAGAAGGCGAAGAACCACTTCACCTCCGGGTCCACCTGCGTGGGCTCGTAGCCGCGCAGGTAGATGTCACGCAGCGCCTCGCGCGCCGACGTGCGGCTGCCCTTCACCGGCTGACGCGCCAGTTGGTGCGCCATCCAGCTGCCTTCGTACGGCTTCACCACCGACAGCGTGGCGCCCACGGACTGCCCCTCCGGGTGCACCACCCGGTAGCCCAGCCGCGTCCGGCCCTCCAGCCGCGCCAGCGTGGCGTCGAAGCTGGGGTGCGCGTCCTCGAAGTCCTCCGGCGACTTGCCCGGCAGCCGGAAGTAACCCGAACCGTCGAAGAGCTTCCAGGTGGCATCACCCCAGTCACCCTCCACCTGGGTGGCCGGGTGCATCTGCGCCTCCACCAGCGCGCGCCAGGCCTGCGCGCCCGCCGCATCCAGGGGACGCACGGACATGCCGCAGCGACGGCCCGCCGCGGTGCTGGAGATGTTGCGCACCTCGGCGCGCAGCCGCACCGGCGCCATTCCTTCCGTCACGACCTCCAACACCGGCTGGCGCAGGCCCGGGTACAGCAGGTCCTCGCCGGGCTCCGTCAGGAAGGCGAGGCCCTCATAGGACAGGTCCAACACCTGACGCCGCACGTGCACCTGCGGCCACAGCGGATGGTCGAAGGACAGCGTGCAGGCACGGCTCGGCGGCGCGCGCCGCAGCCAGCGGTGGCGGTAACGAACGAGCTCCCGGGGCAGCGGCATCAGCACCAGGCCGGACTCCTCGCGCGCCTCGCTGACCTCCAGGTGCACCACGCTGCTGTAGCCGAAGGCCTCCAGGGTGAAGGGCTGCGCGGGCAGTCCACCCTCGAAGCGCCAGCCCATGAGGCCTTCGTGCGGGTCGAAGTACGCGGCCGTCACCGGCACCTTGCGTCCGTCCGCGGTCCGCGCCATGCCGCGCGCCTGCCTGCCCACCAGCGCGTCGCAGATGCGCCGCACGCGGTCGGGGTGCTCGATGCGCTCCTTCCACACCGGCCGCGTCTCCGGCGGGAGCAGCAGGCCGTTGTCACGCAGCGCCTCCAGCACGGAGACGATGCGGCGGCCCGCGTCCAGGGGCGGCGCCAGGAAGCGCATGCTCACCTCCGGCGCGCCGCGCACGTCCATGACCTCCACGTCCAGCGCGGTGGCCCAGCGCTCGCCATGGCCCAGCACCACGGAGGCCGTGTCGCCCGGCTTCGGCGCCGCCTGCGTGCCCAGGTTCAGCGTCAGGTGCTCCAACGACAGTTGCACCAGCCGACACGGCGCCTGGAGGTTTCCGAACGACGCCACCGCCGTCAGTTCCGTCCCCATCCGGTAACCGAGCATCGACGCCCGGCCGCTCAACCCTTCCAGCGTGTCCGCCTGCATGACAGCTCCGTTGTCTGAAGGACGCCGATTGTACGGCTTCACAGGTGCGAGACTTGAGAATTCTCACTGGAAGCGTGAGCACGAACGAGCCGCGCGTAACCTGCTCTCCAGGACAGGTCTGGATGTCTGATTTTTCAAGTGTCACACGGATGGTCATTTCCCTCTCAGACGGGATGTGCGCCCGCATCCCATCGGGTCCGTGCGCACCCAGGCTTTTGGGGGTGAGGTGGTGTGGCATGGCCACCGGGGGGATGAGCGTTCGCATGCCTGCTCGCTGAGATGGAACCGGCTCCGTCAGCGGGTTAGGGGGAGGACCATGCCGCTCAACACCCTCTGCCTTCGTTGCGGCATGTGCTGTGACGGAACGCTTTTCACGCACGTGTCGCTCCAGCCGGAGGAAGCCCTGGCGCTCCAGCGGCGGGGACTGCCCGTGGGCTCACGCACGGATGGAAGTCCCGCCTTGATGCAACACTGCTCGGCCCTGGATGGGCGCACGTGCACCGTCTACGCGGACCGCCCGGCGAGCTGCAGGCGTTATCACTGTCAGCTGTTCTCCGCGCTGGTTGAGAAGGAAGTCTCGCTGGACGAAGCGCTCGCGGTGGTGGACGAGGCCCATGCGCGAGTGGCCGCCGTGGCGCGCACGCTGGCGCCTGCTTCGGAAGAGGCGCCGCGCTCGGTGCTGCAACGCGCCCGGCGCGCGAACCTGCTCGAGCACGGCGGCCCGCTGTCCGCGACGGACCTGGCCACCTACGAGCATGCGGAGGCCTATCTGGATACACACTTCCGGGGGCGCTTCGGACGGCAGGGTTGAGCGCGGCGACGCGGTGAATCCCAGCCGCCTCGCACACCGGTGTGGCTACGATGCGGGCGCGATAATCCGAGCCGTGCTTCCACGGCGCCGTGTGACACCGAGGACTTCGATGAAGACGAACGCGTCCGTGCTGGCGGTGATGACGTGCTCCCTGCTGACGGCGCCGCTGGCCATCGCGGATGACACGGCCCCTGTGAAGTCCGCCTCGGTGGATTTGAACGGTGATGGCACGCCGGAAGCCGTGTCCATCCAGTTCGACGAACCGAAGAACGAGTTCATCCTCAAGGCGGGCAGCGCCACCGTCCGGGGCCCCGGTGATGACAATGAACCCGAGGGCGTGTTCATCGTGGACCTGGACAGCCGGGACAAGCGCAAGGAGCTCGTGGTGCGCACCGGGCAGACGGACTACGACCAGCGCTCGTACATCTACGGCTTCGACGGCAAGGCGCTGAAGCTGCTGGGCACCGTGCCCGCGCTCACCGAGGCCAAGGGCAACGGCATCATCCTGTCCGACTCATGGCAGGGCTTCTGGAACCGGCGCGACAAGTACGTCGTGGATGCGAAGACGGGCAAGGTGTCCGAGGTGCCGCAGGACCTGTACGCCGTTGGCGTCGAGGCCACGGTGAAGCAGTCGTTCCCCCTTGCTCGCAGCCGCACGGACAAGAGCGCCGTCGCGACGTTGGCCCAGGGCTCGAAGATTCAGGTCCTCGCCGCCGCGCCCTCGGACCGCAAGGGTGAGGGCTACCTCTACCTGGTGAAGTCCTCCACGGGGCTGCTCGGGTGGGCCACCGCGAAGGATTTGACGGGGAAGACGGACGGCCTGCCGCTCGCGGGTTGAGGGCAGGCGGCTATCGCTGGACGGCGAGAATGCGCCAGCCCCGTATGTCGATGGCGTAGGTGGCTGCCTCGGTCGCGGTGGCTCCTTCGCTGCGACATGCGCCTTCCTTCACCAGGAATCTGACGAGCACGACTTCATCGCTCAGTGGAGCCGCCTCGACATCGTAGGAGTCGTGACGATGGAGGCACACGTCATCCGGCGTGGCGTCCCGAGGCGGCTTCACATCCCGAGGAAGCATGTCGTCCATCGCGAGTTCGATGGCAGCGGCCAGGTTCGCCGGCACCCGCACCGCGGGCTGAAGATGAAGTCACCCCACGAGTTCCGTACTGCTAACTCTCATCCCTGAGCTGTCCGATTTGACGGGGGCAACTCCAACCCGCTCCTAGTCGCCCACATCCGTGACGATGCCGAATGGCTTGTGCTCCGGCTTGATGATGCCAATGAGTTCCCAGGCCCTCCCCTTGCGAAGATAGACCTCACCGGGCTGAGGCTCATTCGCATGGGGAACCAGCTTCATCACATGACAGTCCGTATCGAACTGGATTCGGATGAGCCATCGCTGGTTCTTCTCCCATCTGTCTTCCGGTGTCAGTGGCGACGGTGCCCAGGGATGGCTGTGGTAGTCGGCGATGCCGACCGCACGTCCACGCTCATCCCGCACATGGCGCGGTGAAATACATGACTTGCGCTTGTTGGGACCGATTCGCTGCATCTCACCGAGGGGCGAGGGATAGCTCGCGTAGAAGACGCCGTCTCCGAGCGATTAGAGGACGCCGCAGTATTCCTGGCCGTAGTCCTTCTCTCGCGCTCCATCCATCTCCATGATGATGGGACAGAGCTGGTCGATGACGTCATCCACGTTCCTGGAGGGTTGTATGGCGGGCCATGGGCCTCGAACCCATACCCGACCGCCATCAGGCCCGAAGTAGACGTCCCTCCCAGCGTACCGATAGCCCGCCCCGCCGCAGGCCGTCAGCAACAGGGCAACCTTGGCCCAACGAAGGCTCATCCGGGCGTCCCTCCCACACTTGCGGCGGTTACTCGGCCAGTGACAGCTCGATGCGGCCGAGCTGCTCGTCGGTGGACGCCACCTTCACCGTCACCGGCATGCCCACGGTGAAGGTCCGCTCCTTGCCCACCAGGGACAGCTCGCGCGCATCCGGCCGGAAGGGACCTCCGGACAGTGCGTCCGTGGGCACCACGCCTTCCACCAGCATGCCGTCCAGTTGCACCACCAGGCCGAAGGGCCGCACCCGCGTCACACGCGCCTGGAACTGCTTGCCCACGTGCCCCGCCATCCACCGCGCTTCCAACTCGCGGTGCCGGTCGTTCTCCGCGCGCGTCGACGCGCGCGCCTTCGCGTTGATGTGCACCGCGAGCGCCTCCACCCCCGGGTCTTCATCCACGAAGTCCCGGCGCCCGCGCAGGTACCCCTTCAACGTCCGGTGCACCGCCAGGTCCGCGTACCGGCGAATCGGTGACGTGAAGTGCAGGTACAGCGGCGCCGCCAGACCGAAGTGCGGCCCCGGCTTCACCGTGTAGCGCGACGGGCCCAGTGAGCGCCGCAGCACCGAACGCAGCGCCGGCTCCGCCACCGCGCCCGCTATCTGCCGGTCGAACGCCGCCAGCGCGAGCGGCGTCAGCTCCCGTCCGAAACCCGCCGCGAAGCCGGACGTCTCCGCGAAGGCATTCAGGTCCGCCACCCGCAACGGGTCCGGCTGCTCATGCACGCGGTACACCCCGGGCAGGCCGCGCGCCAGCAGCCACCCGGCGATGGCCTCGTTCGCCGCCACCATGAAGCGCTCAATCATCGCGTGCGCCGACGTCGGCTTCTCACTCACCAGCCCGGACAGCTCGCCCGTCGCCTGGTCGAAGGTGAAGCGTGCCTCGTCCCGCGCGAACTCCATGCCGCCTCGCGCGGCCCGCGCCACCGCCAGCCGCGCCGCCGCCAGCCGGAACCACGGCATCACCTCGCGCACCGGCTCCATGGGCGCCGACACCTCACCCCGGTCCAGGTAGGCGCCCACCTCGTCGTAGTTCAGCCGCGCCCACGAGCGGATGACACTCTCGTACACGTCCGCCGCTGTCACCCGGCCCTGCGGGTCGATGCGCAGCTCCACCGTGAGGCACAGCCGCTCCTCGCCCTGCACCAGGCTCAGCCAGTGCGAAGACAACGCTTCCGGCAACATCGGCAGTACGCGCCCCGCCAGGTACACGCTGGTGGCCCGCTCGCGTGCCTCGGCGTCCAGCGCCGTGCCCTGCTTCACGTACTCACCCACGTCCGCGATGGACACCAGGAGTCGCAGCGCCCCGTCCGGCCCCGCCGGCAGCACCGAAATCGCGTCATCGATGTCCCGCGTGGACGGCGCATCCACCGTCACCGTGGGCACGTCCCGTAGGTCCCGCCGCGCGCCCACCTCATGCGGCACCGCGCGCGCGCCCCGCGCTTCCTCGACGACTTCCGTGGAGAAGTCCTTGCGCAGCCCGTGCCGGGCGATGACGCGCTCCAGGGAGCGGTCCTCCCCTGCTTCCACCCGGTAGAGCAGCACCACCTTGCCTTCGTCGATGCGCGCGACCACCGCATCACCGGCCTGCACCTGCGTCCCCGCGGGGTCGAGCACCCAGTCCGCGTTGGCCACCTCGCGGTCCACGCGGAGCAGGGGCGCGCCCTTGCGCAGCACCACCTCGCCGTAGACCTGCGTGCGAGGCCGCTCCACCAACGACAGCTGGCTGGCTGACCAGCGCCCATCCGCGCCCGCCGTCACCGTGGCCGTGACGACGTCCCCGGCGAAGTACGGATTGAGGTCGGGCGGAGGGACGAAGGCGGACAGCACCTCGGGCGAGCCGGGCGTCTGCACGGTGAGGAAGCCGAAGCCGCGAGGGTGGACGTCGAGACGGCCGGTGACGGTGCGGGGCGAATCAGAAGTATCCATGGAACCTTGGGCGCGTGTTTAGCCCACTCCCATCCTGGGAAAGCAGGGCTCGCGCGGGAAAGTGTCAGCCCCCGGGACACGGCCATGGAGGGCCTGCGTCTCACCGGGAAAGCCATCGCCAGGAATTGGCGACCTGCCGCCGTGGACGCAACCGGGCCCGCGCCCCTGACATCCTCCGTCCGGGCCGCCCACGATTCCCCACCTGAATCCGGCTTCAATTCCGCCCTACCCCGGAAGTCACCAGGTCCGGTAACGAACCCGTGAGGGACGGGGCTTTCGCGTCCATCCGGCTCGCGGTGTACATTCGGCGCCATTCAATGAGTGGGAACACGCTGCCGCTCGCGCCGGAAGCGCGCTCGCTGGGCAAGTACGAGGTGCTCTGCCGCCTGTCGACGGGCGGGATGGCGGAGATTTTCCTCGCGTCCCAGCGTGGCCTGGCGGGTTTCCACAAGCTGGTGGTGCTGAAGCAAATCCTCCCCGACATCCGCGGCGAGGAGGAGTTCGTCCGGATGTTCCTGGACGAGGCCAAGGTGACGGCTGCGTTCAACCACCCGCACATCGCCCAGGTGTACGACCTGGACATCGCGGACGGAGAGCTCTTCCTCTCCATGGAGTTCGTCCCGGGCGCCACGCTGGTGGAGGTGGCCCGCGCGTGCCGGCAGGCCAACACCCCCATCCCCATGGGCTACAGTCTGATGGCGGTGCGCGATACCGCCGTGGCGCTGCACTACGCACACACCTTCACGGATCCGCTGGGCCGCCCCTCTCCCGTCATCCACCGGGACGTGGCGGAGAAGAACATCATGGTGACGTACGAGGGCGTCACCAAGCTGCTCGACTTCGGCATCGCCAAGAGCCTGGCCCGCGCCAGCCGCACCGCCGTGGGCATGGTGAAGGGCACCAGCGGGTACATGTCGCCCGAGCAAATCATGGGCGAGCCGCTGGATGCGCGCAGCGACCTGTTCAGCCTCGGCGTGGTGCTGCACGAGTGCCTCACCGGCATGCGGCTGTTCTACGCCAAGCAGGCCGAGGCGATGATGAACGCGGTGCTGCGCTGCGAGGTGACGCCGCCCTCGCGCACCAACAAGCACGTGCCGCCGGAGCTGGACGCCATCGTCATGCGCGCGCTGTCCAAGCGCCGCGAGGACCGGTACGCCTCCACGCTGGAGTTCGCCCGCGCCATCGAGCGCGCCGTGGGACCGCTCATCTGGCACCCCGAGCAGAGCAGCGAGCTGATGCTCCGCCTCTTCTCCGACCGGCGTGAGCAGACGCGGCAGCTCCTGATGAGCGGGCAGAACGACACGGGGGACACCACCGGCGTGGTGAACCTGGCCAAGGTGATGGCCATGGGGGTTGAGCCGTCCGAGCTGCCCACCGGTGGCGTCACCTTGCCGCCGTCGCCTCGGGCTTCGGGAGCGCCTCGGAACGCCGCGCCAGCCCCCGCGCCCCGGCGCCCCACCGCGGGCGCTCCCGCCGCGTCCCCTGACGCCGGCACCGTTCGCAAGGCCGTGCTTCAGGCGCCTCCGGGCAAGCGGCTGGCCTCGCGCGCGTCCCCCGCTGACGCACACCCTCCGCCGCCTCCTCCCGCCGAGGCGATGACGCTCCCTCCGTCCGGGGGGCAGCACGTGCGCACCCAGCCGGGGATGCCGGTCCACCCTCCGGAGCACACGGTCCGCACACAGCTGCCGGGCACCAGCCGGGACGCGGGCGCCTCTGCGTCCGCACCGGGTGAGGCCCCCGCACGTCAGGGCTCGCGGGCCTCGGCGGCTGATGCCCAGGCCACCGATCGGGAACAGACCCAGGTCCGCGGGGTGCGTTCCCCGGAGCCACCCGCTCCGCCAGCGCCCGAGGAATCTCGCGCCCGACCGATTCGCACGCCGGATACGGTCCCTGCCGCGGATGATGCGCATCGGGGACGCGCATCTCGCACGGCTGAGCCGACGCCTGCTGGTGATGACGCGCCTCGGGCACGTTCATCCCGCGCACATGAGCCGGCTCCCACCTCGGATGACGCTCCACGGGCCCGTTCATCTCGCACGCCCGAGCCTTCCCCGTCCGTGGATGAGCCCCCGCGTGCCGATGCACGGTCCCGCTCGTCCCGGACGCAGGACGGCCTGCGCACGGTGGCCCCATCCGAGGCGCCCGCGCCTCGCGCCGCGACGGAAGATGCATCCCGCACCCGCGCTTCCCGCGCCCAGGACGGCCTGCGCGCCTCCGTGCCCACGCCGCCCCCCGCCGAGCGCGACCTGCAGACGGCGATGATTCGCATGCCGGTGCTGCCCCCCGAGCGTGGCGGGGACACGGTTCCGGTGACGCCCTCGCCGCGCCGCCCCATTCCTCCCCGCCGCAGGCAGGGTGGCGCTTCGACCGAGCCCACCACCCAGCCCGTCCGCTTCCACGACATGCCCGTGGAGGAGGACGAAGAAGAATCCACGGTGCAAAGCCAGGGGGGCGCCACAACAGGCCCCAGGCGCGCGCGGGCCCCCCAGTTCCAGCCACAAGCCGAACCACAACCTCGGCGAAGCCGGGCCTGGATGGCCATCACGGCGGTGGTGGGCGTGCTGGCGCTGGGCGTCGCGGTGGTGATGCTGGGGCTGGACGGTGGCGTCGTGTCCTCCCGGCTGAAGCCCCTGCTCGGCCAGGGTGCCCCACCGCCCCCCCAGCAAACCGCCGGGACACGCCCCCCGGTGAACGCGGACAAGGACCTGGCGGCGGGGACGGCGACTCCCGTGGCTCCACCGGTGAAAGATGGGCCGAAGGACACGGGTGATTCGGCCCTGGCCATCGCGGATGTGGACCCCGCCACCCTGACGGATCAGGTCCCCCTGCCGGAGGAGAGTGCCCCCTCGGACTCCGCCACCGAGGACGACGCCCCGCTCAAGGAGCCCCGGACCTTCAAGCGCGTCCGCAATGGGACGCAGCGGAGCAAGGCAGTCACCACGGCACCCCGCAAGGCACCGGCCACGCCGCCCGCCTCGGAGAGCGTACCGGCGGGCGAGCCCGGCTTCCTCACCCTGGTCACCGAGCCCAAGGCCCAGGTGTTCCTTGGCGGCCAGGACCTGGGCAAGACGCCGCTCTTCAAGGTGAAGCTGCCCGCGGGCCAGCACACCCTGAAGCTGGTGGATGCCACCGCCAAGGCGCATCAGGTCCCCGTGGACATCAAGCCCGGGGAGACGACCTCCGTCCGCGGCCCGTTGAGCCTGCTTTCGGACCCCTGAACCGAAGGGCAGGCAATCAATGCCGAGGGCGTGCGTACCTTGAGCACGTCGGGGTCCATGTCATGGCCCCTTTTTCCATTGGAGCGTGCCCATGTCCCCCGTCCGCGTCTCAATCGTCGCCGCCTTCCTCGTCTTCGGTGCCTGTGCCCATGCCCAGGAGCCTCAAGCCGGTGCGTCCGCTTCCGCACAACAGCGAGGCGACGTCCGAGAGGTGCCCGACTTCGACGAGGTATCGGTGAGCCACGGCATCCGGGCCGAGGTGAGGGTGGGCCCCAAGTCCGTGCGCCTGGAGGGACCGGCCGAACTCGTGTCCCGAATCGAAATGGATGTGCATGACGGGACGCTGCGCACCCGCGTGGACAAGAAGCTCTTCAGCGGATTCAAAGGCGGCAGCGTCCGCCTGTACGTCTCCAGCCCGCGCGTCGAAGGCATCCACGCCAGCGGCGGCAGCCACGTGGACGCGGACGCCACGCGCACGGACGAGTTCGACGTCGACGCCAGCGGCGGCGCCATCGTCAACGTCCGCGGCGTGGATGCACGCCAGGTGGAGGCCGAGGCCAGTGGTGGCTCGAAGGTGACGCTGGCGGGACGGGCAACGGACTTCGACGTCGAGGCCAGCGGGGGCTCCATCGTGCGGGCCCTGGACGTGAAGGGCGTCAAGACGCTGGACGCGGAAGCGAGCGGCGGCTCGCGCGTGGAGGTGGATGCGTCCGACCGCGTCAGCGGCGAAGCCTCTGGGGGCAGCGTCCTCCAGCTCGTGTCCCGCCCGAGCCAGAGCGACGTGCGCGCCAGCGGAGGCTCCCGGGTTGTCTACAAGGACTGACGCGCCCGCCGCCGTGGGAGGCGTACCGCGTCAATGACAGCACACGGGTGGGGTGAACCGGACAGCACCCGAGGTCGCGGGTGGGCCGGCTTGCTCCACGAGGGCCGGGGCGGCTGGAATGCGCGTCCCCACCCCTCGCGGAGATTCCCGCCCGATGACGCCTCCCCTCCCTTCCTCCTCCGATAACGCCCCGGCGCCCCGGCGACGCGGCAAGGTCCTGTGGGGTGGCGCGGGCGTCGGCGTGGCGGTGTTGGCCGGAGGGCTCTTCCTGTGGAACCCACAGCCTTCATCGCCCGGTTCCACCCCGCGGGACACGCACGACGCGCATGGCGAGTCCCACGCGGACCACGCACACGAGAGGCCCAAAGCAAAGTCCCAGGCCCCCATGGAGGTGCTGGTCCAGACGGACCGCGCCGCCCGGGCCGCCGCGACGGGACAGCGGGCCCAGGCGCATGAGGCACTGGCGGCCGCGCTGAAGCTGGCGCCCCAGCACGCGCCGGCGCTCCTCGTGAAGGCCTGTCTCGCGCTGGAGGAAGGTCAAGACACCGAGGCCAGCGACGCGATCCGGCGGTTGGAGGCGGCCGCCCCGGGCGCTCCGGAAGCAAAGCTGCTGGCGCGGCTGCGCGAGCTGCGGCGCACACCCGGCATGGACTGGCAACAGGCGTTCCGCCAGGCCTGGGTGGACCTGGGCCAGCCCGACCTTCAGCAGAGCGAGCTGCTCCCCGGAGCCACGCCGCTGCCGCCCGACCCGGCCATCACCGCCGCGGCGAAGGCCGCCTGGGAGCGGGCCGCGTCGGACGACGTGAAGCTGATGCTGGCCCTGGGCAGCCCGCGCCTGGACGCAGACAAGGCGCTCTTCCTGCTGCGGCAGGTGCCTCGGCTGGAGGACCCGTCCCTCTTCGTGGCGGTGATGGACGTGCTCCGGGGCGAGGCCTTGCCACAGTCCTCCCACGACGAAGCGCGCACGGTGTTCCGCCAGAAGCTGGAGGCGCTTGCGGCCGCGAACCCACGCGCCATGCAGATTCAATTGCTGCTGCTCCTGGGAGACACGGAGCCGGGCTCGGAGATGAGCGCGGCGGAGATCGACCGCCTGGAGCAGGTGGCCGCCCTGCCCGTGTGGCGCGAGGGCGTCTTCACCCGCACGTACGAGGAAGCCCGGAAGCGGCTGGAGGGCTCGGGGGTGCCAGATGTCAGCGCCGCGGCGATGGCGGTGGCGGCCCACAGCGTGACGGACCGGGGCTCGTGGGTGCTGCGCACGCGCAACGTGGGCACGCGCGGCTCGCTGTCTCCCGAGGGCCGGAAGCGGCTGGGCCGCATCACCCGTGACATCGGCACGCGCATGGCCGAACAACCCACCATGGTGGAGCGCATGGTGGGCCTGCAGCTCGTCCGCGGCGGCGCCCAGGAGATGGGCGACGAGGCCGGACGTGAACAGGCGCTGGCGCGAATCGGCGCGCTGGAGGGCGCGGTGGCCCTCTTCCGCAAGGCGTCCATGGACCGCTGGCCCCTGCATGCGCTGACGGAGGAGTTGATACAGGCGAGCACGCGAGACGAGCCCGCCTACCTGCTGTCCTTCACGCGCGTGGAAGCGAATCAGGCGGCGGAGACACCACAACCGTAGCGGCGACTGGAACGAGGTCTCTCGGGCCCCGGGAGACTTCCACCCGGGGCCCGAGCGGGCCCCCCACGATGCAACGAAGCCGCCGCACGCCGGACCTCCAAGGTCGTCCGGGCAACCGCACTCCTTCCACGCGAGCGCCGGGAACAAGGGGGTTGCTTCCCGAGCGGCCTGCGCGTGGGCACCGTGGAATACCGTCCACGAACGCCAACGCTACGGTGGGCGAAGAATATCGGCTGCGCGGGGCCTGTCCACCCGCCGGGTCCTGACTCCCGCAAGCACCGTGACAGGCCGGATGTGGTGAGGACGCATAGCAGTTGCGCATTCACGACGAGTGTGAGCAGGCGCGGTGAAGACTGAATTCCTTTCAGGGCGGGCCATGAAGCAGCGCGATATGCGGGAAACCGCTACGCCGGCTTGAGCTCACCATGCGCTTCCTGGGCTGGGATTTGACGGACCCGTACGCACGCGTTCCCCGGCCAGTGGACGTGGCGGAGGTGGATACCCGGGGGCAGGTGCGCTTCTCCGAGCTCCGGTGGCCCGTCCCCTCGAAGGCGCTCGGCTTCACCCCCGAGCTGCTGCACGCGTCATTTCCTTTGAACCCGGAGGATGTGCTCGTCATCGATGGGCCTCAGGCATTGGCCCGGCCGGGAGCCTCCGTGCGCGAAGCGGAGCGATGCCTGCGCGCGCCGGGACGCACGCCCGACGTACTGCCCGAGCCTGGACGTCCCTTCGCCGGCTTCGTCCGGGGCGGGGTGCAGTTGTTCGCGGCGCTGCATGCGCGGGGTGGGCATCCCCTGTTGGACGTGGACACGGACTCGCTGGAGGAGGCCCGCCTCTTCGAGGCCTTCCCCGGCGCGACGTGGCGCGCGCTGTCTGTGGAGAAGTTGGGGAAGAAGGCGTCTCACGCGGGACGGACGCGAAGACAGGCGGTGCTGGAGGCGCGGGGCCTGCGCTTCCCGCCGGGCCTGCTTCCCACCCATGACCAGCTGGACGCGGCGCTGTGCGCGTGGCTCGGGTGGCTCACGCGCAAGGCCCCCGCGCGCGTCACCGCCGTGGGCGCACCGCTCACCGTGGATGCCCAGGGCTGGCTGCGCGAGGGGCGCATCCTCGACGTGCGGTCTTCCGATACGCCCACAAGTTCTCCACAGTGAAGCGCCGCGCTGCTGCTCAGTGCACCGCGTTCTCATGGTGCCCGTGCCCCGGTCCTCCGAAGGTCCCGGGCCAGGGCGCGTTCGCGGGCAGCAACCCCGGCATGGGGAAGCGCATGAAGCGCGGCTGGCTGTTGGCGAAGGGCGGATCGCACTCGCCACAACTGAGGGCCCCATCCATCACGTAGAGGGCGCCAGGCCCCAGCTCCATCAACTGCGGCACCGTGCGCGGCGCGTAGTCGAGCGGACACTGGAAGGCCTCGCTTCCATCTCGCGTGCGCACGCCCACCAGCAACCGCTGGTTGTCGGCCGCCACCGCGTGCGTCAGCACCAGCATCTCGGGGGGAAGTCCCGCGCCCCTGGGCCAGGTGGCCAGCCGGAGCTCCTTGGTCGTCAGGCGCTGGCCTTCCTTCAGCGAGTACAGCCACGCCGGCTCCAGGTCCGGCAGCCAGAAGCCCTTGAGCTGCGTCGCGGCCGGCGTGGAGCTCAGGCTGTCCACACCCGCGTTCACCGTCGTGCCCGACGCGCTGGGCACCACCACGTCCCGGGTGGCCACCGCGCGGCCAAGGTGCTGGGCCAGGTGCTCCCCCACCGGTGTCCCGTCCCGGGTGCTCAACGCCTGGAAGCCCCATTCGAGCAGCAGCAGCCCGTTCACCACCGCGAGCTCGCCCGCGCGCAGGGGCTCCGTCCTCCGCCAGCGCGGCACCCCGTCCGAGGAGAAGGCCATCAGCAACGAGGGCGTCCCCGACACCAGCGGCGCGCCCGTGTTCAGCGTGGGCGCGAAGGCGACGTAGAGGTCCCCCACCGTGTCCGAGGCGAGGCCATACGGGTGCGGGTGGTTGCACTCGGCGAGCAGTGGGTCCGTCAGCTCGCGCGCGGACACCATGTGTCCGAAGGCATCCAGCACCACCAGGAAGTACATGCGGCACGCCGTGTCGCGCCGCTGGTCCGTGGGGTAGGCCTCGAAGAGGGCCGCCAGCCGGTCCGGCGCCATCACCGCCAGCCGCGCCAGGAAGAGTGTCTGCGTCCTGTCGCGGAAGTCCGGCCGTGCGTCGGCCAGGGTGAAGGTCCACCGCGGCGCCCCCGTGCCGCGCTCCAGCAGCGACACCGTCCCGTCCATCGGCATGTCCATGCACAGGAGCCGGTCGTTCCACAGCATGCAGCGGCGCGCCGGGTGGGAGGCCCGCACCGGAGGCCCCTTGCCCGCCGCGTCCAGCACGGGCGTGCCGTAGAAGCCCGACAGCGTCACGTCCCCTTCCGGCCCCACCAGCAGGTCCTGTAGTTGCTCTTCTCCCGTCCGGGCGTCGTGCTCCCAATCCACCTTCAGGGGTTGCGCCGCGGGCCGAGCGCACACGCCGCCGCGGCAGTGCCCCGACGCCTGGCACGGACTGGCCGCTTCACACAGGAATCCCTCTGGCAGGTCGCGCTTCACGCAGGCCCCATCCAGGCACACGTCCGCGTCCTCGCAGGTGCTTTGGGCCGCGCCGCAGAGGGTGCCGTCCGGCGCGGGGGCCGTGGCGCATCCCATCCGCGGGTCACACGTCCCCACCTGACACGGCCCGGCCGCGGGACAGGGCGGCGCCGGCACGGACTGGCACCCGTCCAGCACGTGGCACACGTCCGTGGTGCAGGCGTTGCCGTCGTCACAGGCGCGCTCCTCGCCCCGGCAGCGTCCCGCCTGGCAGGTGGCGCCGGTGATGCAGGCATTGCCCGGCTCACACGCGGTGCCTTCCGGCAGCACCGACTCCACGCACCGCTCCGTCACCAGGTCGAAGGTGGCCGCCGCGCACGTCACGGGCGTGAAGCACGCCGGCACCGGCTTCGCCTCGCCCGCCAGCACCAACCGCACCTGGCCGCCATCCGACGCGGTGCCGGTGAGGACGACCTCGTAGGTCCCTTCAGCTTCGGGCGCGAAGCGCAGACGCACTGGCACCTCTCCCGCAAGCACCCGGACCGGCAGCGCCGCCTCCAACGAGAAGGGTGCCGTCACGTCCGTCCACGTGACGTCCAGCGGGGCCCGGCCGCCATTCACCACGCGGACCTCGGCCTCCCGCCGGGTGCCCGGGTAGGCGTGCGGGAAGTCCACGCGCTGCGCCGACAACCGCAACCGCCCCTCCGCCCCCGACAGGGACGGTGTGTCCCGACAAGCCGCCGCTCCCAACCCCAGCATCAGCGCCAATACAATGCCGCTGTACCGGGACGCCTGCGTTGCGTGCGCCATGGCGTTCCCCCCCGTGCCTTCTGGCTATAGCTCGCGCCGGAAGGCCCCGCGGACGCCCCACTCCGCCAACGCCCCACCTCCCAACACTTCAGGGTCGGCGGGGAGGGGGGCAGTGTTTCTTACAGCCCGTTCCACTGCTACAGGCTGCAACCACGCGAAATGGTTGGCTGCCGGAAGGGTATGGTTCTCGCACCCGGGGTACGCCATGACCTCTGTCGCATCTTCCTCATGCGCCCCTTCGTCATCGCAGGCCTTCACCGTGCTCATCCCACGCGGCCTGCAGGCGGCCGTGGAGGGGCTCGCGGCGGAGACCCGCCAGGAACTGCTCGCCGAACTGTTCCGCCTGGCCGCCCTGGCCCGGCAGGAGGAAAGTCAGCTGCCCCCCGAGTTCCCGTACACGCTGAGGCTGGACGTCGCCGGCTGCCAGGTCAGCGTGGAGCTGGACCCGTCCCGCTCGCGCCTCACCCTCGTGGGCCTGCTGCGGCCCCAGCCGCTGGAGTGAGCCCGGCGACCCGCCTGGGCCAGGGGTGAGATGTCGCGCCGTGCTGGATACGCAGAATCCTGGGACCTCACGTACCTGGTGGAGCAGCTCCGCGAGCTGATTGGGCACGACCTGCGCCTGGGCGAGGCCCTCAGCGATGAGCTGGAGGACGTCCTGGGCAGCCTGGTGCAGCGCAATCAGCGCCTGAGGGTCCTGCAGCGCATGGTGACCGCGGAACGCGCCCCAGAGGACCTGGCGGCCCTTCGCGGGGCATTGGAGGAGATGGACCGGGAGCTGATGACCCGGCTGCCTGCGTTGCTC